>JBKHDE010000191.1:0-9266 GCA_046541495.1 Desulfococcaceae bacterium
ACCATAATACCGCAACCGCGATTCAACCGCAGAGAGTCAACGACCTGATATGCCGAAAAGAACCGACATCAACAAGATCCTCATTATCGGGGCCGGCCCCATCATCATCAGCCAGGCCTGCGAATTCGACTATTCCGGAACCCAGGCCTGCAAAGCCCTTCGGGAAGAAGGCTACGAAGTGGTCCTGGTCAACAGCAACCCGGCCACCATCATGACCGACCCGGAGACGGCCCACCGCACCTACGTGGAGCCGGTGATCCCCGAGGCGGTGGCCATGATCATCGAAAAGGAGCGTCCCGACGCCCTGTTGCCGACCCTGGGGGGGCAGACCGCCCTCAACACCGCCATCGAGATCGCCAAAATGGGCGTCCTCGACCGGTTCGGGGTGGAGATGATCGGGGCCTCGGTGGAGGCCATCGAAAAAGCCGAAGACCGGGACCGGTTCCGCCAGGCCATGCACCGGATCGGATTGCGGATCCCCAAAAGCGGCATCGCCAACACCATGGACCAGGTGCGGGAGATCGCCGGGGAACTCGGGTTTCCCATCATCGTGCGGCCCGCCTTCACCCTGGGCGGCACCGGCGGGGGGGTGGCCTACAACCCCGAAGACCTGGATCTGATGGCCAAGGCCGGGCTCGACGCCAGCATGATCCATCAGGTGATGCTGGAAGAGTCGGTGCTCGGGTGGAAAGAATACGAGCTGGAGGTGATGCGCGACAAGCAGGACAACGTAGTCATCATCTGCTCCATCGAGAATGTGGACCCGATGGGGGTGCACACCGGCGACAGCATCACCGTGGCTCCGGTCCAGACCCTCTCCGACCGGGAGTATCAGGTGCTGCGGGACGCCTCCATCGACATCATCCGCGAGATCGGGGTGGACACCGGCGGCTCCAATGTCCAGTTCGCCGTCAACCCGAAGGACGGGGAGATGGTGGTGGTGGAGATGAACCCCCGGGTCTCTCGAAGTTCGGCCCTGGCCTCCAAGGCCACCGGCTACCCCATCGCCAAGATTGCGGCCAAGCTGGCGGTGGGCTACACCCTGGACGAAATCCCCAACGACATCACCGGCGAGACCATGGCCTCCTTCGAGCCGACCCTCGACTACTGCGTCCTCAAAATCCCCCGGTGGACTTTTGAGAAATTCCCCGAAACCCAGGACTATCTCACCACCTCCATGAAATCGGTGGGGGAGACCATGTCGATCGGCCGAACCTTCAAGGAATCCCTGCAAAAGGCCTTGCGGTCCCTGGAGATCGGGCGCCACGGGTTCGGAGCCGACGGCCGGGATGTCGAGGATCTGGAAGAGCGCCGGCCGACCCTAACCGAAATCGAACAGAAACTGGCCACCCCCAACTCCCAGCGGCTTTTTTACGTGCGGTATGCGATGCAGGCGGGGATGTCGGTGGACGCCGTTTTTGATCTCACCAAAATCGATCCCTGGTTTCTGCATCAGTTCAAGCAGCTGGTGGATATGGAAGCGACCCTTTCCGAAGAAGCCGCAAAATCGGGCGGCCGGCTGGAGCCGGCCCTGCTGCGGCGGGCCAAGTCCTGGGGGTTTTCGGATATCCAGCTGGCCCACCTCACCGGGTCCACCGAACCGGCGGTGGAGCGCTATCGAAAAGAACTCGGCATCCGTCCGGTCTACAAACTGGTGGATACCTGCGCGGCCGAATTCAGGGCCGCCACCCCCTATTATTATTCCACCTATGAACTGGAGAACGAGGCCCGCATCTCCGATCGAAAAAAGGTGCTGATTCTCGGGGGCGGCCCCAACCGAATCGGCCAGGGAATCGAATTCGACTACTGCTGCGTCCACGCCTCCTTCGCCCTGCGGGAGATGGACATCGAGTCCATCATGGTCAACAGCAACCCCGAAACCGTCTCCACCGACTACGACACCTCGGACAAGCTCTATTTCGAGCCGCTCACCCGGGAGGATGTGCTCCACATCATCGAGTCGGAAAAGCCTTTCGGGGTGATCGTTCAGTTCGGGGGCCAGACCCCCCTGAATCTGGCCGTACCCCTGGCCGAGGCCGGGGTCCCCATTCTGGGCACCCAGCCCGAATCCATCGACCGGGCCGAGGACCGGGAGCTGTTTCAGGCCATGCTCAACAAGGTCGATCTGGTCCAGCCGGCCAACGGCACCGCCACCACCCTGGACGGGGCCAAGCAGGTGGCCGAAAAGATCGGCTATCCGGTGATCGTGCGGCCTTCCTATGTGCTGGGCGGCCGGGCCATGAAGATCGTCTATACCCCGGAGGAGCTGGCCAATTTCACCCGGCTGGCCATTCTGGCCTCACCGGGCCATCCGGTGCTGATCGACAAGTTCCTGGAAAACGCCGTGGAGGTGGATGTGGACGCCATCAGCGACGGAAAGGACACCCTCATCGGCGGCATCATGGAACATATCGAGGCCGCCGGGGTCCACTCCGGGGATTCGGCCTGCGTACTGCCGCCCCAGAACATCGAGCCGGAAATGTTGACCCGAATCGCGGATGCCACCAAAGCCATGGCCGCGGAATTGAACGTCGTGGGACTGATGAATGTGCAATACGCCATTCGCAACCACCAGCTCTACGTGCTGGAGGTCAACCCCCGGGCCTCCCGGACCATCCCCTTCGTGAGCAAGGCCACCGGCGTGCCTTTGGCCAAACTGGCCACCAAGGTGATGCTGGGCCGAACCCTGAAGGAACTCGGATTGACCCGGGAAATCGTGCCCCCCCATATTTCAGTGAAAGAGTCGGTGCTCCCCTTCAATCGGTTTCCCGACGTCGACACCCTGCTGGGTCCGGAGATGAAATCCACCGGCGAGGTCATGGGCATCGACTGCCATTTCGGGCATGCCTATGCCAAGGCCCAGCTCGGGGCCGGCCAGAAGATGCCCACCACCGGCGCCGTCTTTATCAGCGTTCAGGACCGGGACAAGGCCGAGGCCCTCGGATTCGCCCGCGAGTTTCACCGGCTCGGCTTCGAGATCATGGCCACCAAGGGCACCGCCGCCCTGCTGGACCGAAACGGCATTCCCAACCGCCGGGTCAACAAGGTATCGGTGGGCCGGCCCCATGTGGTGGACGCCATCAAAAACGGCGAGGTTCAGCTGATCATCAACACCGGGGCCGGCAATGAACCCACCCGGGACGGCTATTTTATTCGGCGGGCCGCCATCAAGTTCAGCATTCCTTACGCCACCACCGTGGCCGGCGCCAATGCCATGTGCCGGGGCATCGCGGCGCTCAAGGAAAACCGGATCACCGTCAAGAATCTTCAGGAATACACCGCCGACATCTGCGCCCTCACGCTCTGACGGAACGGCCGATTCCGGGGAGTGGTTGCCCCTGTTTGGGGTTTGCCGGAAACGGTATTATATTAGGGGGATTACGAAAGCAAAAACAATGCCCGGGGCTTTTTTACGACAAAAGGCCCGCCGGGCTTGAACCGAACGAATCGATTCCAAAAAAAGAGAAAAAAATCAATGTATGACGAAGACAAACCCCGCGAATCCTGCGGGTTATTCGGCATTCACGGACATAATGAGGCGGCCAAACTGACCTATTTCGGCCTCTATGCGCTCCAGCACCGGGGCCAAGAGAGCGCCGGCATCGCCGTCTTTCGGGACGGCGCCATTGTCTCCCATAAAGGCATGGGGCTGGTCTCCGACGTATTTGAAAAATACCATTTCGACGAGCTTCATGGTCGAAGCGGGGTGGGCCATGTGCGCTACTCCACCACCGGCAGCTCGATTTTGACCAACGCCCAGCCGTTTGTGGTCCATCACCGAAAAAAGTCCTATGCGGTGGCCCACAACGGCAACCTGGTCAACGCCCAGGCCCTCAAAAACGAACTGGAGGAGTCGGGCTCCATTTTCCAGACCACCATGGACAGCGAGCTGTTTCTCCATTTTCTGGTGAGCAACCTCAAGTACGGGTTCGAGCAGTCCCTGGTCTACACCGTTTCCCGCCTGAAGGGGGCCTTCTCCTTTGTGCTGCTGACCAGCATGGGGGAGCTGGTGGGGATCAAAGACCCCAACGGGTTCCGACCCCTGTGCCTGGGAAAACTCAACGGCAGCTATGTGCTGGCTTCCGAATCCTGCGCCCTGGATCTGGTTCAGGCCGAGTTCATTCGGGAGCTCGACCCGGGCGAAATCGTGATTATCAGCGAAAACGGCATCAAGAGTCTGCGCACCCCCACCCCCAACACCAGCAATTTCTGCATCTTCGAGTTCATCTATTTCGCCCGGCCCGACAGCACCATCTACGGCAAGAACGTCTACGGGGTGCGAAAGGCCCACGGCCGGCGGCTGGCCCAGGAGGCCCCGGTGGAGGCGGACCTGGTCATGCCCTTTCCCGATTCCGGCACCTATGCGGCCCTGGGGTATTCGGAGGAATCGGGGATTCCCTTTGAGCTGGGGATGATTCGAAACCATTATGTGGGCCGCACCTTTATTCAGCCCACCCAGTCGATGCGCGACTTCGGGGTGCGGGTCAAGCTCAATCCGATTCGAGAGCTGCTCAAGGGCAAAGACATCATCATCATTGAGGATTCGATTATTCGAGGCACCACCGTCAAGACCCGGGTACGGGCCCTGCGGGAGATCGGGGTCAAGCGGATTCACCTGCGGGTGGCCGGGCCGCCCCACCGGTTCCCCTGCCATTACGGCATCGACTTTTCCACCAAGGGCGAACTGATCGCCTCCAGCAAGTCGGTCCAGGAGCTGAGCGACTACCTGGGGCTCGACAGCCTCTATTATCTCAGCCTCAAGGGGCTGCTGGAGGCCACCGGGGTGGAGCATCCGGAGCGGTATTTCTGCAAGGCCTGTTTCGACGGCTGCTATTCGGTCCAGTTCGACCAGGACCTCTCCAAAAGCTGTCTGGAGATCGGGTAGCCGATCCCCGCGGGCCCATACGCCATGAAGGTAAAAGAGACCGTCGCCTTTACCAAAGAGGCGACCAACGTGTTCTTTCACATCCTGACCGGGTGCAACCTCCGGTGCCGCCACTGCTATATCAACCGGGCCCAGCACGGAGAAAACCTGCTGGAACTGTCGGTGATCGAATCCTGGCTCGAGGCCCTGGCCGGCCGCAGTCGGGAGGCCAACGTCATTTTTCTGGGAGGGGAACCCACCCTTCACCCGGAGCTGCCGGCCGCCGTCCGCGCCGCCCGCCGGCTGGGATACAAGTCGGTCACGGTGGACACCAACGGGTACCTCTTTCACGACATCCTCGACAAGGTCGAACCCGACGAGGTCGATTTTTTCAGCTTCAGCCTGGACGGAGCCACCCCGAAGACCAACGACGCCCTGCGCGGTAAGGGCTGTTTTGCGGCCTGCACCGACGGGATTCGCCGGGCGGTCCGGCGGGGGTTTTCCACCAGCCTGATCTATACGGTCAGCGCCGCCAACATCCATGAACTGACGCAAATGCCCCCGCTGCTGAAGGATCTGGGGGTCGAGCGTTGGTTTATTCAAGTGATCGGTATTCGAGGAAAATCGGCCGCCGATCCCGACACCAAACAGATCTCCCGGGAGGAATGGCTGCGGGTGATTCCCGAGGCGGCCCAAGCCGCCGCGGATGCCGGCATTCCGGTGACCTATCCCAAGGTTTTTCTGGAACCCGGGGAGGTCTTCGACTGCGCCGGACTCTGCGCCGACAACTATTTTGTATTTCCCAACGGCAGGGTGTATCGGTGTCCGCTGTGCGAGGATTTCCCCATCCACGGCATGGCCTTTGAGGGCGATCAACCGGTGGAGAGAGGGCCGCTCAACGAAACCGACTTTTTTCGGCTGGAGATTCCCGAAGGATGCGTTATGAACAAGCTGATCCAGCCGGGCAACCTGAGCTACCTGCCGGACGGCGCCCCGGAATACCGGGTGGCCTGCTGCATGCTGAAAGAAGAGGTGCGGCCGGCATGATTCCCGTGGCCCCCGCCGGGTTTGGATTGACATCCCTCCCGTGCATTGTTAGAAGAGGGCACTTTCCGATCCGCACCATCACCGGACGAACGACTCAGCGCACGGCTTAATGCACGAAAGGTTATGGACAGTTTACCCGACAACTACGCAAAAGAGGTGGAGATCATCAACGACCTGGGGCTTCACGCGCGATCCGCGGCCCAGATCGCGGGGATCGCGCAGAAGGCGGAGTCGAAGGTGTGGCTGATCAAAGACGACGAAGCGGTCGACGCCCAGAGCGTTATCGATATGCTGTCGCTGGCCTGCGCCAAGGGATCCCTGATTACCGTCAAGATCGAATCCCCCTCGGATCTGCCGATCCTCAACGATATCGTCCTGCTGGTGGAGAACGGGTTCGGAGAATAGGCATTCCATGACCGAGCGGGAAAACCGGGAAATCGTACTCAAAGGCATCGGGGCCGCCCCCGGCATCTGCATCGGCAAGGCCTACCTGGTGGGCAAGGAGGGGGTCAATGTCATCAAGCGCTACCACATCGGCGACGCCGACATCGACCGGGAGATCCGCCGTTTCAAAACCGCCGTGGAAAGCGCCGAGGCGGAGCTGCGGGCCATCATCGAAGAGACCCCCGAAGAGATCCGCCGGCATGCCGGGATTCTGGAGGCGCATGTTCTGTTGCTGAAAGACAAGATGCTCTTCGGCAAGACCATCGACACCATTCAGACCCAGCGGATCAATGCCGAATGGGCCCTGAAGAAGGTGGTGGCCGAGCTGAAGACGATCTTTCAGAACATGACCGATCCCTATTTCAAGGAGCGGGGCTCCGACATCGTCCATGTCTCGGACCGGATCATGCGCAATCTGGTGGGCGGGGAGCCGGTGGATATCAAATCCATCGACAAGCGGGTCATCCTGGTGGCCACCGATCTCTCCCCGGCGGAGACCAGCCAGATTCAACTGGAGCGGATCAAGGGGCTGGTCACCGACGGCGGGGGCATCGCCTCCCACACCGGTATCATCGCCCGGACCCTGGAGATTCCGGCGGTGCTGGGGCTTCACAACGCCACCGCCCTGATTCACAGCGACGATTTCATCGTGGTGGACGGCACCACCGGCACCCTGATCGTCAACCCGGATGAAAACACCCTGATCGAATACGAAGAGCGAAGCCTTCGCTACGAGCGGTACAAGGCCTCGATCTCCCGGGCCAGCCGGCTGCCGGCCCAGACCACCGACGGCATCTCCATTCAGGTCATGGGCAATATCGAACTGCCCGAAGAGGTGGTGGCGGTCCGCGACTACGGGGGCAACGGCATCGGACTGTACCGGACCGAGTTCCAGTACATGAACCGCACCGACTTCCCCACCGAAGACGAGCTTTTCGACCGGTACAAGGACGTGGTGGAGGTGATGGCCCCTCATCCGGTGACTATCCGCACTCTTGACATCAACGGCGACAAGGTCATCTCCTATGCCGGCCATTTTCAGGAGGCCAACCCGGCCCTGGGACTGCGCGCGATTCGGTACTGCCTGAAAAAGCCGCGAATCTTCATGACTCAGCTGCGGGCGATTCTGCGGGCGGCCCGGTACGGCCATGTCCGAATCATGTTTCCCATGATTTCCGGCAGTCATGAAATTCAAGAGGCCAAGCGGATTCTGCTGGAGGCGGCCGAATCCCTCGAGCGGGAAGGGGTGGATTTCAAACGGGAGATCGAGGTGGGAATGATGGTGGAGGTCCCCTCGGCGGTGGTGATGGCGGATGTGCTGGCCGACGAGGTCGATTTTTTCAGCATCGGCACCAACGACCTGATCCAGTACATGCTGGCCATCGACCGGGGCAACCGGCATGTGTCGCATCTGTATCAGCCCCTGCACCCGGCCGTTCTGCGGATGATTTGGCGGGTGGCGGAGGTGGGCCACCAAAAAGGCATCAAGGTCTTCATGTGCGGCCAGATGGCCGGGGACCCGTTCAACCTGCCCATCCTTCTGGGGATGGGGATCGATGAACTGAGCCTTAATCCGCAATCGATTCCCATGGTCAAGAATACCATTCGGTCCCTGAATTTGTGGGACGCCAAATGCTTTGTAAAAGAGGTCCTGAAGCAGACCTCGGCCCGGGAGATCGAAAATTTACTGAAGACCACCTACGGGAACGTGATCTCCGGCATGATCTACACCCACTGAAGCGACACGACCGGATGGAATTTCCGATGGAAGTACCCCCTTTTGAAAGCCCACGGGGTCCAAATGATGCGATGGATCTGAAGGAGAGATATTTTGGCCAAATCCAATCGAAAAATCGTCACCGACAACCGAAAAGCCCGGTTCAATTACCACATCGAAGACAAGTTCGAGGCCGGGATGGTGCTCCAGGGCACCGAGGTCAAGGCCCTGCGTATGGGCCGGGCCCATCTCAAGGATGCCTACGCCCGTATTCAGAACGGGGAGATCTTCGTCCATCAGATGCACATCGGGCCGTATCCCTTCGCCTATTACGAGAACCACGACCCGCTGCGCACCCGCAAGCTGCTGATGCACCATTACGAGATCAAGCAGCTGACCGGAAAGGTCCAGGAAAAGGGGTATTCCCTGATCCCCCTGAATATCTATTTCAGAGACGGCAAGGCCAAAATGACCCTGGCCCTGGCCAAGGGCAAGCGGCTGCCGGACAAACGACATGCGATTCGGGAGCGGGATGAAAAGCGGGATATGGACCGGATGCGCAAGGACGGCGTTCTTTGAGGTGTTTGGCACGTTTTTTGTATAAATAATTGCCGATATCGGTTGACATCCGGCCGACGGGGGTTTATATTGTAGACATCGATGACGGAGGCAAGGAAAAAAGAAACGGATCTTGATCGGATCTTGATCGGATCTTGACAGGGCCGTCACCGATGGTTAGATTATAACGTCTGACCGCTCTTTAAAAATCGATGTAATATACGCTGCGAACAACGTACTTCACGAGGGGGCGAAACGGCTTCGACGGAGGTATAGAAGTGCTGGTTGCATACCGAGGTTCCTGCTGCTCGTAAAACGGCGGGGAATAAACATAATCGCAGACGATTATAATTACGCCGTAGCCGCTTAACACCGGCTGCCGTCCTACCGGACCACTCCTGCGGGTCCGGAACCGGGCGTCGACTAAGCAGGATAGCCGAATCCGGTCGTCTGGTACGGATGAGGCGAAACCTTTACCAGGCTCGTCTTTGAGGTATCCCGTCTGAAGGAGACCTGAAAGACTAAATTAAATTTCAGAATATGTATGTAGACGCCAGTGTGGAATATCTTCGGACGCGGGTTCGACTCCCGCCGCCTCCACCACCTTGTGAAATAAGAAACCCGCCTGCCCAGTGA
>JBKHDE010000192.1:0-9243 GCA_046541495.1 Desulfococcaceae bacterium
AATATCAGCGGTCATTGTTCGATGGTCCACCAGCTTCGGATGTGGATCTACGGCTTTCAGTCTCTGTTTTAACTTCTGTACGATGTTTGCCGGATGAATGGCCCTTGGAAACAGCTTTGAATGTTTCAGGGGCTGCTCCAGGTGCAGCACGATTCGAATCTTTCCCGTCTGTACGGCTCTGCCGGCAAATTCTCTTTCTGCACCATCGTTGGCGTTGACTCGGGCTGCGAAAAGCCCTGCCAGGGTATCCCGAACTTTAAAAGCGACTTCGTCCCCCAGATCAATGACTTTGGTTCGGCGATGAATACGGTAATCCTTAACCTCCACAAGCCATAGTGTCTGCGGATTCGGTGTAATGCAGACCATATCGACTGCTTTGGAGGATTCACAGGTTTTCTGGTATTGTTTTCGGTAGTAGGACCATTCATCATATTTTGTGGCCAGGCAGTCTGCGGGAAAGGTAAATCGCAGCTTTTTTTCAATTATGGTGACGGTCATTCCGCCGCCTCTGCTAAAAAACGATCCGACTGGCTCAGCTCCTCATCAAGCAGCAGCAGAGGTTCCACATCCTCAATGGTCGCGCCCTGGGTTGCGGCTACGCCCTCCGGGGTGGATTCAAGGGCGAAATAGGCCTGGGATACGGATCGGAACCGGCTTTGGGATGCGAGAATGGATAATTCCCTCACCAGAAAAAGGCTGTGCGTGGCGACGAACACCTGAATCCCGTTTTTGCAGATATTGAAAATGGCTTCGGCTATCAGACGAATGAGTTTGGGGTTCAGATTGGTTTCGGGTTCATCCCAGAACAAAAATCCCTTGTCGAGGAGTGAACCGGTTGCGATCAGTCGGGACAACACTGCCAATTTTCGCAGGCCTTCAGCCACCAAATGCATCTCAAAAGCACCCTGCCCCGGTGTTTTCAAATAAAACCGTCCATTTTTATCAAGTACAATACTGCCGCCCATGGCCTCTTCCAGAGGCTTCAGCAGTGCTTTCGCCGCCTTCTCCTTAGGTCCTTTCAGGGCCGGCGCCCCCAGAAGCAGGCAGGTATCCCGCCACGTTTCTTCGAATTCCAGATAATGCCCTTCATAGACCGACAGAAATCCGGGATAGATTGTCAGCAGCTCACGGGTGGGCAGAAAAACAGGGGCTGTCTGTATCCAGTCTTTTGGCGCTTTTTCCAGAAGTACTTCGGATTTGCTCTGGGTCGAAAACTTGAATTCGATATCATAGGAAGGCTTTAAAAAGCCGAAGGAGTCCATATCAAACCAAATTTGGACTTCACAGCGTTCCCGGCCCTGCTTTCGGCGGGTCAGTCTGCCGAGGTAGTCGGGTCGAAAAACATTGACCAGTTTATCGGCAAGGCGGGTTTGCAGCAATGTTTTCGTGGGAGTATCGACACCCGGTTTTTTGCCTTCTTCGGCACTGGTCGCCAGAACAGTGTACAGCAATTTGAGAATGTGGGATTTGCCGGTACCGTTTTCGCCGATGAAGACGTTGAGGCCCGGTGCCAAATCGAGGTCGATATGTTGAAACGCCGTGAAATTCTTTATGTCGGCTTTTTGAATCATGGGTATTCTCTTTCCGGGGCCGGTTCTTCCCCCTGATAAATTTCATCCAATTGTCGCCGCTTCTTTTCGGCCTCTTTGGAATGGCCATAGATCGTCATATACCAATTTCAGGTATTCGTTCAGCAGTATCGTATTCGAATCGCCTGGAGGACGCGGCAATGAATTTGTCGGTCTGATTGAGCCCCCTGATTGAGAGACCATAGATGATTTCGTTTCGGCTCTCACTGTGCTCGTCCTCGTATCTTTCAATAATCTCATTTGTGCAGATAGTAAGCAAGCCTTTTTCAATATCCTTTGCAGCAAGAAGTAGTGCCCTGTCCATTCACCCTTGCTTTCGAGGGTATTTAAAATTAACATGAGGTTCAGAGAACTTCCAAACGAAATCGACCATCCGATCCGAGAGGAATATTTTCTTAAAAATTTATCGCACCCGCCAGTAAAGGAGAAACAACATGGTATCCCTTCAAGACAACCGCCTGCTGCACAAGCAATGCTATGTGAACGGAGAATGGCTCGATTCCGATTCCCGCGCCACCCTCGATGTGGCCAATCCGGCCTCGGGAGAACTGCTGGGGACGGTGCCGAAATTCGGCGCGGATGAAACCCGCCGGGCGATCGAGGCGGCGGAAAGCGCCTTCGGCGACTGGCGCGCCCGCACCGCCACGGAACGGGCACAATTGCTGCGCAAATGGTTTGAACTGATCATGGACAATCAGGATGATCTGGCCAGACTGATGACGGCGGAGCAGGGGAAACCGCTGTCGGAATCCCAGGGGGAGATCGCCTATGCGGCCGCCTTTATCGAGTGGTTCGCCGAAGAGGGCAAGCGGGTTTACGGAGACACCATTCCGGCCCAGCAGCGGGACAACCGGATTCTGGTGATCAAGGAGCCGGTGGGGGTCTGCGCAGCCATCACGCCGTGGAACTTTCCGGCGGCCATGATCACCCGCAAGGCCGGCCCCGCTCTGGCCGCCGGATGCACCATGGTGGTCAAGCCGGCCTCCGCAACCCCCTTTTCGGCCCTGGCCCTGGCGGAACTGGCCGACCGGGCCGGGCTCCCCGCCGGGGTGCTCAACGTGGTCACCGGGTCGGCCCGGGAGATCGGCGGCGAACTCACCGGAAACCCGATCGTTCGCAAACTGAGCTTCACCGGGTCCACGGCCACCGGAAAACAGCTCATGGCCCAGTGCGCCGATTCGGTCAAGAAGGTGTCCCTGGAGCTGGGCGGGAATGCGCCCTTCATCGTCTTCGAGGATGCCGACCCGGATGCCGCCGTTCAAGGGTCCATTGTGAGCAAATACCGGAACACCGGTCAGACCTGCGTCTGCGCCAACCGGTTCCTGGTTCAGTCCGCCATCCACGACGCCTTTGCCGACAAACTGGCCCGGGCCGCATCCGACCTGCAGGTGGGCGACGGCCTCAAGGGCAAGACCGACCAGGGGCCGCTGATCGATTCATCCGCACTGGAAAAGGTGGAAAGCCTTCTGGCGGATGCGGTCGACAAGGGCGCCCGGGTGGTCACCGGCGGGGAGCGCCATTCCCTCGGCGGCACCTTTTTTCAGCCGACGGTGCTGGCCGGCGCCACCCCGGACATGGACCTGGCCCGGGAGGAGATCTTCGGTCCGGTGGCCCCCCTGTTCAAATTCGATACCGAAGCCGAGGCATTGAAGATGGCCAACGACACCGAATACGGGCTGGCGGCCTATTTCTACACCCGGGATATCGGCCGCATCTGGCGGATGTCCGAAGGCCTCGAATACGGCATCCTCGGTATCAACACCGGCCTCATCTCCACCGCCGTGGCCCCCTTCGGCGGCATGAAACAGTCCGGCATCGGCCGGGAAGGGTCGAAATACGGAATGGATGAATACCTGGAAATGAAATACCTGTGCATGGGCGGGATTGCGCCGGAAGAAGGATAGATTGTCTGCTCCTACAGGGGCTAACTTTTTCAGACGCACCCCGATCCTGAAGCACCCCCGGGGATAGGGATCCTTTGACCGTGGTGATGAACACCGGCCGTTTTGTTATAATGATCTGTTTGACCAGTTTTCCCGTGCGGTTTTCCAGATCAGACACCGAGTTCTTGTCTTTTGGATGTTTCATTTTTCTGCTCTTTCGTTTATAAAAAAAACAGATTCAAGAAAAAACGATACAGGAGGAATTGGATTATTTCGCATAAGGTAAGAAATTTCCAACCTGAAATTTGCATCACCGCTTGCATGTGAGAAAAGGAGGTGTTCCATGGCCGAAGCATTGAGCTATAAAAATCGGTATACCCGCGAAGAATATCTCACCATGGAAGCGGCCGCAGATTCGAGAAGCGAATTTATCGACGGCGAGATCTTCGCGATGGCGGGCGGCAGCCGAAACCATAGTGTGATCTGTGTCAATTTGATGTGGTGTCTTCGAGAGGCGGTTGACAGCAAAGACTGCGTCGCCTTCGACGGCAATATGAAACTGGAGATCCCCGCAGCGAACGGATTCGTCTATCCCGATGCCATGGTCGTGTGCGGAGACATTGAATTCGCCGAAGGCAAAAATGAGATCCTTCGAAATCCTCTGCTGATCATCGAAGTGCTGTCGCCGGCCACACAGGCATTCGATCGCGGTAAAAAGTTCAAATTTTATCGCGGACTGGACTCGGTGCAGGAATATGTCATGATCTCTCAGGAGGAACCGCTGGTCGAAACCTATTTTCGGAGAGACCCGAAAACCTGGCTGTATACCGTAGCCAAAGGCCTGGGGGACGACATTGAATTTGCGTCTCTTCCGCACCACATCGCTTTAGAGGACATCTATCGGAAGGTCGTGTTCACGGAAGTGAATTCCAGCCAGAGAACCTCATAAAAATGGACGATTGCGCATGCGATTTCTCGATATCCTGAAGATAACGGGGGCGATTGTATTAATCCTCTTCGGGGCGCTGATCGGGCTGGGCGCCTTGGTCGATTCCAAACCCTCGGATATGTCCCCTCTGGCCGATTTCGCTCTGGTGGTGCTGTTCAGTCTGGTTCCCCTTTTGCTGGGCATTCTGATCATTTACCGGGTGAAGAGGCGCCGGCCCCCGGTTTTCCTACCGATCACAAATGCCTTGTCATTGCCGATCATTGCATATACATATTTTCCGAACATTCGCGTGAAAAACCGGTCGGGTTTGTGATCGGCACACAAGCCGGTGCGATGAAATGATCCCGCTCATCGGAAGAAACCGCATTCGCAATCCTGCTGCATTGATCAGAAGGGGGCATTCATGACAGAGGAAGATCGTTACACGGAAATCACGGAAACATCCTGGTTCAGCCGGATCGGCAAGGCTTTTTCCGGCATCCTGGTCGGGCTGATTCTGTTCGCGGCGGCCTTTCCCCTGCTCTTCTGGAACGAAGGGCGGGCGGTGAAACGATACAAAACCCTGAAGGAGGGCGGGGGCAAGGTGGTCTCGGTATCGGCGGACCGGATCGACCCCGAACTCGACGGCCAACTGGTTCATGTCACCGGCAAGGCGGTGACCGAGGATGTGCTGACCGATCCGACGTTCGGGGTGCAGACCCGCGCGCTCAAGCTTCGGCGGACGGTGGAGATGTTCCAGTGGCAGGAGAGCCGGCGCACCGAGACGGAAAAGAAGGTCGGCGGCGGGGAGCGGAAGGTGACCATCTATGATTATCATCGAACCTGGTCGGACCGGCTGATCGATTCGAGTAGCTTCAAACAACCGATGGAGCACCGCAACCCGCCGACCATGCCGATCGGTTCTCAAACCTGGACAGCCGAACCGGTGACGCTCGGGGCCTATACCCTGCCCCGAAGCCTGGTGGACGACATCTCCGCATATCGGCCGTTGGATGTGGAGGGGTCGGACGGGGAATTGAAGACGATCGGAGACCGGACCTGCGAACCGGCCGAGGACGGCTATTATTGCGGCTTCAATTCGGGAACACCGGAGATCGGGGACCTGCGGATCTATTACCGGGAGGTGCCGCGCATGACGGTGAGCCTGGTGGCCCGGCAGCAGGGGGACACCTTTTCGGCCTACCAGACCCAGGCGGGCGGGACGATCTCTTTGCTCCGGACCGGGGTTCACAGTGCCGAGGCGATGTTTCAGCAGGCCCAAACCCGGAACAAATGGCTCACCTGGCTTCTGCGGGGGGCCGGGCTGCTGGTGATGGCGATCGGGCTGGGAATGATCTTCAAGCCGCTGTCGGTGGTGGCCGACGTGATTCCGTTCGTGGGCAGCCTGGTGGCGGCGGGCACGGGAATGGTGGCGTTTTTGCTGGCGGCGGTGTTTTCATTGATCACGATCGCGGTGGCGTGGATTTTCTACCGGCCCTGGATCGGCGGAATTCTGCTGGCGGCTGCGGCGGCCTGCCTGGCGGGGGTCTTCATGATGTGGCGAAAGGGAAAGGCGAAAGCGGCGGCTTCGGGGGCGACGCCGCCGCCGAGGCGACCGTCGGGGCCGCCTTCTCCGC
Source organism: Desulfococcaceae bacterium (assembly GCA_046541495.1). Classification (GTDB taxonomy): domain Bacteria; phylum Desulfobacterota; class Desulfobacteria; order Desulfobacterales; family Desulfococcaceae; genus JAABSQ01. Next base: position 6,038 of record JBKHDE010000192.1, read on the forward strand.
CTCCGCCGCCGCCGAGAGCATAGGCGATGCGGTGTTTTTTGAAGCCGCCACCAACTCAAAGGAAACTGTAAAGGATAAGGGGGTTATTCAAGGGGTTCTGCTTTTCCCCGCACCCCCTCCGCGAGAAATTCCAACCTGGCCAGCCAGGTGTCAAATTTTGGGCATTTCCGCCGAATGGCATCCAAACCCAATTCAAGAATCGCCAGTGTTCCTCCATTTACTTTATCGTATTTCAGATGATGCTCACCAAAAATCCGCATGATACGCTTGGAGGGGGCGGTCGCGGGATTGTCATTGATGTCTTCCGGGTTCCGGAAAGCTGATATGTCTTTCTGAAGAGCGGAAATCGCCGCTTCTTCACCAGGATAACCGGCGAGCAAGGAATCAGGGCTGCTCAGAATGAGCGTTTCGAACTCGTGCAGCAGCAGATTCGGTAAAAAACGGGGATCATCTATATCCTGAGCCCAGGCATTTTCGACAGCCTGGGCTTTCACCAAGGGAGCTGCCCCTGCCGGAATGGAAGCAGGGGGGGATGGAAAATCCACTGGCCTTCCGTAATAGTCTATCAGTGTGGTGAGAATGAAATCGTCGCCCCGACTGAGAAGCCTTTGCAAATCCCTTTTAATGGGTTCATATTTTCGAACACCACCACGCGCCGTCCGGTGCTTGCGTACACTGTTTGCCACCAGAATCGGGTCGTGCCAAACGATGCCGAGCGTGCTCAGATGGGGACCGATCACCTCCTTTACCAATGTCCGCTCCGAGGGTCCCTCCACATAGAAGATAATCGCGGTGCTCAAGGCTGGCCCCCTATGACGTTTTTCCGCCAAACCTCGCCAAGGGTATAATCCTCCAGCCAGGTTCCCAACACCTCCGGTGCCGGCCTGTAGAATTGGCTTGCGCCTTTCTTCATTTCACACACAATGACATCTTCAGGTTCGAAATTGTCCACGAGACTCGCGGATTGGGTGGCCAGCAGAACCTGACACCGGGCGGAGACGGAGCGAATCATGCCGGCCAAAAGCGTTTCCGCTTCCGGATGAAGCCCCAGTTCCGGTTCGTCTATAATGATCATGTCCGGCAGATCCTCCCGCGGCTGCAACAGCAGGGTGGTCAGGGCCATGAGGCGGAGACTTCCGTCGGAGACCTGATGCGGTCCGAAGATGTATTCAGGATCTTGTCCTCGCCACCGCAAAAGAACATGATCTCCTTCCGGCTCCAGAACGAATTCCTGAAATCCCGGGATCATTCTTCTCAATTGCAGAACAATCCTTCGGTAAAAATCGGGTTTATCCCGCTTTAGTCTGAAAAGGATTGCCGACAGGTTGCCTCCGTCCGAACGGAGGTAGCGATTATCATCCAAATGGGCCGCCTTGCGCAATTTTGATTCAAAGGAGGTATCGTGGAATTGGTAGACGCGCTTCCGGGTCAGTTGATTCAAAATGGCTTCGGCTGTCCGTGATTCATCGGGTTTGAGCTGCATTAAGGTCGCGGTGGCCAGGGAGCTTTCCTTTCCTCCCGGTTCGAGAGCCTTTTCGATGGTGTGCGAATCTCCTTCTGCTTGATGAAAAATGGTCTCTTCCGTAAAGATCAGGATATCACCGGCAGCAGGAATTAATGTAAAATGATATTTATTTCTTCCGGTATCCGCAGAAAATTCAAGTTTTCCATGAATTCTATGGGTGACCTTGGAACCAAGATACAAGAAGCTGTCCGCGAATCCACGCTTGGAAATGTATGCCTGCATTCCCTCCGTCATGGCATGGTTGAGCAACTGAAAAAAACCGACCAAGTTGGATTTGCCCGAACCATTCGGGCCGATGAGGACATTGATTCCGCTCAACGCCAATCGATCCAGATTCTTGATGGATTTAAAGCCTTCGATACTGATGGATGTAATGGAATCCATAATTTTCCTTTATTCTTCCAGAATCTTGAGGCAGGGAATGGCGACGCCGGGGGTATAGGCCAGGCTGAGATCCGACTGGGACATGCAGGGCTTGCCGGGAACGACCTCGATTTTGCCGGGTCGGGGTTCTTTATGGTATCGGAGAACCTCTTTTTCACGGGACATGGGGTCACCTCGCTTTTTTGAATTGGGAGAAGGGTATTTCGTATCATATTGGGAGGGGTTTATCCAATGGGTTTTGTGTAGGTCGGGTTTCGCCGGGCTTGTTTAATCCCAAAATCCTTGATAATGTCTTCCGAATGCCCGGGGAGATAGATATCCTCTGCCTGAAAGCGGATACTACCACGAAAGAGATCGTGGATATTGTCAGGGAGGAAAGAGAACGGTAGGAGCCACTGTCTCTTCATATAGTCCATCGCTGATGAATGCCCGAGGAATATCAACTTCCGGAGCCTTATGCAAATTCTCATTAGGGGGAAAATGGCTATGCACAATCCGCCTCATCCAGCCGAAATTATCAGGGAATTTTGCGTCGAACCGCTCAATCTCAGTGTCACGGAAGCAGCCGGTGCGCTTGGGTCACCAGAAAGACCTTTTCGGCACTTTTAAATGGAAGATCGGGAATCAGCCCTGAAATGGCATTGAGACTATCCAAAGTATTTGGCCGGTCGCCCGAAGGATGGCTCAAACTTCAGCTCCAATACGATCTCTGGAAAGCAAAACAGTCCATCGACGTCGGCCATTTGAAGCGGATTGAAGCCGCGTGAGTCCATTTACGCTCCGACCGCCACGCCGAACCCGCACCCGGCTCTTATACAGGATGGTTGAACTTCTCTAATTCTGAAGTAAACTCTCTGCTAACATGAATTTCCGCTTCTTTCCCGCTCGGCACCCTAAGCGCAGCTCGAAATAAAATGGTCGAAATAACGCATCATAAAACAGAAGCATCGAACCGGTTAATCCCTGAAGTCATATGCAACCGGTTGGAGAAAATTGCGCCTGAGGTATTTGATCAGACACCGGTTTTGTTCGCATATCTTTTCGGCAGCTATGCCAAAGGGTTGGCACACCGTTTCAGCGACCTGGATATCGCGGTGTTTGTACCTCCGCAGGACACGCGGTCGACCTACCGGCTCGAAATGGGTCTTGGGCTGAAATTCGACGCGCTTTTGGATTATCGCGTCTCGGCGGATGTTCGAACCCTTCACACCCTATCGATTGCGGTGGTCGGAGAAATCGTCACCTTCGGCCGGCTCATCTTTTCAAGAGATGAAGCCGCTCGCGTCGATTTCGAGGT
>JBKHDE010000193.1:0-9146 GCA_046541495.1 Desulfococcaceae bacterium
AAATCAGGCGTCGATGATGGCCAGGGCCTCTTCCCGGTAGGCATCCATAATATAGGGAATGCCGGTGATTTTGGCGGTCTCTTCGGTGAGGCAGGCCAGATCGTCCCGGGTGATCAGATGGGTTCGCCATTTGCGGGAGCCCGCCATCAACTGCTGCAGGCCCACCCGCAGTTTTTCCGAAGCGCTGAAGATGCCGATGGCGCCCAGGGGAAAGTTGTCCACCTCGTTGCCGTATTTGGCCCGGAGTTTCTCATAGGTAGTAAAGATCCCTTCCTTTGTCGAGCCGTATTTGGCGACCGTCGGGGGCAACCCGCCGTCTTCGCCGTTGAGCCACCGGCCGATGTTCTTGCCCACCATGCCCGGCACCATCAGGGCCCGGCCCATGCAGACCGCCTTGCAGAAGGGCGCGCCCAGGGCCAGGGCCTTGAAGATATGGTCTTCGGAGGAGAACCCGCCGGCAAAGGCCAGATCGGGAACCCAGGCGCCCCGCCGGGCCAGCCGCAAAGTAAGCTCATAGGCCATGGAATGGAGATAGATGGCGGGCACCCCCCATTCGGCCATCATCCGCCAGGGGCTCATGCCGGTGCCGCCGGGGGCGCCGTCGATGGTCAAAAGATCGATGCGGGCGTCGGATGCCCACCGAATGGCCATAGCCAGCTCCCGCATGGGATAGGCTCCGGTCTTGAGGGTCACCCGCTTGGCGCCCAGTTTGCGGATTCGGTCCACCTCTTTCATGAAGGTGTCCTGATCCAGAAAGCCGACCCGGGAATGGCGCTCGAATTCTTTGATGGAGCCGTCCCGAAAGGAGGTCTGATTGGCGGGTTTGCTCGGGTCGGGGGTCACGATATAGCCCCGCCGGTCCAGCTCCAGGGCACGATCCAGGGAATTGACCTTGATTTCGCCGCCGATGGATTTGGCCCCCTGCCCCCACTTGAGTTCGATGGTCTCCACCCCCAGCTTTTCGACCACGTATTCGGCCACCCCGAGCCGGGTGTCTTCCACGTTCACCTGCACCATGATGTCGCCGTATCCTTCGTGGTACCGGCGGTAGGCCTCCATCCGGCGGCGCATCTCCGGCGAATCGGTCACTTTTCCGTTTTTGTCGATCTTCAGTTCGGGGTCGATGCCGCAGACGTTTTCGCCGCAGACCAGGCTGATCCCGGTAATGGCCGCGCCGATGGCGAAATGGTCCCAGTTGTTGCGGGCGATGTCGGTGCTGCCCAGGGCGCCGGTGAACATGGGAATCCGCATCTTGATCTTTTCGGTGGCGCCGTACCAGGTTTCGGTGTCGACTCTGGGAAAGATGGCGTGGTCGGGATCGGCCTCGATGCCGGCGGCGCCGATGGCGTAGCCCATAATGTTGAGGTGGGAATAATCGACCGGATAATCCTTATCGGCCCCGGCGGTCACCTTGCCGAAGGGGGCGGGATAGAGCATTTCCCGGCCCCGGAATGTCGACATAAACAGATCGCACCCGCCCTTGCAACCGTCCACGCAACGGGTGCAGATGCCGGATTGAGGGGCGATGCTACGGGATCGGTTTCGGGTTCGAACGGCTTCATTGGCATTGGGTTTTTGCAGATTCATTTAGGTGTCTCCTTGCTAGTGTGATTTCCCGTGCCGGACATTCCTTTTCCGGCCGGAAGAATCGAACATCAATTAAGAATTTCATTGTAAACTTATCTGAGCCACAGAAAAGCCATTTTCAATTAGTGTCACTGATGGTATTTGTCAAGGTGAAACTCACAGCTGAAACACCGTGCGGTTTTCTTAATTCTTCTGAAAAAAGAATATTGTATTCCTCGACATGAGTGATATGGTTGCTCTATGGAAGAGAAGAGGAGGGTCTGTTAAGCAACGAAAGGAATGTAAGGAATGTCTTCCGAAAACAAACAAGTGAATTCGGGGGTAGACTCTCTGGATCGGCTTTTGGGGGGATTGTTCATCGGGGACAATGTCGTATGGTATGACAGCGCCGGCAGCCTGGCCTCCGTCTTCTGGATGAATTTCATCCGGGCCTCACAGGCTCGGGGAAAGCCGATGATCTATGTCTGCTTCGATCGCTCCCCTAAAAATCTTCTGGAAAAACTGGGACCCTTGGCGAATGCACCCGACCTGACGATTCTGGATTGCTTCACTCACGGTAAAGGCGAGTCGTCGGACATTTTTCTCCAGTTCTATGATCCGCCGGATACCGAATTCCCCTGCCGCATTGTGCCGGTGAAAGACCCCGAAAATGTGGAAAACATGGCGGAAATCCTCTTCGGAATCCATCGACAGTTTACCGATGAGGTCTGCTTCGTGTTCGAAAGCCTGACCGGCATGCAGGACCTGTGGGAAAACGAGGAGACGGTCTTGAAGTATTATTCCCGCACCTGCCCCCGTCTTTACGAACTCAATACGGTCGCCTACTGGATGATGGAAAAGGAGGCCCATTCTCCCCGGCTGCGGGCGCATATCAATGCCATTGCGCAGGTCGCCATCGAGCTGTCGGTAAAAAGGGGGAAAACTTTTCTGACCCTGTTAAAGGCTGAAAACCGACAGATCGAGACCCGGGATGAACCCCTCCTGTACTGGACCCGGGATTTTGAGGTGACCTTTCAGCCCGAGGGGCGGGCGGTCAGCCGATTCGACCTGGGGGCCCGGGTCAAGACCCTTCGCAAACAACGCGGACTCTCTCAAACCGAACTGGCCCGCCTGATCGGGGTGACCCCCAGCAACATCTCTCAAGTGGAAAGCAATATCATTTTCCCCTCCATCCCCGCCCTGATCAAAATGGCCGAAATCCTTTCCGTGGATATCAGCGCTTTCTTTCAGGAACCGGGCAGCGGCGCCCGCCGGGCGATCTTCCCCGGCACTCAGGGAATCGAGGTACACCTCAGTGATCTGCCCAAGGGGAGTATCATTGCCAAACGCCTGCTCCCCCTGGATATGGATGATAACGCCGAACCCTACCTGATCGAAATTCCACCGGGGAAGAAACTCCCTTCTCATTTCTTTCTGTTCAAGGGAGAAGAAATCGGCTATCTCATCTCCGGCGCCATCCAGCTGAAACTCAACCAGACCCTTCAGGAAATGAACCCCGGAGACACCATCTATCTCACCGACGACACCCCGTCTCAATGGATCAACCCGGGAGAAGAGCCGGCCCGGTTTTTCTGGGTGAAGCTTCGACGGCCAGAAAAAGAACGGAATGGTCGAAGCGTTCTGGCGATTCCCTGAGAACCGGGCAGGCCGTCCCTATTCGACCGGTGCTTGGGTGATCTTTGGATAACTCCGCATGGCTTTCCACGCACTCTTGTAGAAAGCGGGAATCGCGCATTCTGCAGGACGAAGCCGAGCCGTTCAACCCCGCCCGATTTCGTCATCCATCCGGCAGGCAGCGGGACGGTTTATCCGCAAAGCCCTGAGGCTCAAAGCGTAAATAGGGGAAGAAAGGCTATTCTTCCCCGTTTGAAGCTACCGACTGCTCAGGGCCATCCCGTCTTCTCCGATCATGCTGACCCGCAGCCCGTCCGAGGCTGTCCGGACCCGGGGCTCCCCTTTCAGTTTTCCTTTCAGATCCAGCACCACCCGGAGTTTGTCCGAATGGGCGCCGAACCGGACCCGCTGCACATTGCCCTTGTTTACGAGTACCCGACTATCGCCGGTCCGTTGCCACCGGCCCGGCAGATCGATCACCACCCGGTAGGGATCATCCAAGGTGAACACATGATACTTCGCCACCGGTCCGGCGGCAACAAGAGTGGCGTTCACCATGTCGCCGGAGGTGTCGATGCGAACATCCTCAAGGGTCTGCCCGGATTTTCCGGAATTGATGGGCGATTTCGACTTCTGTGGCGTCGGCCCTGTTCCGGGGTTCTGTTCGGGGGGCCGGGCTTTATATTCCTCCCGGAATATCCGGGCTTTTTCGGCGCCGTTTCCGTTGGAGACCACCAGAATCACCCGGCGGTTCTTTTGGCGGCCTTCCTCGGTGGCGTTGTCCGCTATGGGCACGGATTTGCCGTATCCCCTTGCCTCAAGCCGATCGGGAACGATGCCGAAGTTCTCGATCAGGTACCGGCGGACGCTTTCGGCCCGGCCCCAGGAGAGCTTCATGTTGTAAGACAAAGACCCCACATCGTCGGTATGGCCTTCGATGACCGCCCGGGTTTCCGGGTAATCCCGCATGAACGCGCCGATTTTGTTTAAATTGGGATAATAAGCCGGTTTAATCACCGCCCGATCGAAATCGAACAGGATCTTCAGATCGATGGCCAGCTTTTCATCATCCGCAAGGGGGGCGGGTTCAAACTCTTCCACATCCACCGGCGCCTCTTCAGGCTCCGGAGCCCGTTCTTCCACCACCACGCCCAAGGCCGGCGGTTCTTCTTCGGGTTCCGGCGGCGGCGCCGGTTTTTCCTTCTTTTTACCCCCGAACTGAAAGCTCACCCCCACGGTGGCGGCGACATTGTTGTTCGAATCTTCCCATCCATACAGATGCCGGGCTTCGCCGCGAAGCGCGATGTTGTCGGTGATGTAATATTTGACGCCCGCGCCGTAATTGACCACGCCGTAGGTGTCATCCTCATAGTTGTCGCCTTCCACCCGGACACCGCCCACCCCGGCCGAAAGATAGGGAACCAGGCGTTTGCCGGGTCGAAAATGGTAGAGGGCGTCGAGATGGGCGATGTAGGCATTCAATTCATCATCGGTACACCGGCAGTTTTCCCAATCGAAATATTCATGGTCGAACCGCCCTCCTTGAAACTGGATCTCGGCCCCCAAACGCTCGGTGATATTGTACCCCACGCCGACACCGCCGGTGGCGTCTTTCTCGATATCCTGACGGTTGTCAAAGACGTGAACCCCGCCCATCGGGGAAACGCTGACCGAGCCGGCACGCTCCTGAGACCGGCCGTCGGAAGGGAGGATAAAAGCCGTCCCCACACATATGCATAGAACGGTGATAAAGAATTGGATTGGTTTCATCTGTCACCTCCTATGGCCGATCCGACATGAATGTCGGCGTAAAAATGTACGATTCGCAAAAGCCGTTCCCGAAGCCCGAGCCCGGCCTCGGACCGGGTGGCATCAATAAAACAGCCGCCGCTGCCGCCTCCGCAATCCCCTTCCACACAGGGGGGTTCGACCACCGTAATGGTGCGGACGGTTGTACCGGTGGATCCGTCCTCGTCGGTCACCTGCAACTCAACCGTATAGGCGCCGCTGTCCGGAAAGGTAAAAACAGGGGCGGCGCCGCTGCCGGCGCCGAGTTCACCGAAGGTCCAGGTTCGGTCGACGATCGGCGCCGCGGCGGCCGAGGACAGATCCATGAAGCTCACCGTCTCTCCGGTTTCGGGCGTTTCCGGAGCCCAGGTAAAATCGGCAACAGGAGCCAGGGTATCATTAACGGTGACTGAAACCGTGTCGGTGGATGACCCGGTGCCGTCTCCAACCGTGAGGTCGAAAGTCAACACCGCGCCCTCTGGACCGACCGACGGCGCAGTAAAGGTCGGTTGCGGGGCGGTCGGATCGGACAATACCACAGCCGGACCACCGGTCTGCACCCATTCGTAGGTGAGGGTGTCTTCCGGATTCGGATTGAAAGAACCGGCGCCGTCCAGCACCACAGGCGCCCCTTCATCGACGCTCATATCCGGACCGGCGTCCGCGACCGGGGGCTGATCGGCCGGAACAACCTGAATGAAGAATGGATCGGCTGGGTTTCCGGTTTGAGATTCGGCATCCAGGGTATCCCCGGCCTCAATATAATATTCCACCCCGGAAAGGCCGACGGACTCGGCTGGAATGTCGGCCTGGAAGGTATTGCCGTCGCCGGCCAGATTCATTTCGATGGAAGTATATGGAAAGGGGGATTCAGGATTCGAGGTCCGGTAGAACAGAATGGTCTGGCTGAGATTTCCGTCCGGGTCGGTCACTTGAGCGGAAAGGGGAATCGGCGTGCCTTCGGTGGCGGTATCCACGGGCGTATGGTCGATAACCGGCGGACGGTTATCGGGTGCCGGACCCTGCCCGACCGTATAGGCGCCGGTTCCGGTCTGTCCGTCGGTGGTGACCCGCACGGTTCGGGTGGTGCCGTCCTGAACCGGATTGTGGGTGGTATAACAGAGGCGATACTGACTGCGGATCACTTGAGCGATGTCCTGGTAAATTTCGGCCATATCCGCGGCGGTGGGCGCCGGCGTGTAAAACCCCCCGGTTTCGTTTGCGATCTCCTGAAGCCTTTGGGCCATATCGCTGTTGGGTTCGATTTCCAGGCCGACGGTATAGACCGGAATGCCCGCCTCCTGGGCTTTTTGAATCAATTCATTGATGGTGTATTCACAATCGGCGTTGGTGTTTCCGTCCGAAAAGGCGATCACCCCTTTGGGAAAGGAGGCCTCGCCGATGCTGTCGATTCCCATGGCGATGCCGTCGAATACAGCGGTGAGATCTATCGTATTCAACGATTGAATCGCTTCCACAAAAGCGGAGGTGCCGTTCCCGTCGGTGTCTTCACGGACCCCGGTCAACGGCAGAACGATTTCGGTTTGATTGCATCCGGAAAAAGAGACCAGCGCGCCTCGGTCCCCGGGCAAGGTGGTATTGAGAAAATCAATGGCCGCATCTTTTGCATCCGGCAACCGGTTCTGCAATCCCATGCTGTCGCTGACATCGAAGACCAGAGAGAAGGCGATGTCCCCCTCGGGCCGGGTTTCTTCAAAACAGGTCAGGGTTTCATCCACCGGTGCGGGTTCGGGCCCGGCCTGTTCGGTCACCGTAAAATCGTCGATTGTTAAATCGGTTACGGGATTTCCCTCATCATCCCGGACAGTCACGTTCAGGACAATGTTCGGAAAATCCTGAGAAACCACACTGACATTCACATTCTCAGAGGTGCCGTTCTGGCGCGTCTCATGGGAAATAAAGGGTTCGTTCGCTTTGTCGCTGGGCGTTACATAACCCTCCCCCGGATAGAACGCTTCCTGGCCGACGACCGGACCGGCCGTCAGCATCACGAGGAGGGCTGTCATCGCTAACCATAATTTTTTCATCTGTTTTCCTCCCTGCTTGAATGATCGGTAATCAATGAATATTCTCCATTAACTCTTTTCCGATAAATACCCGGCAAATGTCAATGATTATCCGCGAATACCTGAATTATCAAGTGTTCAGCAATAATTTTCCGGCAGGAAGTTATCCCTTGAAAAGAAGAAAATCGTAAAATTCTTACGAGGGATGCTGGAGCGTTTTGTAAAAAATTTAAAGTAAAAACGAAAAGATATCAGACTTAGTGAAAAGCGCCAAAACGATCAAAAGACGGCATCGAGAAAAATACCGAAAGAGGATGCCGTGGCAAGAAAAGGGCTGAACAGCTGCGAAGACGCGCCGGCCTTATTCGAACAGTTCGTCATACAGATCCGGATAGAGCATCCTGGCGCAATCGGGGCAGATGCTGTGGCTGAAGTCGGCTTCGGAATGATCCCGAATATAGGATTCGATCTGATTCCAATACCCCTCATCATCCCGGATTTTTTTGCAGCTGCTGCAGATCGGCAGCAATCCGCCCAACACCTTGATTTTTTCCCGGGCGTTTTCCAGGGCTCGGTTCTTTCGCTGAAGTTCCCGGGTCAGATTGATCAACTCGCTGTTCAGCACACTCATTTTATTGAGGCTGTCGTCATTGGTCAGCATCAGGTGATCTCCGAAAAGGAGATGATCTTCATCCACCTTGAACAAATGACAGTCCACCGAAAAGGGAGGAGAATCGGGGGAGGTGAAGATCAATCGAATCCGTGCCGACGCTTTATCGAGAATGGATGCCAAGGCCGTACGGCTTTCCGGCAGCAGAAAGGAATGGATGGGGGCCCCCGTCGGGCTCTGCTTCAATCGCAGGAGCCTTGCAAAGGAGGGGCTGCTGTCCGAAATATGCAGGCGAGTGTCCAGGAGAAGGGTAATCAAATACTTGGAAGCGCCCAGGTACTGCTCCAGTGCCCGGGCATATTTGGAATCGGTCAACCGGGTTTTCACGCAATTTCATCCTTTTTAGGTTGAGAGGACCATTGGCCGATGATCCGCACCGCTTCCTCGAGATTCGAAGCGAATCCATCGGCGCCCACCAACCGCCACAATTTGGGGATGTCGTTGAACACATGCCCCCCGACGATGACTTTCAGTGACGCCGTTTTCGGATCATCGCGAAATTTCCGTATCAGGTCCCTGACCTTATCCACGTTAAACGGCATGGTAACGGATATCGCCAACACATCAGGCTGATAGGCGGTCACCATATCGATCAGATCGGCCGCCGGCATATCGGCGCCCAGGTACCGCACCTCCCATCCGTCCTGCTCCAGCACATCGGAAAGCATCCAGGCCCCGATTTCATGAAACTCGTTGGGAGAGGCGGTGATGATAATTTTGCCCTTGAAACGGGACGCCTCGTATCGGCGGGGATTCAAGGCGGCCATGACCCGCCCGACGATGGCGGAAGCGAGGTGTTCGACGGCAACGGAGATTTCCCCCCTCTCCCACAGCACCCCGATCTCATACATCACCGGTTGAAGGATCTGAAGGTAAAACCGGGCGACATCATCATGGCTGCCGACCACCGTTTCCGCCAATTCGAGGCAGCGCCGGTGGTCCCCCTGAAGCAGCGCCGCCAGAAAGGCGTTCTTGGTATCGAGCCATTCTTCGTCCACCGGCATGGCAAAGGGCAATTCCGATTCCGATGCGGCGATCATGTCTTCATGGATGTCGATCATCCATTGATAGATCGACCGGACCGCCTTCATCGGGTGGGTGGTGATCCGCTCCTCAACGGCCCGCCGCCACGCCTTCATCTCGAGCGGAAAATACTCATAGGAAAACCCGTGCCCGTGAAAGGCCCGATACACCCAGGGGATGGTTTTGGTCAGCAATTCATAATGGGCGATATTGAAGACCGTGGCCATAAACGCCCCGTGATGGCGATGGTTCTCATACATCATCTCCAGCGGATTGTGGCCGATCAGTTCATGAATGGCGGGTTCTGAAGCCAGGGCGCAGTTGACATCCTGAATCAGGCCGTCCAAATGATGCTGATAGGCGCCGGCCTCCTTTCGGGGTACCGGGGGAAGGGTACGCGCAGAGGCGAGGATTTTTTGCATGATGTCGGGCATAGC
>JBKHDE010000194.1:0-9108 GCA_046541495.1 Desulfococcaceae bacterium
ATACATCCACATCCGCAAACACGATCCGGAACCGGCTTTCGGCGGCATCCCACTCCACCTCCGACGGGCTTCTGAGAAACCCTTCCTCACAGAAAAGATAGCCCAGCAGGATGGAATCGATCACCGAGCCGGGAATCGGGTCGACCTGACCGAAATACTCGACCCCTTCTTCAACCGGGGTTCGCCCCAGGATGTGGACCGGAACGGTTTTGAACAACTCCACCCGCCCGTTTTTCAACAGAAACAGATTGCCGGGGATGACCTGGTCGTCGCTGTGGCTGGCGGCCATCGGCAGTTCATCCGCCGGGGAACGGGCCAGGGCGAACACCGCTTCCGAAGAATCGGGCGCCGAAAGCCATTCCACCGTCGGTACCCGTTCTCGGATCGCCTCCTGAAGTTCCTCCCGCGGCCTATCGATCAGCCGAAGCAGCGGCCGCACATCCCCCGCCAACAGAGAATCCACCGCCCGGGAAGCAAAGGTGTAGGCCACCTCCACCTCCAGTTCCCGAAAATACCGGCGCGGGTCTTCCTCCTTCAAGGGCCGGGGCATCAAGGCCGCAGGGGGCAAGGCGTCGGGGTCGGTTTCCATTTGCCGGGCGGCGGCCGTCATCTCCTGGTGGATCCCCCCCACCACCGGCCCCAGCGAATCGCTTCGAAGCGGGTAGGTATTCCAGCATTCCACAAAAAGGTCCTGGAAACCGGTCTGGTCGGCGGTCAGAATCAAATCCCCCGGTCCGGCCAGGCCGATCTCCGGGTAGGTCTGGGCCGCCCGGACCAGGTCGGGTATGTTCGGATCATTTTCGATTATCAGCACCAGCGGCGGTGAATAGAAATACCCCTCCCGCCAGCAGGCCCGCTCCGGCAGGATGTATCGCAGCTGACCGGGCAGAATGTCGCAAACGGGTCCGGGTTCGGGTTCGGAAGAAAACGCAGGCGTCAGCACATCCGCCAGGGCCTGCCAGTCCGTCAAATCAGCATCGATACCGCAATAAGGGCAGATGCGGCGGTGATGGTCCATATCTTTTTCGTGCTCCGGGTGATGAGGCATATTCGGCGGCGGACAGGTGCGATAGCGCCTGGCCGCCGAAAGCATGGATCTTCGCGTCGGCATGTTTTGGGTTCCTTGTTTTTGTTTTCTATGGGATCCCTACGGTGTCGGAATCGATTTTTTCAAAACGTCCTGAAGCGCATCCATAAAAAGACGGAAAGCGGTTTCATCCAGATCTTCCGGCGACAGGTCGGGGAGTTCCCTGAGAAAAGTCTTCATTTTCCTTTCGGCTGAAGCCACCTGATTGGCGGCACTGCCCGGGCTTTTATAGCCGAGCTTTTCGGCGATCTTCTCGAGGGTGGATCGGGTCCAGTACCGGTAATATACCGCCGCCTTTTCATTGTCGCTGAGCCGTTGGGCGCAGCATGTCGCCCATTGGCGGATCAATTTTTCATCCGCAGGCGACGGGTTCACCGGCGGACGGGAATCGGGCAGGCTGTCCGGCGGTGCATCGACCGAAACGGGCGCCCCGGTATCCGCATGGCGAAAAAACCACCGGAGAAAATCGCTCAGGTCGACCTGAACCCCGGCGCCGCCCCAGAGGGTCGAGACGGTTTCATAAAAATGATGTGCCAATATCCGCAAGGCGTCCCCGGTGTTGAGGGAATCCAGGTCCCGGCCGCCCCCCCAGCCGGAGGGGAATTCAATTTCATCGAGATCTTCAGCCGCCAAAGGCGGCACGGGGCGGCCGGCCGGGTCTCGGCTGAACCGGGTGGGGGACCCCTTTTCGGTGGAAACATAAAATCCGGGGGCGGCCTGGAGAACATCCAGAACCCGCTTGCGCATAAAGCGATGCACATCCGCCTCCCGTTTTCGGGTCCGGTCGATCCAGTGGTTGAGAAAGGCCATTTTCAGGTAGGCGGCCGGGTTGTTTTCGCCGGCTGTGAGTGCCCGCCGGATCGGGGTCGCCTTTTCCAGAAGAAAGCGGGCCAATTCAGACCGAAGGTCGTCTTCCAGAAATTTTCCCGAATGAATATCCCGCCAATCCAGTTCCAACCCGAGAAACCGGAGAGACAATCGGCGAGCCCGGGCCTGCCGGAAAACGGCGGGAACCAGCCGGTCCAGAACCGCTCGACCCGCATCGGAGGCCAACCATTCGCTCATGAATCGGGTATCGTTCGGGTCGCTCATTTCACCTTCCTCACGAATCGTTTTTCAGGAATAATGCACTCCACCGGCACCTCCCCTCGAAAGTGAAGCCGGTTCGCCACAGAAGCCGGCAGGTTGAACCGGACCTGCTCGACCAGATACGAATTGCGATCCGTTTCAAAGCCGGTGTGAAGAAACCGGCACCCCTTGCGAATGAAATGGTAGATCGCCTGATCAAACGGCCTTCTGGATGAACAGGGGCAGACCGTACACCCCGCCCCGTCCGGCAAAGGTTTCAGGGCAAAAACAGGATGGGTCTTTTTCGGAATCGGGGTTGCCGGAAACCGGCCCTCGGTGATGCCGGCCAGTTTTTCATCTTCGGCGCCGGTGAAATAAAAATGAGGCTGCCAGTATTTCAGGGGAAGATTCGTGGCGGCCCCGAGGACCAGAGACAGGTGTTTGTCGGCGGTCAGGGTACGTTTGGACCAGAACTCGGATCCGGTCGGGGAACTGGGGTTGGAACTCATGAATAAGCCACCTCCACATGATTAAGAGAGAAGACAAGAGATATTCCCGAGAGTTGTTAACAGAGAAAATGAGTAAATGCTACTAAAAACTGAAAAATGAGCAACAACCAAAAGGAAGGGAAAAACAGATCGGAAAATAGAAAGGGGCAAGCACGAGTGCCTGCCCCTTCGGGATCGGATATCGATCGGATACCAGGGATTGGGATGCTTACTTTTGCTTTACGACCGGATCAAAGAGAATCCCAACCCCTGGTGGAGACAGGGAAGCGACCGGATCGCCCGGTGGGACTCACCCCCCCATCACCAGCTTCTTAATCTTCGACACCAACGAATTCCGCACCTTCACCGTCAAATACAAATCCCCCGCCGGCGGCCCCGGATACCCCATGCCGGCCAGCCGAATCTTCTGCCCGCTTTCCACCCCCGGCGGAATCTTCACCACCAGCTTCTTGTTTCGAACCTTGTGAAAATAGGCATACGGGCCGCCGGTGCGGGCCAGATCGCCGCTGACCGCGATCTCGTCGGTGATGTCCATGACGCTGCGGCCCTTGGCGCCGGTCATGCCGGGGAGGAACAGCCCGGCCAGCTTCTCCAGCAGGGGATTGGCTCCTGATCCCGACACCTGCCCCTGTCGTTTGCCGCCCGGGCCCAAACCGCCGAAAAAGAAAAAGCCGCCGCCGTAGACGCCCGGTTTGTTGATTTTGAAGGTCTGGTAGCCGCTGCCGTGTAAATCCTTGAAGATGGCGTCCACCCCCCGCAGCCCGAACGAGCGGGCCATCTCCTCGAAGATGTCCTGAATATCGGATCCCTTGAAGATGTCCTGATCCGAATAGGTGTTTCGAAACCGGTCGTAGGCGTCCCGGCCGAAGCGGCTTTTGAGGGCGTCGTACTCCCGGCGCTTGGCCGGGTCGGAAAGCACCGCATAGGCCTCGTTGACCGCCTTCATGCGGTCGGCGGCCCCGGGGTTGTCGGTGTTCCGGTCGGGGTGGAACTGGTAGGCCAGTTTCCGGTAGGCGTTCTTGATGGTTTTGGGGTCGGCCTCGGCGGATACGCCCAGGACCTGGTAGTAATCGGTTTCAGGCATCGGTTGTCCTTTGGATATGGGTTTTCATAACGGCCGATAACATAATACCGATTCGCCCATTTGAAAAGCCGAAAAACCCCGGCAGCCATTCACCATCACACACTGCGGACCGGTGACCTCACCCGTCGTTTCGGCCCATCCTGAATGGCCGGCAGGCCGCCCCGTGAATATTTTCCCGGGCCGGGAAGCTGTTTGACCGACAGGGAGTTCTTGCCGGTCCGGGAAAATGTTCACGGGGCGGCCCAATCGGTGACCAGGGGCAGGACCGATCCCGGACCGGCCGATCCCCGCCCGGCTACAGGGTGATCCCCGAAAACAGCATAAACCCCATGGCCATCAGCCCGGTGACGATCATGCTGATCCCGAAGCCCTGAAGCCCCTCGGGCACGTCGGCGTACCACATCTTGCGGCGGATGGCGGCCATGGCCGTGATGGCCAGCAGCCACCCAATGCCCGAGCCGACCCCGAAGACCACCGATTCGGGAAAGGTGTAGCTGCGCTCCACCATGAACAAAGAGGTGCCCAGAATGGCGCAGTTGACGGCGATCAGCGGCAGAAACACCCCCAGGGCGGTGTAAAGGGCCGGGGAGTAGCGGTCGATGACCATTTCCACGATCTGGACCATGGCCGCGATCACCGCGATGAAGATGATGAATTTGAGAAAAGAGAGATCCACCTGCCCCAGACCGGCCCAGGCCAGGGCCCCCGGCGCCAATAAATAATGGTAGACCAGCCAGTTGGCCGGGGTGGTGATGGCCAGCACGAAGATGACCGCGAACCCGAGGCCGGCGGCGGTCGCCATTCGGCGGGATACCGCCAGAAAGGAGCACATCCCCAGAAAATAGGCCAGCAGGATGTTGCCCACGAAGACCGAGTTGAGGCCGATGCTCAGCAGATTTTCCATGGGAGGGCGCCCCCTTTTCTAAAAGAGTCCGTTCGTGTGAAAAAAGATTTTCCGGATCAGATGAAATAGAGTATAGATAATTTCCAACCAAAAAGCAAATCCGCCCCCCTTCAACCGCAGCACCCTTCCCGTACGCTTCCGTTCCGCCCCAAGGCCCTAAAGTTTCAGCGATAACCCGGTGATTTTGATTTAAACGCTTGACAAGGAATCGGTCCTCATGGTAGCCCATGACTGAGCGCTCATTCAGATGACCGCAGCAAGGATCACGGGGTGCGGGCGAAATATCCCGGCATTCCCACAGCTTACACTCTATTTTTCGGCAAGGCGAGATTTATGGACAGGCTTAAAGAAATACCAACACAGATCAAAAACCCCGAACTGGTCAAAAAACGTCGGCGCCAGATCGTCGACGCGGCGGTGCAGCTGTTCATCGAAAAAGGGTTCCACAAGACCACCACCCGCCAGATCGCCAAGGCGGCCGGGTTTTCCATCGGTTCCCTGTACGAATACGTAGCCTCCAAGGAGGACGTGCTGTTTCTGGTCTGCGACGCCATCCACGCCGAGGTCGAGCGGGGGGTCAATGAGGCCATGGAGCGGTCCGGCAGGGGGCCCGAAGCACTGGCCGAGGCGATTCGGGAGTATCTTCTGGTCTGTCACCGGATGAGCGACCACATCCTGCTCATCTATCAGGAGACCCAGTCGCTGCCGCCCCAGTGGCGAAAAAAGGTGCTCGAAAACGAGGTCAACATCACCGGCATCTTCGTCAAGGTGCTGGCCAACCTGGGCGAATCGAAGCGGTTTCCCCGGCTGGACAACCGCACCATCGAGCTGATGGCCCACAATATTTCGGTGCTGGGCCACATGTGGACCTTTCGGCGGTGGTTTCTGGCCCGCCACTACAGTATTGAGGATTATATCGAGCTCCAGACCGAGTTCATCATGGGCCTGCCCGAGTCCAAAAAACGGGAATAGCCCGCGGAACCCGGTAAAAAACGGTCATTCAAAAGGGTGTGCGTTTCCGGTGTCGCGCCGGCCGGCGGCAGAAGATCCTGCCGCTCTCCGATCATTTAAAGCCATACATTCAAGACCCGATATAAATGATCCTTCGGACCGGACCGACATTCGGACACCCCGACACCGCATACCATTATATAAAGGAGAGGGTTACATGAGCAATCCAACGCAACCGTATCAGCCCAAAAACAACGTCCGGGTGGTCACCGCCACCTCGCTGTTCGACGGCCACGACGCATCCATCAACATCTTTCGCCGGATCCTTCAGTCCACCGGCGCCGAGGTCATTCACCTGGGCCACAACCGGTCGGTCCATGAAATCGTGAACGCCGCCATCGAGGAAGACGCCCAGGGCATCGCCGTCTCCAGCTACCAGGGCGGCCACATGGAATTTTTCAAGTACATGGTCGACCTGCTCCAAGAAAAGAACGCCGACCATATACGGGTCTTCGGCGGAGGCGGCGGGGTCATCGTTCCCGAAGAGATTCGAGAGCTGGAGGCCTACGGCGTGGCCAAGATTTACTCCCCCGAGGACGGCTCCAAACTGGGCCTGCAAGGAATCATCAACCACATGGTGGAGACCATGGATTTTCCGGTGGTCACCGATTTCGATTTTGATCTGGACGCCCTCACCCCCGACAACAAGCTGCTGACGGCCCGCATGATCACCGCCATGGAGCAGGCCAAAACCTCCGAAAACGGCCACCTGGCCCAGCTGCGCAGCGCCCTGGACGCCAAGATCGGCGGCCGCCGGGCCCCGGTCATCGGGATCACCGGCACCGGCGGCGCCGGCAAGTCGTCCCTCACCGATGAACTGATTTTAAGGATGCTCCACGACCAGAAAGACCTGCGGGTGGCCATCATCAGCAGCGATCCCTCCCGAAGAAAGACCGGCGGGGCCCTGCTCGGCGACCGCATTCGAATGAACGCCATCGACGATCCGAGAGTCTACATGCGCTCCCTGGCCACCCGGCGCTCCCACACCGAAATTCCCGAGTACCTGCCCGAGGCGATTCGGGTGGCCCAGGCCGCCGGATACGACCTGATCATCGCCGAGACCGCCGGCATCGGCCAGGGCGATTCGATCATCACCGACATGGTGGACCTGTCCATCTATGTGATGACCAGCGAATTCGGGGCCGCCTCTCAGCTGGAGAAGATCGACATGCTCGACTTCGCCGACCTGGTGGTGGTCAATAAATATGAAAAGATGGGCGGCGAAGACGCGGTGCGCGACGTCCGCAAACAGGTCCAGCGAAACCGCAACGCCTGGGACCGTTCCCCGGATGAAATGCCGGTTTTCGGCACCATCGCCTCCAAGTTCAACGACGACGGGGTCACGGCCCTGTACCACGCCCTGTTCGAGGCCATCGACGAAAAGACCGGGGTCCGGTTCGAAACCGGCCTGCCCAGACCCGACACCCGCACCTCCTCCTCCAAGACCATTATCGTGCCGCCGGAGCGGACCCGGTACCTGGCCGAGATCGCCGAAACCATCCGCAAATACCATAACGAGACCGAGAACCAGGCCGACGCCCTGCGCCGGGCCTGGCACATCAAGGAGACGGTCATCGCCATCAACAAGAGCGATCTGGTGGGCGATTATTCCAAACTCCTGGACGGTTTCAAGGCGGAGGTGGCCAAGGCCGAAGCGGCCCTGACCCGGGAGACCACCCGGCTTTTGTCCACCTGGGAAGAGATGCGGGAGACCTACACCAAGGACGAGCTGGTCTACACGGTGCGCGACAAGGAGATTCGAGTGCCGCTCAACACCGAGTCGCTCTCCCACAGCAAGATCCCCAAGATCGCCCTGCCCAAGTTCAAGGACCCGGGGGAGATCTACCGGTGGATGCGGCGGGAGAACCTGCCCGGCTACTTCCCTTACACCGCCGGGGTCTTTCCCCTCAAGCGGGTGGGCGAGGACCCGACCCGAATGTTCGCCGGCGAAGGCGACCCGGCCCGGACCAACCGCCGGTTCAAGCTGCTCTCGTCCGATTCCGAGGCCAAGCGGCTCTCCACCGCCTTCGATTCGGTGACCCTCTACGGCTACGACCCGGACGAGCGGCCCGACATCTACGGCAAGGTGGGCAACTCCGGGGTGTCGGTCTGCACCCTCGACGACGTCAAGGTCCTCTACGGCGGGTTCGAGCTCTGCGCCCCCAGCACCTCGGTCTCCATGACCATCAACGGCCCGGCCCCGATCATGCTGGCCATGTTCTTCAACACCGCCGTCGACCAACAGGTGGACAAGTTCAAGGAAGAAAACGGCCGGGACCCCAACCCCGAAGAATATGAAGAGATCCGCAGCATGGTCCTCTCCAACGTTCGGGGCACCGTTCAGGCCGACATCCTCAAAGAAGACCAGGGCCAGAACACCTGCATCTTCTCCATCGAGTTCGCCCTCAAGATGATGGGCGACATTCAGCAGTTTTTCATGGAGAACCGGGTGCGCAACTTCTACTCGGTCTCCATCTCCGGATACCACATCGCCGAGGCCGGGGCCAACCCGATCTCCCAGCTGGCCTTCACCCTGGCCAACGGGTTCACCTATGTGGAGTACTACCTCTCCCGGGGCATGGATCTCGACAAGTTCGGCCCCAACCTGTCGTTTTTCTTCTCCAACGGCATGGACCCCGAGTATACCGTCATCGGCCGGGTGGCCCGCCGAATCTGGGCCGTGGCCATGCGGGAAAAATACGGGGCCTCGGAGCGGAGCCAGAAGCTCAAGTACCACATTCAGACCTCGGGCCGCAGCCTGCACAGCCAGGACATCCAGTTCAACGACATTCGGACCACCCTGCAGGCCCTGTGCGCCATCTACGACAACTGCAACAGCCTGCACACCAACGCCTTCGACGAGGCCATCACCACCCCCAGCCGGGAGTCGGTGCGCCGGGCCCTGGCGGTGCAGCTGATCGTCAACCGGGAGTGGGGCCTCACCAAGAACGAAAACCCGCTTCAGGGAAGCTTTATCGTGGAAGAGCTGACCGACCTGGTGGAGGAGGCGGTGCTGGTGGAGTTCGACCGCATGACCGAACGCGGCGGCGTCCTCGGCGCCATGGAAACCGGATACCAGAGATCCAAAATCCAGGAAGAGTCGATCTATTACGAAACCCTGAAGCACACCGGCGACATGCCCATCATCGGGGTCAACACCTTTCGGGACCCCGACGTCAGCGAAGACCTGACCGACTCCGAACTGGAACTTTCCCGGGCCACCGAGGAAGAAAAGCAATCCCAGCTCAACCGGGTGCGGGCCTTCCAGGAAAAACACGCCGACCAGGCCCCCGAGGCCCTCAAACGCCTTCAGGAGGTCGTGCTCTCAGGCGGCAACATCTTCGCCGAACTCATGGAAACCGTCCGCCACTGCTCCATGGGCCAGATTACCCAGGCCCTCTATGATGTGGGCGGCCAGTATCGGCGGAATATGTAAACCAGGATG
>JBKHDE010000195.1:0-9088 GCA_046541495.1 Desulfococcaceae bacterium
GCCTTCCGATAATTCACCAACGGCTGAGCCGGCGCCGTATTCACCGTCTTTTTAAATACCAACGGCCGTGGAACGATATCATACTCCCAGTATCCTTCGGGTTCTTCATAGCCGTAATTGACGAACAATCGCCGGAAAACGTCCACTTCATAGACGATATCCGGCAGGTCGATCTGATCGCCGGATTTTTTCGAAGCGAGGGCGAAGAGGTTGGCGACCCGGGCCAGAACGGTGACCAGATCGACCGCTTCATACCGGAGATAGGCGAGTTCCACCACAGGTCCCTGGTATTTAAACGGCACCTGGTAGATCCGGTCCATCAGGCAGAGCTGGCGATAGAACCGGTCGTCGAGCAGCCCCCGGGCCCCGGAAAAGAAGGTGTTGTTTTCAAAAGCCTGCTGCCATTCGGCGGAGGCATATTCAAACGGCACCGGCGGCGAGGGTGAGCCGAAATGGGTCATCAGGTGAACGATTTCAGACACATCCCAGATGGATTCGCCTTCCCACACCCGGCCTTCGTCATCCGCCAGCCGAACCAGGGAATTGAGGGTGTCGATTTCATCCCCCCGGGTCCGAATTCCGAATGAAAAGCTGTAGGGAATAAACTGCGAGGAGGCCAGGGATAAAACACCGCCTTCTTCGGTTTCAAAGGAAATCGGGGTTCCGACCCACAGGTTGTCGAATACGAATCGGTAGGGATCGATGGCCATCCGCTTTTTCTCCTCATTTGGGGGACGCAAGGGGGATAATCAGATTCTTTCCAGCGTTCATGTGTAGCAAGAAATCCCTCGGCGCACAAGGGGCGTAAATGAGAACGAATCGGGATGGCGCTTGGAATGCGCGGGAATCGTTTACTTCGCCCGGGTCACCAGGTAGATTCCGCTGAGAATCAGAGCGATCCCCACCCCCTGGAAGGCCATAAACCGCTCGCTCAACAACAAAACAGCCAGAATCGTACCGAACACCGGAATCAAATGGATGAACAAACCGGCCTGGTTCGCACCGACCAGTTCCACGCCCCGGTTGTAAAACAGATAGGACAGAATCGAGGGAAAAATCGCCACATATCCCACCGCCAGAAGGGTGATCCGGTTGAAGTGAAGGATCAGCCCGGTGTTCATTTCCCAGATGAAAAAAGGCGCCAGCATGAGGGTGCCGGCCCCGAAGAGCACCGCCAGAAGGCTGGCCGGATGGATTTGCGGCCGAAGCCGTAAAAGGACGGAGTAAGCGCCGTAAAGAAACACCGCCGTAAAAACCCAGATATCCCCCCGTTTCAGAGATAGCTCAGCCAACACCGACGGATCGCCCCGGGCGATGATGGTGATCATACCGATCAGGGAAACCAAAATCCCCAGGGCCTGAATCGGCGTGACCGTTTCCCGGAAGAAGAGAAAGGACATGATCACGATAATCACCGGCATGGACGACTGGATCAGAATGGCATTGATGGCGGTGGTGGAATGGAGCCCGATGTAGAGCATCGTGTTGAAACAGGTGATGCCCAGAAAGGACAAGAGAACGATGACGCGCCATCGGCGGCGCACCTCGGGCCAGTCCCTTCGGAGGTGCGGCACCGCAAAAGGAAGCACAAAGAGAAACCCGAAGAACCACCGGCAGAAGGCGAGCCCCACGGGCGGCACCTCCGCCCGGACGGCCCGCCCCAGGACCGCGTTTCCGGCCCAGAAGAGCATGGTCAGCGTGAGCAGCAGATAGGGCCGGTTGAAAAAGCCTTTCAAAGGATCGGGTAATTCAGCGGTGTCGCCATCAGGATCACCGCCTAAAAATGATAGACGAATCGCAGATTGTATCGATCCCCTTCCGGACGGTTTTCCGCCTCGGTTTCGTAATAGGCGTTGAAAAATAGATGGGCATCCTGGTTGATGTGCCACACCAGCCCCGGGCCGATCGCCAGCACCTGCTCCTCTGAGTCGTCGATCTCATCGCCGTCCGCTTCGGATTCGGTGAACTGCTTCAGGTAGTAGCCGTTCACCCCGATGCGCAGCTGCTTGGGGATGATCTCGTAGGCCGAGGAAAAATTGAGATGTACCGCCTGCCCGGCCCGGGAATCGTCGGCATCCCCGAAGCCGCGGTTGGGGTCGTCGTTTTCACCGTTCCAAAGATAATGGATGCGGGTGGAGGCGGTCCATTGGGGGGTGATGAACAGGGTGCCGGCCCAGTAGGGATTGAAGGAAAAGACATTGCCGCCGGGGTTGATCTCCCGGTCTTCGTCGTATTTGCCGGTGGGAAAAATCATCTGAAGTTCGATCCGGTGCATGAAAAGCGGCCCCTTGGCGCCCATGATCGGGTCCCATTGCAGAAACGGCCCCACCAGAATGTCTCCGAATCCGGAACCGTTGTCCTGGGGAAAGGGGCCGGGCGCGGCATAATCAAGATCCAGAGCAATATAGGGAATGATCACATCAAGACCCCATTTTCCGCCCAGCAGCACCTCCCTGTCCGACTGGTAGATGAACTGGGTCAGGCTGATCCAGGCCTCCAGGTCCGGGTCGGGAAACGGAATCTCATCTCCGTCGCCGTCATTGAGCTGATCGGCGGTATAATATTGAAGGTACTGGGTAAAATAGAATCCGGGACCGGCGGGCGGGCCGCCGTCCAAAAAACTGGTGAACCCGAGGTTCACCGGAGGAAGCTCGTAGGCATGGGCCGCGGGCAGGCAACACAGGGTCAGCAGCAGGCAGGCGAGTAAACCAGGGGCGGAATTCCGTTTCATCATTTCTCCTCTTCTTTTCCGTAGTGCTGTTCCAACAGGTTCCGGGTCGTCGAAGGCTGCTTTTTTAATATCTTGGATCCACGGGTGATCTTGCACAGGCTGATGCGGTATTTCTGTGCAATGGAGCGCTGGGTCTCCCCGTCGTGCAGATCCCGCAGCAGTTGCCAGCGAAGGGCGATATCATCCAGTTCCTTCGAGGTAAAAATCTCCTCGAAAAAGGCGGCCATCTCCGCTTCGTCTTTTATAGCCGTAAACACCTTGATCAGTTCTTCCCGGGTCGTCATGCAGTCTCCCTTCTTGTTTCTGCGCGCAGAAACATATCGGTTCATTTTTCAAAGGTCAAGTGTTTTCTAAACCATTGCTATTTAAAAACAACCTATTATTTCAGCTTATTACAAACCCTTATAAAAAAAGCTTGACAAAGACGGTTCCTTTTACCTACTGTATTGTCACACTATGCATTACATCGTCACACATGGTGAGCGATTTTTTGATTTTTGGTGAATGCATTCGGGAGAATTTATGCCGGCAGCCGGTGAAAAATATTATTTTATTTCCTCCCTGGCCAAGGGAATCCGGGTGCTGGAACTGCTGGCCGAGCAGGAGGCCCTCACGGTGACCGAGGTGGCCGATCGCCTGGGCACCAATCGTGCCGGAAGCCATCGATTTTTGGCCACCCTGCGGGAACTGGGATATGTGGAAAAGGTGGATGCATCCCGGTACGGCCTGACATTCAAGCTCCTTGAGGAAGGGATGAAATTCGCCGGCCGATTCGAAATCCGGCGGATCGCCCGGTCTTACATGCTGGAACTCTCGTCCGCATTTCGGGAGACGGTCAATCTCGGATACTGGGATGGGAAAACCATCATCCACCTGGACAAGATCGACAGCCGGGAAATCCTGCGAATGGATTCGGGCATCGGCACCCAGGCGCCGGCCTACTGCACCGGATTGGGAAAGGCGGTGCTGGCCTTTCTGCCCCGGGAAGAACTCGAAGCTTACTTGAAAACCATCGATTTGGAACCCCTGGGCCCCAAAACCCTTACCGACATCGATTCGCTGTGCAAGGAGCTGGAAATCACCCGGGATCGGGGCTACGCTCTGGATGACGAAGAATTCCGTTCGGGTCTGCGGTGTGTAGCCTCGCCGGTTTTCGATTATACCGGCCGCCCCGCCTATTCCATGAGCGTGGCCGGTCCGGCGGCCCGAATTACCGGAGAAAAAATCGACATGATTCAGGAACTGCTTCGCGCGGTCTGCTCCCGGCTTTCGGAACATTTGGGGCGTCCGCACTGACAAGATTTTGAATATGCCGAAACGGCATATCGCTGCCATTCATTATAAGGGAGGAGGATATTCACAATGGGCAAAAAGAAACTGACCCGGTTCGATCTTCAGAAGATGAAGACCGAGGGCCAAAAGGCGGTCTGGATCACCGCCTATGATTACTGGACCGCCAATTTTGCGGAGCAGGCGGAAATGGATATGATCCTTGTAGGGGATTCTTTGGGGATGTGCATCTACGGCTATTCCGGCACCGTGCCGGTAACCATGGATCAGTGCATCTACCACTGCGAGGCGGTCCGCCGGGGCGCCCCCGACACCTTCATCATCGGCGACATGCCCTTTCTGTCTTATCAGGTGAGCGTGCCCGACGCGGTTCTGAACGCCGGCCGGTTCCATAAAGAAGCCGGTGTGGACGCCATCAAACTGGAGGGCGGCAAACGGGTCTGCGACCAGATTCAGGCCATCGCCGACGGCGGCATGCTGGTCATGGGCCATATCGGACTCACCCCTCAAAGCTCCGGCCAACTGGGGGGATTCAAGGCTCAGGGCCGAACCGCCGAAACCGCCAAAGAGCTGATCGACGACGCCAAAGCCATTCAGGATTCCGGCGCCTTCGCCCTTCTGGTGGAAGCGGTGCCGCCCGAGGTCTGCCGGATCATTCGGGACAATCTCACCATTCCGGTCTACAGCATCGGGGCCGGGGTTCTGGCGGACGGTCAGCTCATGATCTGCAGCGATGTGCTCGGGATTTTTCAGGCCTTCACCCCCAAGTTCGTCAAAAAATATGAAAATCTGGGGGACAAGACGATCAAAGCCTTTACCGACTATGCCGAAGACGTCCGGAACAGCCGGTTTCCGGCCGACGAGCACACCTACAAGATGGTGGAGGGGGAACTCCCGAAACTGAAAGACCTGATAGGCAAAAAATAATCCGAAATTCGATCCGCATTCGACCGAATGCATTCATTGACCGAATACACCCGATGAAACTCTTCCACAAGGAGTCAATATATGTCCGAGGTACTCAAAAAGATTCGCGATTTCATGGAAAAAGAGTCCATTCCCGGCCGGGATGCCCATGACCTGCCCACCAGCACCAAAAACTTTCCGGACGGCGCCAATTTCCGCATCGAGATCGCCGGGGTGGAGCGGGCCTCCACCATGGAGGCCATGATCAAAGAGGCCGACCGGCGAAACGTCACCATCCATCGGGCGATTGCGGCGGTGGGCGGCTCCACCTACTGCGATTTCGAAGAACTCAAAGATATGGCCGCCATGGCCAACGAGGCCAAAATCGAGATCATCATGACCGTGGGCCACCGCAAGGGATGGGACGTCGGTTCCAAGGAGATCTCCACCTCCGAGGGGGCCATGCAGGCCTTCCGGCTTCGGGGGTCGGACAATATCTCCTACCATATCGCCGACATCATGCGAAATATCGAGGCCGGTTTCCGCGGATTTCTGGTCTACGACGAAGGGGTGCTTTACATCCTCAACAAAATGCGGGCCGAAGGGGTCATTCCCAACGAAACCATTTTCAAGTTCTCTGTTTTCGGCGGCTACTGCAGCGCGGCCGGCGCCAAGGTGATCGAGTCGATGGGGGTCAATTCCCTGAATCCGATCTCCGATGTCTCCCTGCCGATTCTGGGGGCCATTCGAAAGACGGTGGACATTCCGCTGGACGTCTACATGATCATCGTCGATTCCTTCGGCGGCATGTTCCGGGCCTATGAAGGACCCGAAATCGCCCGGATCGCCTCTCCCTGCTATTTCAAATTCGAGCCGGGCACCTCCGAAGGCGACATCTACAAGCCCTGGATCGACGAGGGGTTCCATGAAAACCTCATTCGTCAGAAGGTGAAGATCGCCCAGATCGTGCTGGAAATCATGAACCGACACGCACCCGAACTGAAGACCTCGGCCAAGGGTCCCTCGGACCTGGTGCTGCCCCAGGTCGTGTAAAGAAGGAGGTCCTATGAACTGGAATGCCAAACTGGCTCCCCGCACCCACGAAGTGGAATGGTCGGGCATTCGGGTGATGTTCGCCCTGGCCGACGAAGTCCCCGGGGTGGTCAACCTGGGAATCGGTCAGCCCGACTTCGACACCCCGGTCCATATTCGGGATGCGGCCAAACTGGCCCTGGACCAGGGCTTCACCCGGTATCCGCCGGCCAAAGGGTTCCGGGATCTGCGGAATGCCATCGCTGAAAAGCTTCGGGCCAAAAACGGCATCGAGGCCGATCCCGCCTCGGAGATTTTCGTCGCGGTAGGCGCCATGCAGGTGATCTTCAACACCATGCTTCACCTGGTGTCTCCGGGCGAGGAAGTCATCGTCATCGACCCGGGGTACGACTATTATTCCCAGATCCGGCTCTTCGGCGGAGTGCCGGTGCGGGTGCCGGTGCGGGAGGAGAACGGCTTCAAGCTCGACCCGGCGGATGTCCGCAGGGCGGTCACCGACAAGACCAAGGTGATGATCCTCAACACCCCGGGAAATCCCACCGGCGCCATGTTCGACGAAGCCGCTCTCAAGGAACTGGCGGAGATCGCCCGGGAGCGGGACATATTCATTCTCTCCGACGAACCCTATGAAGATATCGTCTTCGACGGCCGCAAGCATGTCAGCATCGGGGCCCTGCCCGGCATGAAGGACCTGACGATTTCCGCATTCACCCTGTCCAAGACCTATGCCATGACCGGATGGCGGGTGGGCTATGCCGCAGCCCCCAAGCCGATCGTCGACGAGATGGAAAAGCTGATGGAGCACATGGTTTCAGGGGTCAGTTCTCCGGCCCAACGGGCTGCTCTGGCGGCCATCACCGGTCCTCAGGACTGCGTGGCCGACATGCTGGCGGCCTATGAAAAGCGCCGCAAAATCGTCTACGAGGGCCTCAATGCAATCGAAGGAATCACCTGCCTGGAACCGGAGTCGACCTTTTACGCCTTTCCCAATATCAAGCAACTGGGAATGAGTTCCTGGGATCTGGCCAAATACCTGGTCAAGGAACATAAGGTCGCCCTGGTGCCCGGCTCGATTTTCGGTGACAACGGCGAAGGCTATCTGCGCCTGTCGTTCGCCGCCTCGGCCGAGCATCTGGAAGAAGGGCTGCGGCGGATCGAGGCCGGCGCAAAAGCGATTCTCGCCAAGAAAGGAGGATGACCATGGCGCTGTTTTCCACGGAAGAATACCTCGGCCGCATCGATCGGACCAAAGAACGGATGGCGGTGGCCGGCATCGATGTACTCATCGTGGCCGACCCGGCCAATATGAACTATCTGACCGGATACGACGGCTGGTCCTTCTATGTCCATCAGGTGGTGATCGTAGAGATGGATTCGGTGGAGCCGGTCTGGGTGGGCCGGGGAATGGACGCCAACGGGGCCCGGCACACCACCTTTCTCAAGACCGACAACATCATCGGGTATCCGGACAATTATGTCCAGTCTCTGGAACGGCATCCCATGGACTTTGTCGCCGACATCATTAAACAGCGGGGATGGGACAAGAAACGGATCGGGCTGGAGATGGACGCCTATTATTTCACCGCCCGTGCCCATGAAGTGCTTCGCAAGGATCTGCCGAATGCGACCTTTGCCGACGCCGACCTGCTGGTCAGCTGGGTCCGCTGCATCAAGTCGGATGCGGAGATCGAATACATGAAGCAGGCCGGCAAGATCATGGAAAAAGTGATGCAGACCGCCATCGACACGGTCGCTCCCGGGGTGCGGGAGTGCGATGCGGTAGCCGCCATCTACCAGGCCCAGATCGCCGGCACCTCCGAATACGGCGGCGACTACACCGCCATCGTTCCCATGATGCCGGTAGGCGAGAAGACCTCCACCCCGCACCTGACCTGGACCGACGCCCCCTATCCCGATGAGACGGCGGTCAATCTGGAGCTGGCCGCCTGCCGCCACCGGTACCACTCGCCCCTGGCCCGGACCCTCTATCTCGGGTCCAATCCGCCCCGAAAGCTGACCGACACCGCCGAGGTGGTGGTGGAAGGCCTCGATGCGGCCCTGGATGCGGTCAAACCGGGGGTGGTCTGCGAAGCGGTGGAACTGGTCTGGCGAAAGATCATCGCCAAGGCCGGGCTGGAAAAAGAGTCCCGAATCGGCTATTCTATGGGACTCAACTATCCGCCCGACTGGGGCGAACACACCGCCAGCCTGCGGCCGGGCGACAAGACGGTGCTTCGGCCCAATATGACCTTTCACATGATTCTCGGCATGTGGATGGACGACTGGGGCTTCGAATGCAGCGAATCCTTCCGGGTCACCGAATCCGGATGCGAAACCTTCGCCGATTTTCCGAGACGGTTGTTCGTGAAAAGCTGAGTAGGGGCAGGCCCCTGTGCCTGCCCGGGCCCCTGTACCCGCCCGGGCCCCTATGACTGCCCCGGCCGGAGTACCGCCAAGACCAAGGGTTACATCCATGATTCATCACGCGATAAAGGGACAGACCAGCTACGGAGAGGCGATCGGGATTCTCCTGCTCGACAGCCGTGCGCCCTTTATCCACGGGGATGTGGGAAACGCCCGAACCTACGCCTATCCCGTCCGGTTCAAGCGGATCGACGGCCTGACCGTGGAGCGGATCTTCGCCCACGATCTCGGGTTCATCGACAAAATGGTGGCGGGCGCCCGGGAACTGGAGCGGGAAGGCGTCAAAGCGATCACCGGCGACTGCGGTTTCATGGCCATCTACCAGTCGGCGGTAAAGGCCGCGGTGACCATTCCGGTGCTGCTTACCAGCCTGCTTCAGGTCCCGTTGATTCAGGCCACCCTCCCCGATACCGCAAAGGTCGGGGTCATCACCGCCAATTCCGAATCCCTGACCCCCGACGTATTCCGCCGCATCGGCGTGGACGAGACCGCCACCGTGATTGTCGGCCTGGAAAACCACCCCCACTTCAAAGCCGCGGCCCTGGATGAAATCGGTGTACTCGACAGCGACCGTATCCGCGAAGAGGTCACGGCCGCAGCCCGACAGATGATCGCCGCCCATCCCGAGGTGAAATCCATCCTGCTGGAGTGCAGCATGCTTCCGCCCTACGGGGAGGCGGTGTC
>JBKHDE010000196.1:0-9077 GCA_046541495.1 Desulfococcaceae bacterium
TTCCATCGACTTTGTGGCCGCAGCCCTCCTGGTGATTCTCTGCGCCAGTTGGGGGTTTCAGCAGGTGACCATCAAGGTGGCCAATCAGGGGGTGTCGCCGGTGTTGCAGGCGGGCATCCGTTC
Source organism: Desulfococcaceae bacterium (assembly GCA_046541495.1). GTDB lineage: Bacteria > Desulfobacterota > Desulfobacteria > Desulfobacterales > Desulfococcaceae > JAABSQ01. The sequence goes on from JBKHDE010000196.1 coordinate 124, forward strand.
CATTGGGGCGGCGGTGCTGATCGGCATTTGGATGGTCTTGCGCCGGGAGCCGTTTCTGAAACGGGACGGCACCCTCTGGTGGGGCTTGGCCGTGGGGGTGATCTTCGCCGCCGAGTTCATGCTGATCTATTGGGGGCTGGTTTTTACCACCGCCTCCCGGGCCGTGATCTTTTTGTATACGATGCCCTTCTGGACGGCGCTGGGGGCTCAGCTGTTTCTTCCCGGAGAGCGGCTGGTGAGAATGCAGGTGGCGGGGCTGTGCTTCGCGTTCACCGGTATATTGGCGGTTTTCGGCGAATCCCTGGTTTTACCTACTCGCCGCATCCTGATCGGCGACATCATGCTGCTGAGTGCGGCCCTCCTGTGGGCCGCAGCCACCATTCTCATTAAGGCGGGGCCGTTGTGCAGAATTCCGCCGGCCAAAACCCTCCTCTATCAGATCGGGGTATCGGCGGTGCTGCTGCCGCTCGGCTCCGCGGCCATGAAAGAACCCGGAATCTTTCAGCTGGACCCGCTCATATTCGCCTGTCTGCTGTACCAGGTGGTTTGGGTGGCCTTTATTACCTATTTGACCTGGTTCTGGCTCATTCTGAGGTATCCGGCGCCTCGACTGGCCGGGTTTCTCTTTTTGACCCCGCTGTTCGGGGTGATCTCCGGCGCGGTATTCCTTCACGAGCCGCTCACCGGTGGTCTGCTGACCGCCTTGGCTCTGGTGGCTGTCGGCATCTATCTGGTCAATCGTCCGGCTGCGGTTCAGAAAATGCCAGACTCTTGCCGGATTGAATAAACCCGGGTCGGATATATTCGGCCCGCCCTCCAATCTTTATGTCACATCGCCTGAGTCCCAAATCCTCTTTATGATTGAATCAGAGGGTGATTTAAGATAGGGAACGCTTCGAGATAAAATGATGGTCCGGTGGCCGTGGGGTCCCTGGAAGGAAAAAAAGGGTACTACTAGGGATGCCGGGTGCATCGAGGCATAACGGAAGGAACGCATTCAGTGGCAAAAAAGAAATATTACGCTGTCGCCAAAGGCAGAAAACCGGGTATTTACACCGCCTGGTTCGGCGGTAACGGCGCACAGGTTCAGATCACCGGATTTCCCGGCGCGGTTTACAAGGGGTTCCAGACTCGGAAAGAGGCCGAGGCGTTTATGGATGCGCCGCCCCCCGCTGGAAGATACAAAAACAGGAATAGTTCCCGTTCCGGCACGGCATCTTCGGCCCGAAAGACCCCGAAGCCCGGCATCGACAGCGATTCGGATGCCATCATCATCTATACCGACGGCGGTGCCCTGAACAACCCGGGGCCGGGGGGATACGGGGCGGTGATTCTGGAGAACGGCCGGCGTCGGGAGCTTTCGGGCGGGTTTCGCCTGACCACCAACAATCGGATGGAGCTGACGGCCTGCATTGAGGGTTTGAAGGCTTTGGAAAAGCCGTCGCGGGTAAAGCTCTTCAGCGATTCCAAGTATGTGGTGGACGGGCTCACCAAAGGCTGGGCCCAGCGGTGGCGAAAAAACGACTGGATGCGGACCCGGAAGGACCGCGCGGAAAACGCCGATTTATGGGCCGAGTTGCTGGACCTTTACGAAACCCATGATGTGGAGATGCACTGGGTCAAAGGCCATGCCGGGGTTCCGGAAAATGAACGGTGCGACCGGTTGGTGCGAATGGAATCGGCCAAGCCGGATCTGCCGCCGGATCGGATCTATGAACAGAATATCGGCGCATGAGGTTTTCGATTAAAGATTTTCAATACGGAATTTTCCTGATATAGACTCTGTTCGAGACCATTCGACAACCCCAACCGTGTGAGACAGATGCCACAGAAAGTCAAACTCTCTATCGCCTTCAAATCGGGTTCCATTCTGGATTTTGAGGCGGTGAACGAAAAAGAAGCCGAAAAACTGACCCGGACCTTTGAAATGTATACCCGGGCGGAAGGGTATGAATCCAAAAAATTTCAACTGGATGCCATGAGCGGGGATTCCAGGCACCGCTACATCGTGCTCCACATGGCCTCGGTGGAGGCGATTTACGTGGAAACGATCCACGAGAATCGTTGAGCGTCCTCACCGGGTTTATTCCTGTTTCCGCCCTCTTCGGCAATCTGAAGAGGGCGGAAATCGTAGGCGGCCCTCGATCTTGAAAACCGGATGCGCTACGCATCCAGATTGACCACCACCCGACCTTTCTGTTTTCCTTCTAAAATCAGGTCGATATTTTCGTCCAACCGGCCCAGGGAGATCTCCTTTGCGATTTGATCGAGCCGGTCGAGCTTCCAGTCTCCGGCCAGGTGCTTCCAGATCTGGACCCGGGTATCCATGGGGCAGTTCTGGGAATCGACCCCCAGCAGGCTGACCCCGCGCAAAATGAACGGAAATACGTTGAGGGGCAGGTCCGGCGAGGCCACATTGCCGCAGCAGGTGACGGTGCCGTGGAGGTGGGTCGATTTAATGGCGGTGACCAGATAATCGCCGCCCACGGTGTCGACCACGCCGGCCCAGAGGCTCTTGAGCATGGGGCGGCCGCTGGTATCCAGGGCCTCCTCCCGGCTGAGGATCGCCCGGGCGCCGATCCCCTTGAGAAAGGATTCCTCCTCGGTTTTGCCGGTGACCGCCGTCACCGAATAGCCCAACCCGGACAGAATGGACACGGCCAGGCTGCCCACCCCGCCGGTGGCCCCGGTGACCAGGATGTCTCCGTCTTCGGGCTTGACCGTGTGGGTCAGTTTATAGACGGAGATTCCTGCGGTAAAGCCGGCGGTGCCGTAGATCATGGCCTCTTTGAGGGTCAGATTTTTCGGCAGCGGCACCACCCAGCCCGCCGGCACCCGAATGTATTGGCCGAACCCGCCGGATGTGTTCATGCCCAGATCATAGCTGGTGACGATGACCTCCGCGCCGGGTTTGAATCGGTCGTCCGTGCTTTCTTCCACCACGCCGGCGGCATCGATGCCGGGGGTGTGGGGGAAGGTTCGGGTGACGCCCCGGTTTCCGGTGGCGGACAGGGCATCCTTGTAGTTGAGAGAGGAATACTTGACCCGAACCAGCACCTCGCCTTCGGGCAGGTCCTCCACCGACCGTTCTCGAATCTGCCGTTCAAATCGTTTTTCAGACGTCTCCTCCACGACCATCGCTTTGAATGTCTTGTTTTCCATGGTGTTCTCCTTTGTTCTGGTAATGGGATGATATTTTTATGGCCTGTTTGAATCAAATTGGCAAGGGCCAAAGGCAAAAGTCCATAAAATGTTTGAAAAAATACATAATTTCTCTTACATATGCGGAATACCGAAAATGTTATTCATACCAAGGGAGGAGATGATGACACTGAAAGCCATTCATACGGATAAAGCACCGGCCGCCATCGGCCCCTATTCCCAGGCGATTTCCGCCGGACCGCTCCTGTTCGTGTCCGGTCAGCTCGGACTCGACCCGTCCACCGGAGATTTCGTGGGGACCGATCTGACATCACAGGCGAAGCAGGCGCTGACGAATCTTCGGGAGATTCTGAGGGCCGCGGGCGGGGATCTCGCAGATGTCACGGCGGTGGATGTCTTCCTGGCCGACATGACGAAGTTTACCGAATTCAATGCCGTCTACGAGACCTTTTTTACCGACCACCGGCCGGCCCGGGCGGTGGTGGAAGTCAGCGGGCTTCCCAAAGGCGGCCGGGTGGAGATCAAGTGTATCGCCTCCATCGGAAAATGATGATCCCCCGCCCTCGGGGGCGTTGATCAGAAAACCGACCTGCATACCGCGTCCGCCTTTCCCGGGCCGACTTTCATCATTGGAGGAGACGATCCATGAACTTATCCGAAAACGAGACCCTCATTCAAGAGGCGGTCTCCCTGGCCGAGGCCTGGCAGAAACGCGCCAATGAACTCCTGACATCCAGGGAACGAAAATACCAGAAGCAGATGATGCGGCTGATCCGCAACCCCCTGGACAAGGTGATCCTGACCAAGATGATCGATCAGAGCTTTCGGGCGGACAACCCGGGCCGGGTGGCCGACCAGGTCGATTTCGTACTCAAAAAATACGGGGTGCCCGGCTTTTTCAGTATGTCCGAACAGGCCTTGATGCGGCTGTTTCTGTCCGTGGGACGGCATGCGCCATCGATTTCCATTCCCCGAATGATCGAAAAGATTCGGGACGACAGCGCCCGGTCGGTGATTCCGGGCGAGCCGGAGGTGCTCTTTCCCCATCTGCAAAAGCGAAGGGAACAGGGGGTTCGAATGAACCTCAACCACATCGGCGAAGCGGTCATGGGGGAAAAGGAAGCCGTGTCCCGGCTGGAACAGTACCTGGCGGATTTACGGAATCCGGAAATCGAGTATATTTCGGTGAAAATCTCCACCCTCTATTCCCAGATCAGCTCCCTGGCCTTTGCGCATACCATCGAGGTCCTGATGGAACGGCTTGCACAGCTATTTCGAACGGCCCGGGACCACCATTTTGTTCGTAAGGACAATACCGTCGTCCCCAAATTCGTCAATCTGGACATGGAGGAGTACCGGGACCTGGAGATCACCGCGGCCCTGTTCACCCGCACCCTGGATCTGGAAGAATTCAAGGATTATCCCGCAGGCATCGTACTCCAGGCTTATCTGCCCGACTCTTATCAGATGCAGCGGGATTTGACCGATTGGGCCAAAAAGCGGGTGGCCGACGGCGGAGCCCCCATCAAGATCCGTATCGTCAAGGGCGCCAATATGGAGATGGAGGCGGTGGAATCGGCCGTCTACAACTGGCCCCTGGCCCCCTACGACAACAAGCTGGCGGTGGATGCCAATTTCAAGCGAATGGTCGACTACGCCATGATTCCGGAAAACATTCAGGCGGTGCATATGGGGATCGCCTCCCACAATCTCTTCGAGCAGGCCTACGCCTACAAGCTGGCCCGGGAGAACGGGGTGGCCGAGTATTCCTCCTTCGAGATGCTGGAGGGCATGGCCGATCATATCTGGCGTGCGGTCAAGGATGTCTCCGGCGAAAGCGTGCTGCTCTACGCGCCGGTGGCCGACCGGGACGAGTTCATCAATGCCATCGCCTATCTGATTCGGCGGCTGGATGAAAACACGGCCGAGGAAAACTTCCTTCGATACTCCTTCAATCTCACCCCCGATTCGGAGGAATGGAATTTCCTGAAGCGGACCTTTATCGAATCCTGCCGGTACAAGGATCAGGCCAAAAAGACGCCCAACCGAATTCAGGACCGCCGGAATGAATCCTTTCCGGAGAAGATGTCCCCGTTTTACACGGACCGGTTTGCCAATGAGCCGGACACCGACTGGTCCCTGACCGCCAATCGAAAATGGGCCGAATCGATTCGGGATGCCTGGAAGAAGGGCGCCGGCCAAGGGCCGGAAGAGATTCCGGTGGTGGTGGCCGGTGAAGAGATCTTTCAGGGCCGGGATACGGTGGATGTGCCGGATCCCAACCGGATTCACGAAAACATCATCGTGGCCCGGTTCGCCCTGGCCGATAAGGCGGATGCACAGCGGGCGGTGGAGACCGCCAAGGCCGATCCGGACGGATGGCGGAAGATGACCCATGCCGAGCGCCACGAAATCCTCTCCCGGGCCGCCATGGAGCTGCGCAAGGCCCGCGGGGACCTGATCGGCGCGGCCGCGGCCAACACCGGCAAGGTCTTCACCGAAGCCGACCCGGAGGTTTCCGAAGCCATCGATTTCACCGAGTTTTATCCCTGGACGGTGCGCAAATTCGATGAACTGAAAACGGTCACCCCGCACCCCAAGGGCGCGGCCCTGGTGATCACACCGTGGAATTTTCCCATCGCCATTCCCACCGGCGGCATCACCGCCTCCCTGGCCGCCGGCAACACGGTGATCTTCAAACCGGCCACCGCCGCGGCCATGACCGCCTGGCATCTCTGCCAGTGCTTCTGGCGGGCCGGGATCTCTAAAAACGTGCTTCAGTTCGTGCCCTGCTCCGGGTCCAAGGTGGGGCCCGAACTGACCCGCCACCCGGATATCGACTACATCATTCTCACCGGCGGCACCGACACCGGCATGGAGATCCTCAAGGCGCGGCCGAATGTGCTGCTGGCGGCGGAAACCGGCGGAAAGAACGCCACCATCGTCACCGCCATGTCGGATCGGGACCAGGCCATCAAGCATATTCTTCACTCGGCCTTCAGCAACTGCGGTCAGAAGTGTTCGGCCACTTCTCTGGTCATTCTGGAGCGGGAGGTCTATGAAGACCCGCATTTTCGGGAGCAGTTCGTGGATGCGGCCAAGAGCTGCGCGGTGGGCTCGGCCTGGGAATTCCGAAACAAGATAGCGCCGCTGATCCATCCTCCCAAGGGGGATCTTCTCAAGGGGCTTACCGAGCTGGAAGCGGGCGAGGAGTGGGCCCTCAAGCCCGAAAATGTCCATGACAATCCGTATATGTGGACGCCCGGCATCAAGTGGAACGTTCAACCCGGCTCCTACACCCACATGACCGAGTTCTTCGGACCGGTGGTCGGGGTGATGTGCGCCGAAGACCTGGACCATGCCATCCACCTGGTCAACCAGACCGGTTACGGCCTTACCTCGGGCCTGGAAAGTCTGGATCAGCGGGAGCAGGCCAAATGGAAGCAGGGCATCGAGGCCGGAAATCTCTACATCAATCGGGTCACCACCGGCGCCGTGGTCCTGAGGCAGCCCTTCGGCGGCATGAAAAAGTCGGCCCTGGGCGCGGGGATCAAGGCGGGAAGCCCCAATTATGTCTCTCAGTTCATGGATTTCGAGGAGACCGATTTGCCGGCTGTGGGAGCGATCGAAAAAGAGTATGCATTATTGCGCACGGCCCAGGACTGGCGGCTCAAACTCCAATGGGGTCAGCTGTCGGAATATGCGGCCGACCTGAGAAAGACGGTTCGGGCCATTGAAAGCTATATCTGCAATGCGGAGCAGGAATTCTACCTGGAAAAGGACTATTTTCATCTGCGGGGGCAGGACAATGTCATGCGGTATCTGCCGGTGGGGACGGTGCTGGTGCGGGTTCATCCCGAGGACACCCTGTTCGATGTTCTGGGCCGAATCGCCGCGGCCACTGTGGCCCGGTGCAGGCTCATTGTCGGGATTCCAAAAGATCTGAACAACCCGGTTACCGAATTTCTATCCGGTGAAGAAGGCAAGCGAATCCTCAGGGGAACCCGCCTGACCCGCCATTCCGATGCGGAGTTGATCGACATCCTGCCGGATATCGACCGGATTCGGTACGCGGCCCCGGACCGGGTCCCCACGGCGGTGTATGAGGCGGCGGCCAAAGCCGGTTTCTATATCGCCCGCAACCCGGTCCTGATGGAGGGGCGCATTGAAATGCTCCACTATTTCCAGGAGCAGTCCATCTCCCACGACTACCATCGATACGGAAATCTGGGGGACCGTACGATTCTGGAATAAGCGGGTCCCGGAGGGTCCTCCAGGAGGATCGCTTCGGAAGGATCAACAGAAAACGGCCCGGCGGTGTATCGCCGGGCCGTTTCGTGTTTCACAAGCGGGCGTTTTCTGTGTCAGGTGGCCAGCCGGCCGCTGTCGGAGAGGCGGATCGGACCGGTGTGAGTTTTCATGGTTTCATCCCAGACCAGATAATATTTTCGAGTATAGTTCGGGTTGTATCGTATAAAGGTGTGGATGTCCGATTTTTTTAAGAAGGAGGTCTGCCAGGCGGTATAATCCGGGCCCTTATTTTCCTTTCTGGCCAGGATAAGATAATCGTCCGGATTGCGATAGAGGTCGCTTTTGTTCCGAAGATTGACCTCGAGATCGCTGTGGGGTTTTTGAAAAAAACGTTTGATATCGCGCCGGCAACGTTCGGGCAGTTCGTCCAGATGTATCAACTCCATCCGATCCATGGGTCTCCTCAAACGGTTGATTTCGTAATAAAAGCAAAAGAAGGTGGAACAAAAAACAAGATGTCGTTTCGTGAGCGCGACGAGGGGCGGCATACGGTCTCAATTTATAGATCAGGGGATCGGGGCGCGCAATGGGGGATAGCCGGACTTAGAAGGAGATATGCCCTGCTGAGATGAACATCGGAAGACCGATTTGCGGTTCCCTGTCCCCGGCGGGGAAAGGATGGTTGCCGAATCAGGTATAAATCTCTTTTTTGAAATCGCCCTTTTTTATTTTTTTTTAACGGAATTCGATGGAGGGGTGAATACGGGAGGAGTTTCATGAGAGAAGGCCTGCAACGGGTCGGGATTCTCGGCAAGGTTTTTATCCTGCTGATCTGTCGGCATGCTCTTCTTTTCCCATGGTCCAGAAGGGTGTGCCGTCTTTGGTCTTTCGAACCTTATTTCCTGTTCATCACCCCACCTCCTGGAAAAACGGTTATGTGCGCACCTTTCCGATTTTATCCTCCACGGATTGGATTTTCCCCTCCAGACGATTTTTCGCGCCCTTTCGAATATCGAATTTGACAGTGGCGTAGATCCGGTGGGCGTCTTTTTCGAGTATGTCGTGGGATTTTCGAAGCAATTCCAGTGCCTCGGCCATCGAATCGGTTTCAATCACCGTTCCCATCGGCGTCAATTTGTAAGGGGTTCCGCTCTCCCGGACCATATCGATGACCCGGCTGACATAGGCGCCCACGCTCTCTCCCTTGTCTGTGGGGAACATACTGAATTCCATTAAGACCGACATGTTGTCTCCTTTCTTTTTTGATGAAGGACGGCGTTCGCCCCTCTGATCGATTTCTATATAAATTAAGATCTCAAGCGGAAATTGCAGTTGATCGGAATATTCTCATTCAGATCGGATGGAATGCGATTTTTGGATAATTAGAAGATAAGATAGGAAGAGGTGGATGTCGAGAACCGCGAACAAAACCCAGGTCTCCGAGCTGTTTGCCGATTTCGTCTAGGTCCAATCGTGATAAATTTTTATTTTCATTTTCCATATCTACCCCTTTTTCTTTTGATCATGTATATCACACGGGT
>JBKHDE010000197.1:0-9063 GCA_046541495.1 Desulfococcaceae bacterium
CTATTTGTAGTAGGCGATGGCTTCCCGATAGGCGTCATCCAGATCGCCGACCATGCCGTCGATCTTCTTTTTCATGTCAAACCAGGATTCGCCGCCGGCCTTTTTCAGCTCGGTCATCTGCCCCAGGGCTTCCTCCCGTTTGGCCTGCATCTCCTTGATTTTATTGTAACTGAGGGTTTTCACATTGGGGTCGTCGGATTGATCCGCCTTCGCCCTCAATTCCTCTATTTTCTCTCCCCATTGATCGATCTGCGCCTTGATCTGCGCTTCCATTTCCACTTTTCGAGGTTCATTGGCTTCCATTCTCTATGCATCCCCCTTTTCTGTTGAATGAGATTAATGACAGGTTTTTTTATTCTTCACTGTAAACCGATCGAGGGGAATTGAAAATACAGGAAATCCCGTAAATCTATGAAAAAAAGGTGATTTTTTGAGGCGAAATACGACCCGTCGGCTTTAAAACAAGTAGTCCGCCGGCTGAATGCCGAAGACCGATGGGTGAAAACTGTTGACGATGTTTTTGCGGTAATCCCCGGTCTTGGGATTTCGCGCCGACAGATTCATGGTCTCCCCCTTGCTGAATCCGCCTTTTCGGTCCGGAATGAGTTGCAGCATCCAGGGGCGCTCCTCATCGAGTTCAGACGGCTTTTCCATCACCAATCCCAGGTCCCCGTCGTCCAGCAGCAACAGGGTTCCAATCGGATAGACACCGAGCATGTTGATAAAGACCTTCAGAAGAATGGGGTCGAAATCGCTGCCCATTCCCTCCAGCATAATTCCCAAGGCCCGGTCCGGGCTCATCACCGTTTTCCGGTACACCCGCGGGGAGGTGATGGCGTCGTAGACATCCACAATGGAGAGGATGCTGCCGAAAAAACTCATCTTTTTCTTTCGCTTGGAGCGGGGATAGCCGGAGAGATCGTACTTCTGGTGGTGCTCAAATGGCGGCAGAAGGAGTTTGGCCTTGCGATCCCGAGGGGCCCGCAGCTTGAGGATCAATCGGGCGCTGTCCAGGGAATGGCGCTTCATGATTTCAAACTCATCCCGGGTCAGTTTTCCCGGTTTGTTCAGAATATCCAGCGGCACCTCCACCTTGCCCAGATCATGCAGCATGCCGCACAGGCCGAGCCGTTCCAGGGAATGTTTGGACAGATTGATGCGCTTGCCCAGGCACATGGCCAGAATCGCCACATTCACGGAATGGTGGTAGGTGTAGTCATCATGGGTCCGAATGGTGCTCAGGACCATGAACAGGGGATCATCCGACATGACCAGGTCCACCATATCCTGAGCGATGCGGATGGTCTTGTTGATCCCCACCCGGCGCTGGCCGGACAGTTTACTGACCACCTCCTGAACCGAATCGAGGGCGTAGGCATAGGTATTCCGAACCCGTTCCTTTCTTTCGGGGGTATAATCCATGGGTTGGGATTCAGCCCGGGGAACGATCTCCACCCAGTCAAGAGCGGCTTCTTTGCACCGGGCCCACACCGGGTCGCAGGGGACGGCGTTTTGTTCGGCATCCGCGATGAGCCGGACCAGAATCATGACCTGGTCGCAGTCGGCGGTCTCGGCGGGCAGGTAGGGGCCCCAGTCGAACCGAAGTTCTTGAAATCCGAGGGCTTCAAAGTACCGGTAGAGGGTCCCCATGTGTTTGGCGGCATCCCTGGAAAAAGAGAGCCTGTCTTCCTCTACGAAAATGCGGTTGTGGCGAAACCGAATGGAAAGGGTCGACTCCGTCCGGGCCAATTCTTCGGCGATGTGCCGGAACTGGCCGGCTCCTTCCAGGATCAGGCTGTTGGTCTGACGGTGGATCTTGGCCGCCTGAATCAGCTTGAAAAGGACTTTGAGCAGGGCCGCCGCGAGATCATGGCGCCGTCCGGTTTCTTCAGCGTATTTATCGGCCATACCTCTCCTTCATCACCATTCTGGATATCTTTCGAATATGGGGCGCCAGACTTTGAGACGCTGTTTGCAGCACCTCGCGGGCTTCTTCCAGGTTCAACGCCGCCAGGGCCCGGGCGGCCCCTTCTTTGATATGGGCGTGGTTTCCGCCCAACAGACCGGACCACAATCGGTTTAAAAGGGTTTCCCGCAAAAACGGAACGGCACTCGAAGATGCACAGTCTCCGAGAGCCGAAAAGCAGGCCAATATGTGCTCCCGGCCGTGAGGAACACATCGTTCGGCTTTCAGGTAATCGAGCAGAAGGGGTTCGGCGGAGGCAGGCCGTCGCTTTCGCAGATGATTCAACAGCAGCCGCCGAATCGAAACATCCGGATCATCGATGAGGAAAAAAAAGGATTCCACACGGTCCGGACTGCGCTTGATCAGCGATTTCAATGCCTGTTTGCGCACCCCGGCCGCGGAGTGGCGGGTCATACGCAGCAGAAGCCGGTTTACCGATTCCCCTTTCAGATATCCGAGGATGTGGACCGTCATGCGGATCAGGTCTTCGGATTCCGATTTTAACAGCCTTTCCACCGGTTCCAAGTCACGGCTCAGAAGAGAAGCGATCCCCTCCATCAGTGCCCGTTGCAGTTTGGGAGATCGGGTTTCCACCATCATCGGCGCCAGCAACGGAACCATATCGGGACTGAGATGATGAACCATTTCCGTGAACGCCTTCAGCGCGGCGTCGGACAGAGGCCTGGCATCCGCCATCAGGCTTCGGCGAATGGCTTCCGCGGCTTCGGGGCTCGATATTTTTTGAAAAAATGCGTTCAGATGGGGAACCGCCCAGGAATGATCCGTGGCAAACTGCTGCCGTACTCGCTCCATCTGGGTGATCAACCGGGCGCTGAAACTGAATTCCCGATGTCCAAGTCCGTTCAGATACTCTTCCTCCATAAATTCCAGGACCACCGAAAAATCCTGGGGCTCATGCTGCTCCTCCAGAATATCCAGAAGCACATTCAGGACATCGTGGGCGGCATCCCACTCTTCCTCTTGGGCGATCATCCGCTGAAGACGGTCGATCTCCTCCTCATTCAGTTGCCATAAGACCATGGGAGAAGACCCTTCCCCGGGCCATTGCGGCCCCTGATGTTCCGAGACTTCCATCAGTTCCCGCGTATCTTGAAGGGGTTGGCCTACCGTCTCCAGGGACGGAAACCGCGACAGGGGCTCTACCTCCCAGTAGAGCACCGCATCATACCCGATGTGGTCCAGATCGGCCTCCCAGAGGGCGGTCACCAGATCCCCTTCGGGTTCGTCATCCAGAAACCGATAAGCCTGAAGAATACTGAAAAACCGATTCAGCTCAAAAATTTCAATATCGGGCTGAAATTCGATCCATCGCAGGCCGTCCCGGTAGAGAATGCCGGGCAGGTTTTCGCCGGGCGTTTCATCGGCATGCTGATACAGCGGTTCGCCTTGAAACAGAAGCCGGTCCTGCTCGACGCCGCATTTGAATGTCGCCCCCACTGAAAAAAAATCATTGAGGGCACCCTTCAGCTTCCGAATGCAGTTGATGCAAATGGTATGGCTTTCGGGATACAGAGTGAAGTTCTTAAAGGTCAACAGCATCAGGGTCATGACCTTGCGGGCGGCCCGGTCTGCGTCCGACTGCTGTTCAATTTCATTCTCGATGACCGACATCTTCCCTTCCGATGACCTGCTGTTGAGCAACCCGGCTTTTGATTTAAATCGACCCGGCGGATTTCCGGTTCAGAAAACCGCCTTTGCAGCTGTTCTTATTTTTTACACCAAACGCATCCAAAAAAACAGTGGGAACCCGGAAAAATTGTTACCATTTTTACCGGGACTTCCGAAATACACGCCGGCCGCTTTAAAAATACGCAATTTTCTTTATTCCGCTCGGCATAGGTCTCCTTTAGATTTTAAAAATCGAAAGCGATAATCCCCGAACTGAACAAAGAGGCGAACGATGAACGAACCGTGGACCCATTCCTGGAAAGATGTGGTTGAAGAACTGGTCAGCCTGCACCAGGATGCGGGTGAAATCGTGCCCATGACCGGCGACGGGGTCAACGACGCGCCCGCCCTTCAAGAGGCCGATATCGGCATCGCCATGGGCCGACGCGGCACCCAGGTGGCCCGGGACGCCGCCGATATGGTGCTCAAAGATGACGCCTTCAACTCCATTGTGGTGGCGGTGGAACAAGGCCGTATCAACGTGCCGATTCCGCTTCTGCCGCTTCAGATCCTCTACCTCAACATGATCGGGGATGTATTTCCGGCCCTGGCCCTGGGTCTCGGCGAAGGGGACAAGCAGGTGATGGAACGCCCCCCGCGGGATCCGGAAGAGCGGATCATGACCAAGTCTCACTGGATCGCCATCGTCGGCTATGGCCTGTTGATCTGTCTGACGGTGCTCGGGGCCTTTTTCGTAGCTTTGAATTGGATGGAATTCGACGACGCCGGGGCGGTGACGGTCTCTTTTCTGACCCTGGCCTTCGCCCGGCTGTGACATGTCTTCAACATGCGGGACAAAGATTCAGATATGTTTCACAATAATATTACCCGGAACCGGTACGTATGGTATGCTCTCGGTTTCTGAACCTTATAACCCTGAATCGATCAGAAATGACAAAACCAATTACCCAAAAAATACACAACGCCTTCGACTGGATTCAGGAATGGCTTGCAAAACGCCAGCCCTTTGAATTGGTGGCTTTAGTGAGCGTGATCCTGATCGTCATCGGCATCTGGGGGTTTATCAGTATCGCCGATGAGGTCATGGAAGGCGAATATCAGCACATCGACGAACAGGTCGTGAATGCATTGCGTGATCCCGAAGACCCTTCCAAACCCATCGGACCGCCCTGGGTGCTGTCCATGGTCAGAGACATCACCGCATTGGGGGGGTATACCCTGCTCATCCTGTTTACCCTTTCCGTGCTCGGATTCTTGGCTTTACAGGGCCGGTACGGCGCGTTTTGGCTGGTTTTATTCTCAGCCTTGAGCGGGTTCGGCTTAAACAGCCTGCTCAAAGCCTTTTTCGAAAGGGAGCGGCCCGACATTCCCCACCTGACAATGGTCTCTTCCGCCAGTTTTCCCAGCGGCCATGCCATGACCTCCGCCATCATCTACTTGACGCTGGGGGCGCTTTTGGCCAGGGTGGAAGGCGGCCGAAAGCTGAAAATCTACATCTTTACCGTCGTCATCACCATCACGCTTCTGGTGGGGCTCAGTCGCATTTATCTAGGGGTCCACTACCCCACCGATGTGCTCGCCGGGTGGACGGCCGGCGGGGCCTGGGCGCTGATCTGCCTGCTGGCGGCCGGGTACCTGCAGCACATCGGACTGGTGGAAAAGAGCAATGAAGAATAATCTACGGAAACCACAATGAGCAAAAACTCTGAAGAAAAAATGTTGGCCGGAGATATCGGCGGCACCAAAACCGCCGTGGGCATCTTTACCCGAACCGGCGACCGCCCGGAAGCATCCGTGATTGAAACCTTCGACAGCCGAAAGGCCGACGGCCTCGAATCGATTATCGACCGGTTTTTACAGAACCATTCCGATGAAGTTGGAAAGGAGAATCTTCATGCCGCCTGCTTCGGCGTGGCAGGCCCCGTGGACCAGGGCCGGTGCAAAGCCACCAATCTGCCCTGGGTGATTTCAGAAGGTTCCATTCAGGACCGATTCGGCTGGGAAAAAGTCCGGCTGATCAACGACCTCACCGCCGTGGGATACGGAGTTCCACTGTTGACCGAGGAAGAGATTCAGGAACTCAATGCGGGAGAACCCCGCAAAAAGGGGAGTCTGGGGTTGATCGCCCCGGGCACCGGTTTAGGCATGTCGCTGCTGGTCTGGTGCGGCGAGGGCTATATGCCCCTGGCCTCCGAAGGCGGGCATGTGGATTTCAGCCCCAATGATCCGGAAGATGTATCCCTGTGGGCATACCTGCGGGAAAAATTCGGCCATGTGAGTCCGGAGCGGATCGTATCGGGCATGGGTCTGATCAACATCTATGAATGGCTGAAATCCACCGGCGGATATGAGGAACCGGACTGGCTGCGAAAGAAAATGGGAGAGGGCGATCCGGCCAGGATCATATCTGAAACCGCGATCGCCGGAAAAGCCCCCATCTGCGAAAAGGCCCTGGACCGGTTCATGATGGTTTTCGGCGCCGTGGCCGGCGATCTGGCCCTCATCGGCATGACCCGGGGCGGCATGTACCTGGGCGGCGGCATCCCGGCCAAAATTTTGCCCAAATTCGAAGAACAGACCTTTATGCGGTCATTTACCGCCAAGGGCCGATTTGAGGAGCTGATGACCCGCATCCCCGTCTATATCATCCTGAATCATCAGATCGGGCTTATGGGTGCGGCGGAGCGGGGGTTTATGGATCTTGCGGGGGAAGATTGATTTGCGGTATTTCAGGGAACCATCCGCTTTTGGGAAACGCCAACGGTGGTCCGTCATCGGCTTTCAGCGCCCGGACGTTCTGTTGCGCCGAATTCAATCAGGTGCCGTTATGATATTCAATTCCGGAAAATAGGTTGAAAAATAACCTTTATCGTGAGTGACCAGACGGTTGCCTGTGTGACGGGCAAATGCGCCGATGATGAAATCGGATAGAATATGTTGCCTGATGTTGATTTCCGATGCGCATTTTTTACAAGTCAGCCGATCCAGCCTGGCCCCGCATCTGTGGCACATGAGGACCCTGCGTTCATTGTATTTCTTCCAGCGGCTCGCGGCCGTGATGTAAACATCCGCCGACGCCTCTCCGAGCACAATGCCGGTATTGTCTATAAACCCTTTCAGTTCTTCAACATCTTCAAAAATAAGCGAGAGTTCGCCATACACGATTTTGGGGATCATCAAAATATGACCGCGGGCCAGTTCGCCCAGCAGGAGAGCGTATTTTTTCCCCAGATCAAGGACGCCGTTATAGATATAGGCCAAGGGGTTGGTATCTATTACGATATTATTCATCAGACCGGCCTCTGACGCCGTCAATGATCCTATCGACGGTTTTTTGCGTCCGCAGCCCACCTTTGCCCAGCCACCTGAGAAAATCGTTTTTTTTCCGGCTTTTCAGGATAACGACATCATTGCCCCGGACGATGAATTCCACATCCGAACCCGGCAATAACGAAAATTTGTTTCTGATCTCTTGAGGGATGGTCACCTGACCTTTTTGGGTGATTCTCGGCATATTGCGGCCTCCTCTTACACGTCGGTATTACTTTTTATAAACGGTAATATCACTGTTTGTAAAAGTCAACGGAAAAGCATTCGCGCCATTTATGCCATGGGTGCATGCCGGTGTCTTTAGCACCATGAATCACTCCCCGCCCGTCATCTCCATCAATTGTTTAAACAACGGGTGCGGCTTGGATGGTTGAAATTGCCGACAACTATCCCACCTCATCGCAACCCCGTCAACCGAAAGCGGATTGAACCCGCCTCTTCCATGCGGACGATCTCCGCGTCCGTCAGAAAATGGAAATGGCCGGCGCGTTTTCGTCTGGAGAGTCGTCCCATGTTTTGGAGGCAAAAGCGAATGAATAGGTCGATCCGGCTTATGGCGCAAGAATTGGGGTTCTCTTTCCGCGTAGGTCCGGAAAAAGGATTACAATCCCGGAATTTTAATTACAATTGGCGTCTGAATCAGAAAAACAATTACAAGATTTCACACACAGAAAACTCCAAGAGATATCCTCTCAAAAACTCCTGAAGCACTTCTCGGATCACCGGCGGAAGGAATCATCAGAAGGCGAGGTGCGTGATTCACCGATTACGCGACATCCCTTCAACTTTCTCCTTTAATCGCTTCAGCTCCTCCGCCGCTTCCAGTCTGCGCTGTTCTTCATAGGAAAGAAACTGCCCCGCGGCCTGTTTCTTTTCAATCTTATCGATATCGAGGGTTTCGTCCACAATCCGAGCGAGGGCGTCGGCGATCACCGCCAGCGGGTCTTCGCCGTCGGCCGCTTTCTGAGGCAAACGGCTTTCGTCCGGCTGAAGGAACGGGTTCATGTATCGGAACGCCGCGGTCAGGCCGAAATCCATGGGCGGGCGATTTGGCGAAGGGGGGAGAAAGGGTGCGAAAAACGCATCCATTCGATACAACCGGCCGACCAGCTCCAGCCATTGATTCATCGATTCGGCCATCTGCTTCCACAAAAGCGGCGGAAAAAAGACGTCCATCAGAGGGAAGGGCGGGGCGACGTCTTGGATCGGGGCTTCGCTTGAAGCCGGTTCGGCGGATCGAGAAGCCGGCTTTTCTTTGGACTCGAATGATTCGGAAGGTCGGGTTTGGGCCCGGGACGCGGATTCGGCCTTTCGCCGGGCCGCTTCTTTCAGGAATTCATCCCGGGAGACCGGCCGATCCGAGTCGGGACGGTTTTCGGAGGCCGGGGGGGTCATCTTGAGGCTCGATTTTTCATTTTTAGCCATGATAAATCTCCTGATACAGGGTTTGAATTTCATCCACCGCCTTGGCGTCTTTCTGCTTCATCTCCACCACGCTCAATCCGTCGCGCACGGCCCGGCGAAAGGCGATGCGATCTCTCAGCATGGCCGACGACATCTCCAGTCCGTTCAGCTGTCCGATCATCTCCCGGGCCTCTTCGGCTTCGGTGACGGAGGGGTTGGTGGAGGCCCGGTTGAGAAGGATACGGGCCCTCATCTTGGGATTGAGAACGGCGGCTTTTTTGGCCATGGCCGCCATGGAGGTGAGGGACCAGAGATCGAACTGGCTGGGGGAGATGGGGATATAGACCCGGTGGGCCACCAGCATGCTGCTGCGGATCTCCTCGGAATCCCGGCCCCCGCTGTCGATGATGATGTCGTCGAACTTGCGGGTCAGCTTGGCCGCTTCGTCGTCGATGCGCCCGAATTTCTGGGTGCAGAAGACGGCCGGGGTGATCTTGGCGTCGTCCCGAGTGCGGCACCAGTAGGTGGCCGACCCCTGCAGGTCGGTATCCAAGAGCAGGACATCAAAGCCTTCCTGCGCCCGCATGGCCGAGAGATTGGTGGCGATGGTGGTTTTGCCGGTGCCCCCTTTTTCCGATCCCACGAGAACGATCATGGCGTGCCTCTCTGTCTGTTGGTGGTTGTGGCGTGATGGATCGTCTATTCTACCCGGG
>JBKHDE010000198.1:0-8886 GCA_046541495.1 Desulfococcaceae bacterium
CGAATATTTTCTTCATTGTCTCCCGCCTTATTGCCCACACCCGCGTCTTCATCGAGCATGATAAAGGGTTCCTGATTCAGTTTCCCCTTGTTTCCGAAAAAAACGTGCCCGGTTTTTCCGGCTTTGGTTTTGTAGAAGGCGTGCAGATCGAGGTCCACGGCCTGAGTCCAGGTGAGTTGGGCATGGATGCTCGTCATCCCTTTTTGTTTGAGTTGCAGCGCCGAACTGTCTCCCTTTTGTTTCAGGGTCACTTTTTGCTTCAGATCCATGGTGCCGTTCCTTTCTTTGAAGAGAGTGGTCGTAAATTTGAAGGCGTTCCGCTATTTGGAATTCCATCTGCTTCATATCAGGGTTCATTTTTAAAAACAACTTGTTATAGAGTCATATAAATGAAATTAGGGCGAGAGCGGCCTTGACAAAGGTTTTTAAATATCATATCTAAAAAATTAGGTGTCTTTATAGTCTAAACCATATTCAGGGGAAGGAAATTCGAGAACAGACGTCAGCGAAACACCTGATTTTTTTCCCGCCCGAGGTATGGATGCAAAATGATCCGAATAAAAAGGAGCGGTTTTCGCCCTGTGAACCAATCCCCGGCCCCCTTCCGGTTCAGGGATGGAGCCCTCGATGATTCAGAAACTGCTGGAATCCCATATCGCCATCGTGGGCGGCGGAAAATTCTGCAAGGCCTTTCTTCAGTTTCTGTTTGATAAGCGGCTGGCGTGCCGCCGCCCTGAGATCGTGGGGGTGGCGGATAAGGATAAATCCGCGCCGGGGTTTCAATTGGCCCGACAACTGGGCATCCCCACCACCGGGAATTATGAGGAATTTTACGGTTTACCCAAGCTGGATTTCATTCTTGAACTGACCAGCGACCGGTCCCTGGGGGAGGTGATTCAGCGAAACTGCCCGGACGGGGTTCGGGTGATCGACCACTTGCAGGCCCGGGCTTTCTGGGACTTTCTGCAACTCGAAGACCTTCGGCAAAGCAGCCGGCGTGAGCTGCTTCGGAACCTGGACAATCCGGACGCGGTGGTGGACATTTTCGATCGGATCACCGACCATTTCGCCGATATCCTTCGCCACCGAAACACCCGGGCCCATGAAATCGAGCTGGAATTGGTGGAAAATGAACGCATTCGCTCTCAGATCATTCAAGGCAGCACCATTCCGACCTTCGTCATCGACCGGGACCACCGGACCACTCACTGGAACCGGGCCATGGAAAACCTGACCGGGATCTCCGCGGAAAACGTCATCGGTTCCACTCGGCAGTGGATTCCTTTTTATGAAAGGGAACGACCCACCATGGCCGACGTGATTCTGGATCAGACCGAAGAAACGGAAATCAAGAAACTCTACGGCAACAAATGGCGCAAATCCCCTCTGATCGAGGGGGGGTATGAAGCCGAAGGGTTTTTCCCGAAATTGGGAAAAGACGGGGCCTGGTGCTGGTTCACCGCCGCGCCTATCAAATCTCCGGGCGGCACCCTGGTCGGCGCCATCGAAACCCTGTGGGACAAGACCGAAGATAAAAAGGCGGAAGAAGCCCGGGAGCGCCATACCCAGGAACTGGCCTCCCTGGTCGCCATCTACAGCTGTCTGAGCGCGCCGGCCAGCCTCAATCAGCGGATCAACAGCACGGTGGAGGAGATCAAAAAATTTCTGTCGGCCGAAAGCATCTGTATTTTCCTTCTGGTGGAAGACGAACTGTTTCATCTCAAATACAGCTACGGCCTTTCCGAAAGCCTGTGCAAACGCAGCCTCATGGCCAATGAAAACGGCATCGTCTACCGGGTCATGAAGCAGGACCAGGCCACGGTTTTCGAGAACCTGCCGGAGAATGAATCCCGGGAAGAGATCGGGCTCTACCGGGAAGAAGGTCTCAAATCCCTGGCCTATATCCCCATCAGCGCCAAGCGAAAACGGACCTATGGGGTGATCCGGGTGGGCAGCCGGACCCAGGGGCGGATCAGCCCCGAGGACCGCCGGGTGCTGGAGCTGATCGGAAACCGCATCGGGGTCGCCATCGAAAACGCCATGCTTCAGGAGCAGTATATCAAATCCGAGGAAAAATACCGCTCCCTTTTCAACAATGACCCCAACCCCATTTTTATTCTGGACAGCGACAACTTCAAAATCCTGGACACCAACGAACGGGCTCAGGACTGCTACGGGTATGACCGGGAAGAGCTTTTCGGCATGCCGTTTGTCAAACTGGGGGACCCCCATGACGAGGAAGTCGAAATGGGCTTGAAATCCCTGTCCGCGGGCCAGTCCCTGTTGTTTTCAAAGAAAAAGCATTATAAAAAGGGGAAGCGTTCCTTTTACGTCAACATCAACATCAGCCAGGCCAAATACGGCGAATGGGACGTGATCATCGCCACCACGACCGATATCACCGAAAGCATCGAAAAGGAAATCCAGCTGATCCAGGCCGGGAAAATGACCACCCTCGGCGTCATGGCCGCCGGCATGGCCCATGAAATCAATCAGCCGCTCAACGTCATTCAGATCTGCACCGATTATCTTCAGAAATCGATTCAAAAGGGCCGGACGCCTGGTGCGGAAGAGCTGACCACCCTCTCCGGAGATATCGCCGCCAATGTCCAGCGGATTACCGGGGTCATCAAGCATGTGCGGGATTTCGCCCGGCAGTCCGAGATCGTCCGAAGCAAGGTGCTGCTGAATGATCCAATTCAGGCGGTGTTCAATGTGCTCGGACACCAGGTCAAAGCCCATGATATCGACCTGAATCTGGATCTGGCCGAGGACCTTCCTTATGTCATGGCTGAGCACAACCGGCTGGAGCAGGTCTTCATCAACCTGGTCAGCAACGCCATCGACGCCATCGATGAAAAGCGCAGAGACCCGGAGATATCGAATCCGGAGACCAAGATCGATATCCGCACCTTCAGCCGGGACGGCCGGGTCGTGGCCCGGGTATCGGATACCGGGATCGGCATGGACCAGGAGGTGATGGATAAAATTCTGGAACCTTTTTTCACCACCAAGGAGGTGGGCAAGGGCACCGGATTGGGCGTGAGCATCAGCTACGGCATCATCAAGGATTACGACGGCGCCATCGATATCGACAGTCGTGTGGGCCGCGGCACCACTTTTACCCTGACCTTTCCGGCGGTATCATGACCCGATTGCTGCTCATCGACGACGAGGAGATCAATGTTCGGGTCCTGTCCATGTCCCTCAGGAGCGACGGATATGAAGTCTTCACCGCCACCAGCGGGGCGGAGGGCCTGGAAATCTTCGACCGGGAGAAGCCGGAGATCGTCCTTACGGATATCAAGATGCCCGGAATGGACGGGATCGAGGTCCTCAAAAGGGTGAAGGCGCGTGATCCCGACACGGAAGTCATTATCATCACCGGTCACGGCGATATCGACAATGCCATTGAGGCCCTTAAATACGGGGCCTCGGATTTCATCAACAAGCCGATTCGGGATGAGGTTCTCGCCATCGCCCTCTCCCGGGCCGAAGAAAAGGTGGCCATCCATGAAAAACTAAAGGCCCATACCAAAGAACTGAAGCGGACGGTGGACATCGCCACCCGGGAGTTGCGGCGGAAATCGAGCTTTCAGATCAAGCTGATCAAAAGCGCCAATGACGGCATTATCGCCACCGATAAGGGTTTCACTATCGTGATCTTCAATCCGGCCGCCGAAGAGATCTTCGGATATACCAAACAGGAGGCGGTGGGGAAGCTGAATGTGCGGGATCTTTACAATGAAGACGTTCTGACCGTGCTGGATACCAAACGCCAACCCCCCCATATCATCAAGGCGCCGCCCTCCTGGGAGACCGAAATCATCTCCAAAACCGGGGAAGCGATTCCGGTTCGGTTCTCCGGCACGGCTCTTTATGAAAAACATGAAATGGTGGGCAGCGTAGCCTTTTTTCAGGACCTACGGGAGATCAAGCGGCTGGAGGCAGAACTGATTCGAACCGAACGGCTGGCGGCCATCGGCCAGACCGTGGCCGGAATGGCCCACAGCGTCAAAAATATTCTGCACGGCTTCAAGGGCGGTTCCTACCTGGTCAACCAGGCCCTCAAAACAGAGGATACCGATCGGCTGAAACAGGGCTGGGGCCTGATCCAGCGAAACATCGACCAGACCTCCGAGCTGGTGATGAATCTGCTGTCCTATTCTAAAGAACGGAAACCGCAACCGGAGCCCTGTGAGCCCAATGCCGTGGCCGAAGAGGTTTGCCGGCTGCTGAGTGAAACCGCTCGGGAGAACGATGTGGAACTGATCACCGAACCGGACCCGGAGATCGGCACGGTGATGATCGACCCGCACACCCTTCACGGGGCCTTGATGAACCTGGTGTCCAATGCCATCGATGCCTGCCTGTTCGATGAATCCACCGACAAGGACTGGCGGGTGACGGTCCGGACCGCCCTGGGGGGGGATCGCAATCTGATCATAGAAGTCGAGGACAACGGGGCCGGCATGAGCGAGGCGGTCTCCAAAAAAATATTTACATCCTTTTTCAGCACCAAGGGGCACCGCGGCACCGGTCTGGGGCTTCTGGTCACCCGGAAGAATGTGGAAGAGCATGGCGGCGCCATCGAGGTATCCTCCCGGGAAGGGGAGGGCACGGTGTTCACCATTCGGCTTCCTTTTAAAGAAAAAACCCATTCGAAATAAACCTTCAAGGAGGAATCGACATGTCGAAAAAAGTGCTCATTGTGGACGATGATCCTGATGTACGCATGATCACCGCCAGTGTGGTTCAGGACAAGGGATATACACCGATGGAGGCGGCCAACGGGGAGGAAGGGTTGGCCAAGGTCAAAAATGAAAAGCCCGATCTGGTGGTCCTGGACGTGATGATGCCCAAACAGAGCGGGGTTCGGATGTTTCGAAATCTCAAGACCAACAAAAAGTTTCAGAACATCCCCGTTCTCATGTTGACCGGCATCGCCAAAAACGCCTTTTTACGCTCCCAGAAAGTTCTCACCGAATTCGGCGACAAGGCGGTGCCGGAACCCGAGGGATATATGGAAAAACCGGTGGATCCGGAAGAACTCGGAGCGGCCATTCAGAAGTTTCTGGCTTGACCGGATGCAGAAACCCTTCTCCATCCACCCCAAGCCGAAATCTTCGAACCAGCTGAAAGGGAATAAACAAGGAGGATCCGATGGCGGTTATCACCATTTCCAGACAATTTGGCGCAGGCGGCAGAACTCTCGGGAGTATGATCGCCCGGGAGTTGGGATACACATTCGCAGACAGTGAGGTGATCGAACGGATTGCGGAGGCGGCCAACGTCACCCCCACCTATGTGGAGGGGGTTGAAAAAGAGGCCGGCACCAATCTGACCCGGATCATCAATAAAATGGTCAATAAAAGCCTCGTAGACCGCATCCTGGGAGGGGAACGGGGGTATATGGATGATCAGATCTATCTCGATTACCTGGTGGTGATCATTTCCCAGATGGCCGAAGAAGGGGACGTGGTCATGCTGGGCCGGGGGTCTCAGTACATCCTTCACGACCATCCGGAAGCCACCCATATCCTGCTGGTGGATGAATTGGAAAACCGAATCCAGTTCATGATGAAACACTATGAGCTGAATCACAAAAAAGCCGCCCAGGTGGTCGCCGCCGAAGACAAGCGGCGCTCGACTCTCTACCACCGTCTGGGAAAGAGCGATTTCGACGATCCCAACCTGTATCACCTGGTGCTCAATATGGGCCGGTTCTCCCTGGACCAGGCCCTGAAGACGGTGACGGATTATATTCAGAGTTGACGACGGATTCACTGAGCCGGCACCGCTCCGGGGTCGAGCGGTGCTCTTGTGGAAACGGCAGAGGGCCACATTCGAATACCAGAGAATTGGCCACTGCCGTAAACGGGCATCCGCCGCCGTTTTTTTTACGGATTAGGCGGGCATATTGGAATCCGACGATATTCGAGCGCTTCGGAAGGGATGCTTGGAGTTTAGTTTGCGGATGAATCGATCCCATTTTCGAATGATTTTTTTGCGGGCCAGGTATCGGGACCAGTTGCAAACAGGTAGAAACTCATTATTCCCGACTCCGTCGATGATTATGAGCTTTCCGGTAGGACCATCCAGTCTTTGATAGACCAAATTTTCCGCTTTAAGATCCCTCACCATAATACCTTCTTCAACCAGGTAATTCTTTAGGCGAGGCAGATCCCGGCGTATCCGGGGCACTGATCCGGAATCGGTTCCGAGGTAATGCAACAGGGTTTTGGAAATATTTCCATCGTAATCTCGGATCAACTCGAATACATATCCTTTTCCTTTATTGGTGGGAATCCGGCCGTAAAACCGGGACAACCTTCTAAATGAAACCTTCCGACTGATCAGGTGCTGATAGTAGGCAGCCTCTTTTCGCGATTGCACCGGATTTTGGGAATAGGTGATCTTAATGCATTTGTCAGGCGCTTCCGGGTGTTGATAACACAGCCGGTCATCCCCTTGGCTGATTAAAATGTTTTCTTCCAAAAAAATCATGATTGAATAACGGGTCTGTTACGAACAGCTCATGTTCGATCCAGAACTTCACGAACTTTGGCGGCCACTTCCGATCGTGAAAAAGGTTTCTGAATAAAATCTATCCCTTTTTCCAGAACCCCGTGATGGGCGATCACGTTGGCGGTGTAGCCGGACATGAACAGCCGTTTCAGATCGGGGTAACAGGATTCCAGTCGATCGGCCAAATCCAGGCCGTTCATTTCCGGCATGATCACATCGGTCATCAAGAGGTGAATCTCTTCTGAAAAATTTTCGGCAATCCGAATGGCCTCGCCGGGGGTGGGCGCGGCCAACACGCGGTAGCCGAGCCGCTCCAGCACTTTTTTTGCGAGGTTCAGAATCGAGGGTTCGTCCTCCACCAGCAGGATCGTTTCGGGTCCGCCCCGGTTCGCATTCGGGCCGTTTTCAGCGGCTCCCCGATCGATTTTTCCGGTATGGCGGGGCAGATAGATTTTGAAAGTAGTCCCCTGATCCGGTTCGCTGTAGGCGTTGATGAATCCGTAATTTTGTTTGACGATGCCGTAGATGGTGGCCAGACCCAGCCCGGTTCCGGTACCGACCTCTTTGGTGGTGAAGAAGGGTTCGAACAGCTTTCCGAGAGTCTCCTTCTCCATTCCGCACCCGGAATCGCTCACGGCGAGAAGGACGAAGTCTCCGGGGATAAATCCGGCGTGATTGCCGCAGTAGCTTTCATCAAGCGTAACATTGCCGGTTTCAATGGTGATTTTGCCGATCCCGTCAATGGCGTCCCGGGCATTGACGCACAGGTTGGCCAGGATTTGGTCGATCTGGGCCGGATCGATCAGGGTCGGCCACAACCCGCCCTGGGGCAGCCAGATCAGGTGAATGTCTTCGCCGATCAGCCGCCGAAGCATCTTGAGCATCCCCTCCACCGTCTCGTTCAGGTCCAGCACAATCGGCGAAATCGTCTGCTTGCGGGCAAAGGCCAACAGCTGCCGGGTCAGGTCCGCCGAGCGCCGGGCCGCGGATAGGATTTCCTGAAGATCCTCCTGAACCGCATCGTTCAAGGGGATCTGTTCCAGGGCCAATTCGGAATGACCGATGATCACCCCCAGCATGTTGTTGAAATCGTGGGCCACCCCGCCGGCCAGGCGGCCGATCGATTCCATCTTCTGGCTCTGAAGCAGTTCTTCCTGGAGTTTTTCACGTTCCGCTTCGGATTTCTTGCGCTCGGTGATATCCCTGAGCACCAGGGTGGCGCCGCCGAATTTGCCGCTGATGTCCGGCATGGGGGTCAGCACCACGTCGAACCATCGAGGCCGTCCGGCGATTTCCGTTCCCATTTCAAGACGGGTTTCCGACCGGCCGCTTTCTCTGAATGTCGAAAAGGCCGGGCCGAGCCAGGGAAGCAGCGTTTCCAGAGATTCATTGTTGAGACACTCGGCAGGCGGGTGCGGTGTATCCTTGTATTCGCTGAATTCCAATACACGGTCCCGACTCAGGCAGTAGTATTCACTGCCCGGAAATCCGCTTCGGCCCAGCAGGACGGCGGCGGCCTGATTAATGTTGTCGATACGATTGTTCAAATCGAGCAATAGGACCGGGTCCGACAAACTTTCGACAAGCGTGAGGTATTTGTTTTTTTCATTGGTCAGGAATCGATTGGTGGAGCGAAGCTCTTCCAGCAATTGTTCGTTTTCTTTGCCGCTCCATTCGAGACTGATGCCGATTTCAATTCGATCGAAAAACCGGATGATCAACAAGTTCAGAGTGGTTTCGCTCTCTTTTGAGAATTCCTGATCTGAAACCAAGTCGATGTAGGCCTGTCGATAATACTTCAATAGACTCAGAAACATACCCATATCCACACCGCGCTCCCGGTGCCGTTGGGCTTCCATGATTCCAAAAGATGCCACAGGATCGTTTTGGAAATCATCTTCCGGACTGAACTCGGCAGGCGCACCTCCGGTCTCGGCGGCATCTCTGACCAGAAGGGTGGACAGAACACTAATCGAAAGCCGCCAGGCTTCTTCAAGCGTGGAAGAATACTTGTCATAACCCCGCGATGTAACATAATAGTGCATTCGACGAATGAGCCAATCCTCGCTCGCCAAAACTAATTCCCGAAATAGGTCGAGCCCGCTTCGTTTCTGATCCGCTTCAGCAACGGCGGAGGTTTGCCCCGTTTTTACTTTTTGGTTCTCGGCTGAACCATCAGTTTTCATCGGAGGTATCCTTTTGGATTTTGAGGGTTTGAGCGATTTTATGAAGAAGCCCTGTTCTTGAAAAAGGCTTCTGAATAAAGGAAATGCCCTCCTTAAGGACCCCGTGCCGGGTAATCACAGTGCCGGTGTATCCGGATGTGTATAGGATTTTGGTCTCCGAATGAAAACCATA
>JBKHDE010000199.1:0-8786 GCA_046541495.1 Desulfococcaceae bacterium
TGTTCGGCTTGGATAGAGGGGAAGAGGTTTTTCGGAAATGGGGGAGGGTAGGGCGGGGGGCGGACGCAAACGCCCGCCCCCAGGGTGATCTTTTATGAAAACGGAACCGCTTTTTTAGACTTCCTCCTCCACCGATTCCCGGTACCCACAGTCTTTATCGAGGCAGGAAAGAAAGGTGCCTTCTTTTTTGGTGGTCTTTTCCACCAGGAAGGGGGCTTCGCACTGGGGGCAGGGTTTTTCCACCGGGCGGTCCCAGGTGGCGAACTTGCATTCGGGGAATTTGCTGCATCCGTAAAATACCTTTCCCCGCTTCGATTTTCGCTCCACCAGTTCCCCCTCGCACCCTTCTTCCGGGCAGGAAACGCCGGTGGACTGGCCCCCCGAGGCGACCGACCGGGTGTTTTTGCAGTCGGGATACCCGCTGCACGCCAGAAAGGTGCCGTACCGGCCCCGTTTGACCACCATGGGTTTGCCGCATTTTTCGCAGACCTCGCCCTCAGCCGCTTCCAGGTCCGGCTCGATGATCTGGACCTTGCCCCGTTCATCCCGGGTGTAATCCCGGCTGAAGTCGCAGTCGGGATAGCTGCTGCACGCCAGAAAAGGGCCGTTTTTGCCCACCTTGATGTGGAGGTCGCCGCCGCACTTGGGGCATTTCATGCCGGTGGAAAACCCCACCCCTTTCATGCTGAGCATGCCCTCGGCGGCCGCTTCCAGCTTGTGGTGAAAGGGGTTGTAAAACTGCTCCAGGATGTTGAGGGCCTCCACCTCGGCGGCTTCCACCCGGTCGAGGCTGTCTTCCATCTTGGCGGTGAAATCGACGTCGAAAACATCCGGGAAATTTTCAACCACCAGATCGTTGACGATAAACCCCAGCTCGCTGGGCCGGAAGTATCCCTTGAGCTTTTCCACATACCCCTTGTCTTGAATGGTGGAGAGAATGGCGGCATAGGTGCTGGGCCGGCCGATCCCGTTTTCCTCCAGTTCCTTGACCAGGGAGGCTTCGGAGAACCGGGGCGGCGGCTGGGTGAAGTGCTGCTTGGGGTCGAATTTTTCAAGCTTGAGGACCATGCCCTCGGTCAGCGGGGGCAGGGTGGATCCCTTGGATTTGGCATCCTCGTCGGCATCATCCTCGGAGAGATACAGGGTCATGAATCCGGCGAATTTGATGGTGGACCCCGAGGCGGCGAATTCATAATCCCCGATCTTGATGGTGATCGACTGCTGGTTCAGCAGGGCCTGGGCCATCTGAGAGGCGACGAACCGCTGCCAGATGAGGCGATACAGAGCGAGCTGATCCTTGGACAGGTATTTGGCCACCTTTTCGGGGGTGTGATAGACCGAGGTGGGCCGAATGGCCTCATGGGCGTCCTGAACCTTCTTTTTGTTTTTGAAGAACCGGGGCTTGTCCAGGGCGTACTCGCTTCCGAACTGCTCCCGCACCAGCTTCAGGGCCTCCTCCGCCGCTTCATTGGCGATTCGGGTGGAGTCGGTCCGCATGTAGGTGATCAGGCCGGTGGGTTCATCCTCGGCCAGGTCCACTCCTTCATAGAGCTGCTGGGCCACCATCATTGTTTTTTTGGCGGAAAACCGAAGCTTGCGGATGGCCTCCTGCTGAAGCTTGCTGGTGGTGAAGGGCGGCTGGGGGTTCCGCCGCACCGTCTTTTTGACCACCTTGTCTACCACCGGCTGTCGACCCGAGACCGCATCCAGGATCTTTTTGGATGCGGCCTCGTCGGGGATGGAGATTTTCTTGCCGGCTTTTTTGGCCAGTTTGGCATCAAACGGCGGCGGCGCTTCTCCGTGGAGCAGGGCGGTGATGGTCCAGTATTCTTCGGGATCAAAGATCTGAATGGCGCGTTCCCGCTCACAGATGATCCGCAGGGCCACCGACTGCACCCGGCCGGCCGAGAGCCCGTTTTTGACTTTTCGCCACAGCAGCGGAGAGATCTGATAGCCCACCAGCCGGTCCAGAATCCGACGTGCCTGCTGGGCCTCGTATTTGTGGGTGTTCAGGGCCTCGGGAGCGGCCATGGCTTCTTGAATCCCGTGCTTGGTCAGCTCATGAAAGAGGACCCGGTGGAACCGGCGGTCCTTTTTTTTGAGAACCTCCGCGGTATGCCAGGCGATGGCCTCTCCCTCGCGGTCGGGGTCGGGGGCCAGAAAGATCTCCTCGGCATCGCCGGCCTCTTTTTTCAGGGCGGTGATCACTTTTTGCTTACCCGGAATGATCCGGTATTTGGGTTTGAACCCGTTCTCGATGTCGATGCCCATCTCTTTGGCGGGCAGGTCCTTGATATGGCCCACGGTCGCGGCCACATTATAATCGCCGCCGAGGTATTTTTTCAGGGTCTTGACTTTGGTGGGAGATTCCACCACTACCAGGGGTTTACTCACAATGATCACCATCCGTAATGTACATCTGTATCAATCCTATCCTCTAACTTTTGGGATGCGGTGTGCATCGGTGCTTTTTGCGATTCTGCTGAATTGCCATGTAAACCTAAAACCGGAAACGGAAACGTCAAATCATATTTTTGATCTCGATGGAGAAAAATTTTCCCGGGGACTGGGTCACGATCCCCTTCAGTTCCAATTGGAGCAGAATGCTGGAGAGCGGCCCGGGGGCCATCTCGAGTTTGCGCATCAGTTCGTCGATGTGAATGGGATAAGGCCCCAGGGCCTTGAACACCAGGGATTCTTCCTCGGAAAGGGGCGGGATGTCCAGAACCTCTTCTCCCCGAACATGTCGGTTTGCCATGTGGCTGCCGATCAGCTGCGGCAGTTCTTCAAGGATATCGACGGCGTTCTCCACCAGTTTGGCCCCCTCTTTCAACAGACTATGGGTGCCGGCGCTTTTAAAGGAGTGGATGTTGCCGGGCACCGCAAAGACCTCCCGGTTCTGCTCTGCAGCCAGGCGTGCCGTGATGAGTGACCCGCTCCGTTTGGCAGCCTCCACCACCACCGTGCCCAGGGAAATTCCGGAGATGATCCGGTTTCGAATGGGAAAGTGGTGCGGGTCGGGCCCCGCGTTCAGGGGAAATTCGGTGATCACCGCCCCGGATTCGGCGATTCGGTGATACAAAGCCCGATTTTCCGCCGGATAGATCCTATCCAGACCGCTTCCCAGGACCGCGATGGTCCGGCCTCCCTTTTCCAGGGCCCCTTCGTGGGCCGCGGTGTCGATGCCCCGGGCCATGCCGCTGACCACGGTGATGTTGAGGACGGCCAGTTCTCCGGCCAGGTGGCGGGTGGTATAGATTCCGTACCGGGTGGCGGTGCGGGAGCCCACCAGGGCGATGTTCCGGTGGGCGCGGTTTAAATCCCCGTGGGCATACAGGAAGGGCGGGGGATCGGGAATCTGAAGCAACAGCCCCGGGTAATCGGGGTCGGTCATGGTGATCACCCGGAAGTGTCCGTCCCGCATCCGTTCGGCGACCCGGTCCAGTTCCCGGCGCACCTGATCGGTCACCGGTTGGCCTGCCACCGCTGAGGCCAGGCGGGAGGTGATGCCATCCACCCGCCCCAGCTGGTCGGGAGAGGCCGTCAACACCTGCTCCGGGGATTCGAACCGGTCCAGAAGCCGCTTCAGGAGCAGATTTCCGATTCCGGGCACGCTCCTCAGCTGAAACCAGGGCAGCAGTCTGTCGACGGTGTTCTCTTCCACGGTGCCCGGCCTCGCCCGGTTACGCCTTCCGTCCGGCCCCCTGCCAGGCCAGCAGAATCGGACTGGCCACGAATACCGAGGAATAGGTTCCGATCAGGACCCCCACGATGAGCGCAAAGGCGAAATCGTGAATGATGCCGCCGCCCAGAACGAACAGTGAAATCACCACCACCAGAGTGGTCAGCGAGGTCAGAACCGTCCGGGACAGGGTTTCATTGATGCTTTTGTTGATAATCGTCTCCAGGGGGTTCTTGGTAAATTTGCGCAGATTTTCCCGGATTCGGTCGAAGACGATAATGGTGTCGTTCAGGGAGTACCCGATGATGGTGAGCAGGGCCGCGATGATCGGCAGGGAGAACTCTTTTCCGAACAGAGAGAAGACCCCCACGGTGATGGTGACGTCATGGATCAGGGCCACAATGGCGCCCATGGCGTATTTGAGTTCCAGAAACCAGAACAGGACCAGGCTCACGACCAGGGCGGTGATGATCAGAAAGGGGATGCTCATGTTGAGCAGGGAAAAGAGATAGACCGCCCCCATGAGGGACCCGGCCACCACCGCGCTGACCAGCCATTTGAGCTCGAACCGGCCGGATATGTAAATGGTGATGAAGAGCAGGACGTAGAACATGGCGAAGAGCGCCTTGGCCCGTAAATCTTTTCCCACCTGGGGCCCCACCATTTCCACCCGGCGGACATCGGCCGTCTGGCCGGTGGCGGTCTGAAGCACTTCCTCAATTTTGGGAATAAATCCGTCTTCTTCCATCTCGGACATATCGGTCCGGATCAGATACTCATGGTCGGCCCGTTCTCCGAAGGACTGAACCGTCGGACTGGTGATTCCCGCCGGGGCCAGCCCCTCTTTGATATCGTCGATGGAGACGGACTCGGTAAACCGGACCTGAATGACCGTACCTCCGGCAAAATCGATTCCGTATTTGGGGCCGCCGTGGACGATCAGGGAGAGGATGCTGATCAGGATCAGAATGCCGGACACCCCATAGGCGATTCTGCGCTTTGCGATGATTTCCAGATTGATGTCAGGTTTAATGAACTGCATGTTATTTTCCTTGTCTGTTTAGAAAGGTCGACACCGGATCGGCCCGGATTTGATCTTATCCCGATCTTATCCGATCTTATCCGAGGCTCAACTGTTTCACCCGAACATTCACCAGAAGATGGTCGAAAATGATCCGGGTCACGAACAGGGCGGTAAACAGGCTCGACACCACGCCCAGGCTCAGGGTGACGGCGAAGCCCTTGACCGGACCGGTTCCGAACTGAAACAGCACCAGGGCCGCAATCAGGGTGGTGACGTTGGCGTCTAAAATCGTCAGGGTGGCCCGTTCATATCCGGCGGTCACCGATGCATGGGGTGTCTTGCCCACCCGCATCTCTTCGCGAATCCGTTCGAAGATGAGCACATTGGCATCCACCGCCATGCCGATGGTGAGGATGATGCCCGCGATGCCCGGCAGGGTCAGGGTGGCCCCGAATGCGGCCAGTCCGGCGGCGATGAGCAGGATGTTGAGAATCAGGGCCAGGTCGGCGATGAGCCCGGCGGATCCGTAGTAGATCGCCATGAAGATCACCACCAGTATGCCGCCCACGACCATCGAAATCAGCCCCTGGCGGATGGAGTCGGCGCCGAGAGAGGGACCGACGGTCCGCTCTTCCAGGATGTCCACCGGCGCCGGCAGAGCGCCGGCTCTCAGCACGATGGCAAGGTCCCGGGCCTCTTCGGCGGTGAAACTGCCGGTGATGCGGGCCTCGCCGCCGCTGATCTTTTCCTGAATCACCGGGGCGGAATAGACATTGTTGTCGAGGACGATGGCCAGCCGGTCCCGGACATGCTCCTCGGTGATCTGTTCAAAGATTCGGGCGCCCTTGCGGTCGAAATTGATGGACACATAGGGTTCATTGAACTGTGAATCGATCTGGACCCGGGCGTCGGTCAGATAGGCCCCGGTCAGCAGGGAGCGTTTTTGGACCAGAAAGGGGGTCCGGATTTCCCGGTTGGTGGTCGGGTCGGTCCGCACCTGGTAGAGCAGCTCGGCGCCGGGCGGCGGGGTGCCGCTCTCGGCCGCCCTCGGGTCATTGGCCTCGTCCACCAGCTTGAATTCCAGCTGTGCGGTGCGGCCGATCAGCTCCTTGGCCCGCTGGGTGTCTTGAATACCCGGCAGCTGAATCAGAATCCGTTTTTCGCCCTGGGTGCGGATATCCGGCTCGCTTACCCCGAACTGGTCGATCCGGTTGCGGATGGTCTCCAGGGCCTGGGCCGCGGCCAGCCGTTTGATCCGCGCCACCTCCTCGTCGGGCAGATCCATGCGGACATTCAAAACTCCGGTCTCCCGGGATCGCGAAATGATCCGCAGGTCGGGAAATTGGTCATCTAAGACCCGGTCGAAGGCTTCGGCGCTGTCGGCGGCCAGTTTGACCGAAATCTGATCGCCTTCCACCCGGTCCAGGCCCATGAATCGTATGTGCTCCTCGCGCAGTTGATCCCGTAGCTCCTGCACCATCCGCTCCACGGCCCCTTCAACGGCTTTTTGGGTATCCACTTCCAGTACCAGGTGCATTCCCCCCTGAAGATCGAGGCCGAGATTGATCTTTTTGTGGGGCCACATGCCCGGCGCCAGGGTCGGGAGAACGTAAATCACCGCCGCTACAATCACCACGGCCACGATCGCCAGTCTCCATCTCAAATTCTTCACTATCGGTTCCTTTCCTCTCTATCCGAAGCCGTACGAAATCGGGATACCGGTTGGTTCCACTGAAAAGCCCCGGCAAATGAGGGCCCTTGGGGCGTGCTCAGTTCAAACGGGGCTTTCCGATACGGATAAATTTATTTGGTTTTCAGCTCGTCAGATTTTCCGTTGTCGCTCTTCTTATCTGTCTTGGCCGCCGGGTTGCCGGATGAACCCTGGAGCAGGGCCGCCACATATCCGCGGTTGACCTTGACCCTGACCTTTTCGGCGATTTCGAGGGAGACGCTTCCCTCGTCCAGGGCCACGATGCGCCCGTGAAGACCGCCGCTGGTCATAATCCGGTCGCCTTTTTTCAGGCTGCTGATCATTTCACGATGTTCTTTGGCCTTTTTCTGCTGAGGGCGAATCAACAGGAAATAGAAGATGACGAACATCAGGATGAGCGGAATCAGGGAAGCAAAACCGCCTCCCGGCCCGCCGGGGGGCGCACCGCCCCCTGTTCCCATGGCATAAGCGATATCAAACAAGATAGAACCTCCTTCAGAGTGAATTTGAATCGGCCGAAGCCGATTTCAGTATTCAAGATCGGCGCTCATATACTGCATATGGCGCGCCACGTCAAATATTTTTCATTTTTCCCATACCGGGAAAGAACCTCACCCGCCTTTTTATCCGGCCGGAACCCACAGATTTTCGCCGTCGAACCGGATCTCGGTGATGTTTTCGTAATCGATCTGGTTGAGCAGGTCAAAGGCCTGGCCCATGTTGAAGACGACGATTTTGCTCAAAGGATTGATCATGTCCAGATCCGATTCAAGCTCCCGTTCTCTTATATTAAAGATGTGGACCATTTTTTCCGAGAATTTGAGGATCTTGCCCACCCCGGAACTGACCCCCTTTGCGGTTTTTTCATCGGAAACCGGTGACAATCGCACCCCTCGGTTTCTGAAATATTCTTTGAGGAACTCAAAATGGATATTCCAGATATTGTCGCCGGGCTGTACCACATACACCCCGTAGATTTCAATCCCTTCCGCTGGCAGAAGACGGGAAATCAGGGCGTCTTCCAGATCATTTCGGGCCATCCGCAGGGTATTGAGCTCATCCTGAATCGCTTGGGCCATCTCGGTGGAATCTTTATCGAGAAGAGCCCGCATTTCCTCAATTTCTTCCCGAACCTGTTTGTATTCCTGAAAAACCGCCACCAGATCCCGCAGTCGGGCCCGCTCCTGAATCATTTGGGTGACCGCCTCCGGAGAATCGGCCGTTTCCGCCTCTTTTAAAGCGGTTTCCAATTCCCAGTAGCGATTCTCGGCTTGGGTGAGGGCCTTGACCAGCCCCTCGGTATCGCCCGGTTCCAGGTTCGGGGCCAGGCCGGCGGCCTGAACCCCCTTCCGCAGATCGGTTTCCAGGGACGCGGCCCGTTCATTCAGGGTCTCAAGCTGTCGGCGCACCGCCTGCTCGGGATCATCCGTCTCCAGCATCTGTTTTCGGACCTCGATCTCCCGAAGGGTATCTTTGTAGGCCTGGTAATCGGTGACGATTTCGCCCAAGCGGGCGTGTTCGGCCACCTTTTCTTCCAGTTCCTCGGCCTCCCGGGTCGCCGTCGGATCGGCCAGCGTCTCCTCCAACGCCCAGAACCGTTTTTCCGATTCGGCCAGTTTTTCATGCAGCCGGTCCATCATCCGCTGCCGGTTGAGGGCCGCGGCCCCCGGGGTCAGGTCCTCTTCCACCACCCCGCCTTTTTTGATCCGGATTTTGTTCAGAATCTCCTTCATGGGGATGGTGGTGTCTCCGATCTTAAGGGTTTCATCGGACTTGACGATCATGTCGACACTTTCATCCAGCCCCAGCTCTTCCTTGCGTCGGCGCATCAATTCCCGAACCGCCTGGTGGTCTTCCCGGTATCGGATGACGGGCCGGGGCCGGGGGAGTGTCGGGGTGTCGGACTGAGCCGGTTCCGGAGGCGGCGGTTCCACCGGCGGGGGCGGGGGTTCCGGAATGCGGACTCGTGCGGTTTGCGGCCAGAACCACCATGCACCCAAAAGGGCGACCAGGAGGAATCCGCCGACGATGATGACTCCCTGGGTCTTGTTGGATCTTAACGGCTTGTTTGTTCGCATAACCTCCCCATTCCCCAAAAGATAGAGCCCGTCGGATTACCCCGGACCCGGAAAGCATATCAATTTTCCCGCCGGTTTTCACTGATGATTTTGCTTTCCCGGGGCAGCATGTTCGGGTTTCCCTCGATTCGAATGCTCACCTCCCGCCGCAGTTCCAGATCGAGGATCTCCTTCCGTTTTTTGTTGACCAGGTAATCGGCCACTTCCTGGGGCAGAACCCCGCGGATCAGGCCCACTCCGTCTTTGAGGGTTTCCAGCTGAAGCTTTCGAAGGAAGCTGAGGCCCAAGGTC
>JBKHDE010000200.1:0-8732 GCA_046541495.1 Desulfococcaceae bacterium
CATACCTCCTTTCGGTTTATCCTTCAATTAACATATAACCTTTTGTGATCTTAATCAACTTTAAAAACCGAATAGCTGGAAGATCAAATCAGAAAATTTTTCCCACTTGACTTATTAAATTCAATCATTTATAAGTTTTCTTGTTTGTGCGCCCGTAGCTCAGTGGATAGAGCGTCAGCCTCCGGAGCTGAAAGCCGCTGGTTCGATCCCAGCCGGGCGTACCATTTTTTATTCAACCCTCGATTCCGCGCCCTTTCCTTTTGATCTATCCGGTTGGATTACCCAGACGACATGCCCTGAATCGGCCTGTTTTTGCGCATCGACATCCGTCCCTGCTTGAAAGACCCGGCGGGGTGATTATTATTGCGGTATGAAAAATCACAACCCATATAACGGAAAAATTCCCGATCCCAAAGAGATCGAAAAGGAGATCGGAGAATTCCTGTCGAAGAAGTTCGGCGGAGACGTGAAAATCATCTCCCCCGCCGCCATGCCCCAGAATGTGAGCATGGAAAAAGACCATGCGCCTTCGGAAAAGACCGGCATCCACTTCGACCTCAAACCCGAAGATCTGATCGCTTATCTGGACCAGTATGTGGTCCGTCAGGACCAGTCCAAGGCGATCCTGGCCACCAAGATCTGCACCCATTTCAACCGAATCAAACATGCTGAAATGTTCCCGGATGATGCCAATCCCCTGATCGGCCGCATCAAGAACAATATCCTGATGGTCGGCCCGACCGGCGTGGGCAAAACCTATATGATCAAGCTCATCGCCCAGAAAATCGGGGTGCCCTTCGTCAAGGGAGACGCCACCAAATTCAGTGAAACCGGGTATGTGGGCGGTGATGTGGAGGACCTGGTGCGGGACCTGGTGCGCGAGGCCGATGACGATATCGAACTGGCCCAGTACGGGATCATCTATATCGACGAAATCGACAAGATCGCATCCAGCCATAGCCTGGTCGGAGCCGACGTGTCCCGCACCGGCGTGCAGCGCGCCCTGCTCAAGCCCATGGAAGAGACCGAGGTGGACCTCAAGGTGCCCCATGACCCCATCTCCATGTTTCAGGAGATCGAACGGTTCCGAAAGACCGGCAAGCGGGATAAAAATACGGTCAACACCAAAAACATCCTGTTTATCATGAGCGGCGCCTTTGGCGAACTGTCCGAAATCGTCAATAAGCGGTTGACCGATCAGGGCATCGGTTTCGGGGCCCGCCTCAAAGGGACCCAGACCGAAGCCGACATCCTCAAGCAGGTGCGATCCGAAGACCTGATCGAATACGGGTTCGAGTCGGAATTCGTGGGGCGGCTGCCGGTACTTTCGATTCTGGAAAGATTGACCGAAGCGGACCTCTACGACATCCTGAAAAATCCCAACAACCCGGTGATACTGGGGAAGAAGCTCGATTTCGGGGCTTACGGTATTCAGGTGAAATTCGAAAACGCGGCCCTTAAACTTCTGGCCCGCCAGGCATTCAGCGAGAATACCGGCGCCCGGGGGCTGGTCAGCGCCATCGAGCGCTCCCTGATGCCCTTTGAACGGGCGCTTCCTTCATCGGACATTCGCATTTTTCCGGTAACCGAAGCGGTGATTCGGGATCCCCATCAAGCCCTGGCCGCTTTTCTGAACGACCGGGACACTTCCGACTTGTTCGCCACCTTTGAACGACTCGCGGCCGAGGAAAAGGAATTCATCACCGCCTACGTTCAGGAGAATAAAAAGATCTTGGCCGAAAAGCACCATCTGGCGCTCACGCCGTCACGGATCGAGGTGGTGGCCGACCTGTACAGCCAGCGCACCATGGACATGGGCAGCGTCATTCGAAAGGTCAAATCCTACTCGGACGAGATCAAAAAGATGGAACTCTACTTCTTCAAGAATCACGACATCAACATCGTCATGGAAGAAGACGCCATCGATTACATGATCGACCGGCTGCTCAACTCGAATGCCGACCTGGACCAGTTTTATAAGAAACTGAGCCTGGATTTCGAGCACGGGCTCGAACTGGTTCGAGAAAGAACCGGAAAAAACCGGTTTTTCATCAACCGGGAGGCCCTTCTCGACCCGGAATCGTTTGTGAGCAATCTATTGAAGAACAGCGCCCCCACGGAACCTTAACCTCGAAAGCGTTAATTTACGATGATCGGTATATCCAAACTCTATTGCGGAACGGTGGAACCCTCGGACGCCATCCGGTATGGACGCCATTCCGGACAGCTTCCGTCTCACCTGCTCCAGTTTTCCATAGACAAAAAGCCGGTGGTGGTCTGGAACACCACCCGCCGCTGCAATCTCAAGTGCGTCCACTGCTACGCCCAGTCTACGGATCAGTCTTACAAAGACGAACTCTCCACCGAAGAAGGAAAGGCCCTGATCGATGATCTGGCCGATTTCGGGGTGCCGGTGATTCTGTTTTCCGGCGGCGAACCCCTGATGCGCAAGGATTTGCCCGAATTGGCCGGGTATGCGGTAAAAAAAGGCATTCGGGCCGTGATCTCCACCAACGGCACCCTGATCACTCCTGAAAAGGCCCGAGTGCTCAAAGAGATCGGTCTGTCCTACGTCGGGGTCAGTCTGGACGGCATGGAAGCGGTTCACGATAAATTCCGAGGGGTCAAAGGGGCATTCCAGGCGGCCATGGACGGCATTCGAAACAGCCAGGAGGCCGGCATCAAGGTGGGGCTGCGGTTTACCATCAATAAGTTCAATGTGGACGAAATCCCGGCCATTTTCGATCTCATCGAAGAACGGGACATTCCGCGCATCTGTTTTTATCACCTGGTTTACGCCGGCCGCGGCTCCGAACTGGTCAAGGACGACCTGACCCACGAAGAGACCCGCCGGGCCGTGGATCTCATCATGGACCGGACCAGAGACCTTCACGACCGGGGGATCGACAAAGAGGTGCTCACCGTCGACAATCATGCCGACGGCCCCTATCTCTACCTGAGAATGCGTCAGGAGAATCCCGAACGGGCCGAAGAAGTGCTCGACCTTCTTAAAATGAACGAGGGAAACAATTCGGGCCGCGGGTTCGGCTGTATCAGCTGGAACGGGGAAATTCATGCGGACCAGTTCTGGCGCCACCACAGCTTCGGCAACGTACGAAACCGCCCCTTCTCCGAAATCTGGACCGATGTCTCCGAACCGCTGATGGAAAAGCTCAAAGACAAAAAACAGCACGTCAAGGGACGCTGCGCCGAGTGCGTCTGGCTCGACGTCTGCGCCGGCAATTTCCGGGTGCGGGCCGAGGCGGTTTATGACGATCTCTGGGCGCCGGACCCGGCCTGTTATCTGACCGACGATGAAATCGCAAAGGAGACCCCCTGACCATGTTATTTCCGGATTACCGCCCCCGTCGCCTGCGGCGAAACGAGGCGTTTCGCCGCATGATTCGAGAAACCCGTCTGTCGACGGATGATCTCATTCTTCCGCTCTTTGTCATGGGCGGAAAAGGGGTTCAAAACCCGATCCCCTCCATGCCGGGGCAGTATCAACTCTCGGTGGACAATCTCATCAAAACCGCCCGTGAGGCTAAGGAACGGGACATTCCGGCGATTTTGCTCTTCGGCCTGCCCGAGAAAAAAGACCCGCTGGGGACCCGGGCCTATGCCAAAGACGGGATCATCCAGAAAGCCGTGCGGGAGCTGAAAAACAGACTCCCCGACATGGTGGTGATCACCGATGTCTGCCTCTGCGAATACACCGACCACGGCCACTGCGGCATGGTCGAAAAGGGAACCGTCGACAACGACGCCACCCTGGATCTGCTGGCCCGAACCGCCCTCTCCCATGCCCAAGCCGGGGCCGACATGGTGGCCCCGTCCGACATGATGGACGGCCGGGTGGCGGAGATTCGAAACACCCTGGATGAGGCCGATTTCAGCCATATTCCGATCATGTCCTATGCGGCCAAATACTGCTCGGCCTATTACGGGCCCTTTCGCGAGGCGGCCGATTCCGCGCCCCAATTCGGGGACCGCCGAACCTATCAGATGGACCCGGCCAACGGACTGGAAGCGATCCGGGAAGCCACCATGGACGCCGAAGAAGGGGCCGACATCATCATGGTCAAACCGGCCCTGCCCTATCTGGACATCATCTATCGGATCCGCGAAGAGGTGGACCTTCCGGTGGCGGCCTACCATGTC
The DNA here is from genome assembly GCA_046541495.1 of Desulfococcaceae bacterium. Lineage (GTDB taxonomy): Bacteria > Desulfobacterota > Desulfobacteria > Desulfobacterales > Desulfococcaceae > JAABSQ01. The sequence continues at coordinate 4,162 of JBKHDE010000200.1, forward strand.
AGCGGAGAATACGCCATGATCAAGGCCGCCGATAAAATGGGCTGGATCGACGCGCAAAAGGTGATGATGGAATCTCTGACCGCCATCAAGCGGGCCGGCGCCGACATGATCCTGACCTATTTCGCCCTGGAAGCCGCCGAAACCCTGACCGCCTAAACCCATATACGCATAGTTGACATGACAGAACATCCCCATTCCCGACCCGCTCATCCCCATGCCGACAAGAAAGGCGCCGAACTGCGCCTGGTGGCCTGGGAAATCACCAGAAACTGCAATCTGTCCTGCGTCCACTGCCGGGCATCGGCAACGCTTGGACCGTACACCGGTGAATTGGACACAGCGGCCGGGCTGCGGCTCCTGGACCAGATCGCCGACACCGGAAACCCGATCGTGATTCTCACCGGCGGGGAACCCCTGCTTCGGGACGATATTTTCGAGATCGCCCGGTACGGCACCGACCAGGGCCTGCGCATGGTGATGGCGGTCAACGGCACCCTGATCACCGAAGCCGTCGCCGATCAGATGAAGGCGGCCGGGATTCAACGCATCAGCGTCAGCCTGGACGGCGCCACCCGGGAGCAGCACGACCGGTTTCGAGGCGTGGACGGGGCTTTTGAGGGTGCCCTGGAAGGGCTTCGCCTGGCGCAAAAGGCGGGAATGGAATTCCAGATCAACACCACCATCACCAAAGCCAACCTGGCCCAGATGCCGGAGATTCAGACCCTGGCCGAGGAGTTGGGTGCGGTGGCCCACCATATTTTTCTGCTGGTTCCCACCGGCCGGGGCAAGTACATTGCCGACCAGGCCATCGATGCGGCGGAATATGAAAAAGCCCTCAACTGGTTCTATGATCAGCGGGAAAAGACCTCCCTTCAGCTCAAGGCCACCTGTGCGCCCCATTATTACCGGATTCTTCGGCAGCGGGCCAGGGAAGAAGGAAAAAAGGTCACCTTTGAAACCCACGGCCTGGATGCGGTCACCCGGGGTTGCCTGGGCGGCGCCGGCTTCTGCTTTATCTCCCACGTGGGCATCGTACAACCCTGCGGATTTCTGGAACTCGACTGCGGAGACGTAACAAAAACCTCCTTCAAGGAGATCTGGAATCATTCGGATGTTTTTCTTTCCCTTCGAAATCATGACGAACTCACCGGAAAATGCGGCCGCTGCGAATACAAACGGGTCTGCGGCGGATGCCGGGCCCGGGCCTTTGAAGCCACCGGGGATTTCATGGCCGAAGAGCCGCTCTGCTCCTATCAGCCGATCACCCGATGCTGACCCTTATCGACCCTCAGGAGACACCATGAAAATCAAAGCCCTGATGGTGACCGATCCCATCACCATTTCTCCGGATGCATCCATCGAAACGGCGCTCGGGTTGATGAAACAAAACCGCATTCGGCATCTGCCGGTGGTCGCCCCCAGCGGCCGACTGGAAGGGCTGGTGACCCTGGCCGATTTGAAAGAGGGGTTGATTCCGTCTCTGATCGGGGATGTCTCCTTGTCGGACCTGATGATTCGAAAACCGGTCACCGTCTCTCCGGAGGATGATATCGAAACCGCGGCCCGCCGAATTTATGAGCACAAGATCGGCGGCATGCCGGTGGTGGAAGGAAACACCCTGGTCGGCATTCTGACCGATTCCGATATCCTCAGGACCTTTATCGACATGATGGGGATTCTGTCGAGCGGCTCCCGTATCGAGGTCCGGATCGGAGATGCGCCGGAAGACTTCAACCGGGTCCTTCGAATTATCCAGAGCAAGGGCGGCGACATCATCAACGTCAGCATCACCACCCAGGGGCCGGACTATCGGGTCTATTATTTTCGCCTCTCCCCCTGCGATACTCGAAAGATTCGAAAGGCGCTCCAGTCCGAGGGCTTCACGGTCCCCGACGCCTCGGATTAACCCGACCGCCTTTACCTCCGCTTTCGCCCATGTCCTTCCCCGACGCGGCCTTTCTCGCTCGATGCCGGTATTACTGCCGAGGCCATTCAAGCCCCGGCCGAGGGATGACCGAATCCGATTTACGTCGAAACTGGCCCGCCCTTCTCAAACGCCGGGCCGCCCGCAATCCGGAACGGCTGCTTCCCTTTTTCCAGGAGATCATCGCCTTTTCGGATATTCCCGATGCCTGTGCCGCACCCATTTTCGAGGGGTTGGTTCAACATCTGCTTGACCGAATTCCCGATTCCTCCCTCCCCGCTGAAAAACTGGCCCGTTTTGTTTTGGATGGACTGAACGACCATTCCTTTCTGAGGCAAAAAGGAAAACCGGTGGCGGATGCCCTCATCGCCTGCGGGTCCTTTCCGCTGACCGATAAACATATGGCTTCTTATATGGCCCATCTGCTGCGAATCGCCGGCCATCCCGATCCTGAACCGACCGAAACGGACCCGGAAAATCTTCACACCGTCTCCAGTGAATCCGTCCGCGGCAAATCGGCCGAAGCCGCCATGCGGTTCGCCGTTACCCTTAAAACCGCAGGGACCGAATGGCCGGCCCTGCTCCCCTCGCTCCTGGTTCGCTTGGCCGCAGACCCGCACCCCGGGGTCCGGATTCCCATACTGAACCGCTTACCGGACTTGAGCCGGTATGATGCCGCAATCGCATGGCGGCTCTTTACAGGCGCAACAGGGCACCACCTCAACCATCTCCGGTGCTACGCGGAGCCTTTTTTACTCCAGCGGTATGGAGAAAATCCAGACCGAGTCAGAAGATGGCTCACCCGAAACCGAAAGCGGGTTCCATCCATAAACGGCAATTTCTGGTCCATTGGAATCGCCGAGGCATTCCTGAACGGGCGAACGACCGAAAAAGAACTCGTGTCGGATGTATGCCTTCTCGATTCCGAAACATCCCGGGATGAGGTTTTCGGCTTCCTCGTAAAACACCTTTCAGCGGCCCCGCAAAAGGGACCGGCCCTTCGCGGACTGCTGGCATGGATCGACCGAATCCCCTTTTCCTCAAAGCGCCTGGACATTTTAAGCGCATTTTTTGAAGACAGGGGCATGGAATCTATTGATATAACCATCCAGATTGCCTATAAGTTTATATCCGGCTTCGACGGCGATCCCTTCGATTCGAGTCTGGATTGGCTTTTCCGCTGGATCGCCTCCGTATCCGCGGCCGCTCCGACCGCGGCGATACAGCTTTGCGAAAGCCTGCTCTCACGAATGGCCGTATCGGCCGGCCCGTATCAGGAATCAAGGACCGATCGCCTGCTGCAATTGCGTGCCGACCATTTTAAGAATGTCTCAAAAGGCGCGCCTTCAGAGGCTATCGACCGAATACTCAAACTCGGACACCCAAGGCATGAACCGTTTCCGACAAGCCTGCCTGAATGATCGGTAGGCCGCTCGCGGGATATTTTTTCCGGGCCGGGAAGCTGTCTGAGCGAATGCGAGTTCTTGCCGGACCGGAAAAAATATCCCGTGAGCGGCCGAAACGGTGATCATGGCCCATGAACCCTTTTCCTGAACTTTTAAAAACCTTCAACATGGCAGCAGCCGGCATTTAGGCATGTATAAAAAATTTTTCGGTTTTAAGGAAAGGCCGTTTCAACTCGTCCCCAACCCGGCCTATCTTTTCTTGAGCAAAAGCCATGAAGAGGCCCTGGCCCACCTCAGCTATGCGGTGTCCCAGGGGGACGGATTCGTGGAAATCACCGGGGAGGTCGGCACCGGAAAGACCACCCTCTGCCGGGTGTTTCTCGGCGGGCTGGGCGAGAACACCGAAGCGGCCTATATTTTCAATCCGCTGCTCAACGCCGTTCAGCTTCTCAAAGCCGTCAACGACGAATTCGGCATCGATTCCCGGGCCGATACCGAAAAGGAACTGATCGACACCCTGAATACCTTTCTGATGGAAAAGAAGCGCCAGGGCAAACAGGTGATCGTCCTCATCGATGAGGCCCAAAAGCTGGGGGAGGACGTGCTGGAGCAGCTGCGGCTTCTTTCGAACCTGGAGACCGACACCAGCAAACTGCTTCAGATCATCCTGGTCGGCCAGCCGGAACTGAGGGAGATGCTCGACTCTCAGGAACTGCGGCAGCTGGGACAGCGGATTACATTGAGCTGCTACCTGACACCGCTGGATTTAAGAGAAACCCGGGCCTATATTCAACATCGCATTCAGATCGCCTCGCAACGACCGGGGGTTAAATTTACCCGCGGCGCTTTCTGGTCCATTTACCGATATTCCCGTGGTATTCCCCGGTTGATCAATATCGCCAGCGATCGGGCGTTGCTGACCGCCTACGGCCTTCACAAACGAAAGATCACCGGCGCCATCGCCCGGTCCGCCATTCGGGAACTGGCCAGCCGGGGCGATATTCGGCGGTACGGGCTTTTCGACCTGAAGCGTGCGATCATTTTCTTGCTGGTGGTCGGGATCGGGCTGTCGGCGCTGCTGTATGCCGGCGGCGGGTTCCGGCTGCCGCCCATCGGCGTCCCGGCTTCTTCCGAAGAAATGCCGCAGCCGGCGCCGGTTCAACCGAACCCGTCCATACCCTCTTCACCGCCGGCCGAAGCATCGGACCTCCTGGCCCGGTCCGATGAAGGTCCCCGGCCGG
>JBKHDE010000201.1:0-8728 GCA_046541495.1 Desulfococcaceae bacterium
CAGGAGGAAAGACATAATGATTGAATCCGCGGCATATGACATCATTAAGCAGGATGGGATTGAGGAAGGAAGGATTCTAATCCGAAAAACTCAACCGCATTTCTCCCCGAGATTTTGGCCAGTTCCTCGGGAGTGAGCCCCGGAGCGGCGGCCAGGATTTTGAGTTCCCGGTCCCAGGCATAGGGGATTTGGGGAAAATCGGTGCCGTACATGATCCGATCGATGCGCCATTCCGAAAGGGGCGGGGGCGGTGGATTCTGGGGAAGGTAGTCGGTGAGCACCATGGCGGTATCCAGCCAGAGGTTGTCGTAGGTTCGAATGAGCCGCTGGTAAGCAGAGAATTCATCGGTGCCGAGATGGGGGACGCAGACCCGAAGATCGGGGTGGTCCCGGACCACCCGTTCCAGGTCGCCGGCGTTGCAGAACCGGTAGGGATCGCAAGGGTAGGCCGGGCTTTTGGGCTCCCGGCCCACATGCATGATCAGGGGTTTATCATGGGCGATGCAGGCTTGATACACCTCTTCCATCTCCGGGCTGTTCATGGAAAAGCACTGGACGTGGGAGTGGAGCTTTACCCCGCCCAATCCGGCTTCGAATCCTTCCCGAAGAATCTCCCCGGCATTCGGTTCGCCGGGGTAGACGGTGGCCATGCCGGTGACCCGGTCGAACCGGCCGCAGACCTCGGCCACAAAGGCATTGAGTTCCCGGGCGATGCCGGGCTTGTGGGCATAGTGAAGGGCGATGATGTGGCTGATGCCTCGGCTCAGAAGAAATTCCAGAAGGGAGGCGGCGGTCAAGCGGTACCGAATGGGCCAGGCGTGCTGATCGAACCACTTGTGAATGGAATCGAAAATTCGATCGGGAAAGATGTGGACATGGGCATCCACCACAAAATCGATTCCCTCGGGCACCGATTGCCCTTCTTCGTCGTCCAGCCCTTCAAGAGGGAATGCCAGTAAACCCCGCCCGTCTTCCGATACCATCTTGATTTACACCCCCAGATAATTCTGTCGAACGGCGGGGTCGGCTTTCAGCTCGGATGAGTCGCCCCGCCAGACAATCCGTCCTTTTTCAATAATATAATGACGGTCGCAGATTCGTGTCAAAGCGTCAAGATGTTTGTCGATGACCAGGATGGACAGTCCGGCGGATTTGAGGTTTTCCAGACAATCCCATATTTGAGCCCGAACCGTGGGCGCCAGACCCTCGGTGGCTTCATCCAGGATCAGAAGTTTCGGATGCGTCATCAAGGCCCGGCCGATGGCCAGCATCTGTTGTTCTCCGCCGGAGAGCCGACTGCCCGGCTGCCGGGTGCGTTGGGCCAGAACCGGAAAGAGTTCGTAGATATCCGCCGGTGTCCAGGGCCGACGGCCGTTTTTGCCGCGATAGGCGGTGGCCACCAGGTTTTCCCGGACCGTCAGGGTGGGGAAGATCTGCCGACCTTCGGGCACCAGACCGATGCCCATTTGAGCGATGCGATAGGGAGGCGCCCCGAAAATGTCCCGGCCCTGAAAAGTGACGGTCCCCTGCCGGGGCCGGGTCAGTCCCAGGATGGAACGAACGGTGGTGGTCTTTCCCATACCGTTGCGCCCCAGAAGGGATACCATCTCTCCGGCATGAATCTCGATATCGATGCCGAACAGGGCCTGAATGGTTCCGTAGTAAGAATGGATGTTTTTTAATTCAAGCATGGGTTTCCACCTGTAGCCCGGTCGCCGTGTTTTTCAATGTGATTTCTTCTTCTCCGAGATAGGCCTCCCGGACGGCGGGACTCCGCCGAATCTCTTCCGGAGCGCCCGAAGCGATGATCCGGCCGTAGACCAATACACTGATCCGGTCGGCCAGGGAAAAAACCGCATCCATGTCGTGCTCCACCAGGAGCAGGGACATTCGGTCTTTCAGCCTTCGAAGCAGGCCCACCATTTCAGCCGAGGCCCGGGCGCCCATCCCGGCCATGGGTTCGTCCAGAAGCAGCGCCCGGGGGCCCGAAGCCAGGGCCATGGCGATGCCGACCAGGCGCTGCTCTCCGTAAGACAGTCGAAATGCTCTTGTGCCGGCGCGATGGGCCAGCCCCACCTGCCCCAGGGCGGTCAGGGCCGCATCCCGAATGTGTTCGACCCGGCGGGCCGGTTTCCAGAACCGAAAGCTGTGTCCGTCCCGAGCCTGGACCGCCAGGGCCACATTGTCCAGGGCGGTGAATCCGTTGAAGATGTTGGTCGCCTGAAAGGTCCGGGCGATACCCAGGGCCGAGCGCCGATGAACCGGCAGGGATGTGATATCCCGTCCCTCGAATAAAATGGCGCCGGCGTCCGGTTTCAGCTCACCGGCGGTTTGATTGATGAGGGTGGTCTTGCCCGCCCCATTGGGGCCGATCAGGGCATGTATCTCCCCGGAGAAAAAGTCGAGATTCACCTGCTCCGTGGCCCGAATCGCTCCGAAATCCTTGCATAAGCCCCGCAGGGTCAGGACCGGCATCGTCATGGTTCCCTTCGGGGAGACAGAAGCCCGTAAATTCCGCCTCTGGCGAACAGGACCATCAGGATCAACAGGGGGCCGAGTATGATCATCCAGTGTTCGGTATATTCGGACAGCACCTCCTCGGTCAGGAGCAGCCCCGCGGCGCCCATCACCGGTCCGGCCAGGCTGCCCATTCCGCCGAGGATCACCATCACCAGGATTTCTCCGGATCGGGACCAGTGCATCAGGGCCGGGCTGATATACAACGCCTGGTTGGCGATCAGGGCCCCGGACAACCCGGCGACGGCTCCGGAGATCATGAAACAGACCAGCCGATACCGATACGTGGGAAACCCGATGGCCCGCATTCGCCGTTCGTTCTCTCTGGCCCCTTGAATCACCATTCCGAACCGCGAATGGACCAGCCGCCGGCAGAGGTAAAAGACGATCGCCAGAAGCAGCAGCACCAGGTAATAAAATTGAGTGGGATTCCCCGGATCTACCGGGCCTCCGATGGAATTCCGGGACCAGAGCGCCATGCCGTCGTCTCCGCCGTAGTCGGTCAGCCCGGCAAAAAAATAATAGAGCATCTGAGAGAAGGCCAAGGTGATCATGATGAAATAGGCGCCCGAAGTGCGAAGGCTGACCGCACCGATCACCAGCGCCGTCATTCCTGCGCATGCCATAGCGGCGGGCCAGGCGATCCAGGCGCTTTCAACACCATGGAGGGATAGAATTCCCACCGTATAGGCGCCGACCCCCAGAAAGGCGGCGTGGCCGAAGCTGACCATTCCGCCGTATCCGAGAATCAGATCCAGGCTGAGCGCACAGAGGCCGTAGATCAGAATTCTGCCGGCCAGGCGGGTATAAAAGGCGTCCGCCGCCAGAGGAATCAAGAATAATCCGACCCCGACGGCCAGATACATCAGGTGAACTCTTGTGAAATGAATTCCGGCCCGATCCATTCTGTCGGCGGGGTTACCCATGGGCGGGAAAGAGTCCCCGGGGACGGAAACAGAGCACCCCGGCCATGAGGATGTAGATGGCCATGGAAGAGAGGGCCGGCGGCAGCAGGATTCGGCCGAAGGTATCCGCGACACCGACCAGAACGGCGGCCACGAATGCCCCCCGAACCGACCCGATGCCGCCGATGACGATCACCACAAAGGCCAGAATCATGATCGGTTCGCCCATGCCGGTTTCCACCGAGAGAATCGGGCCGGCCATCATGCCGGCGAACCCGGCCATCGCCGCCCCCATCCCGAACACAAACGTATACAAAAGCTTGATGTTGACCCCGAGAGCGCCGACCATTTCCCGGTGAGTGGCCCCGGCCCGAATGATCATGCCGAGCCGGGTCCGGCCGATAAACAGATAGAGGCCGGCCGCCACCCCCGACCCGGCGAGAACGATGGTCAAACGATAGGCGGGGTAGGGGATGCCCGGCAGTATCTCGACGGTCCCGGACAGGGATTCGGGAATCGCCATATAATAGGCCTGGGGCCCCCAGGTCATGCGAACCAGTTCGTTAAAAAACAGGATCAGGGCAAAGGTGGCCAGCACCTGGTCCAGGTGGTCCCGGTCGTAAAGCCGCCTTAAGATGGACATCTCCATCAGCATTCCGATCCCCATCACCAGCGGCACGGCCAGAAGACAGGCCAGAAAAAAAGAGCCGGTCAGGGCCTGAAAAGTGGCCGCCAGGTAGGCGCCCAGCATGTACAGAGAACCGTGGGCCAGGTTGATCAGGTTCATGATGCCGAATACCAGGGTAAGGCCGGCGGACATGAGAAAGAGCATGACCCCCAGTTGGAGTCCGTTGAGGGTCTGCACCACCCACAGCTGCATACTCATGGAACCGTTCCTTTTCTATCTTTATCCGTGCATCTTACCACTGCATGCCGCATTCGGAGTGGTAGGCGTCCGCATGGTCTTCAAAGGCGGTTCCGATGATTTTGGTGGTCAGCATCCCTTCGGAATTCTTGATGACCTTCCGAATATAGAAATCCTGGATCGGAAAGTGGTTGTGATTGAATTTGAAATCCCCCCGCACCGAGTCAAAATCGGCTTTGCGAAGGGCCTTTCGAAGGGCATCCTTGTCGGAAAGGTCACCGCCGACCGCAGCGACCGCAGAATCGATGAGCAGGGCCGCGTCATACCCCTGGGCCGCGAACAGGGACGGCAGACGGCCGTATTCTTTCCGGAAGTCGGCCACGAACTTCCGGTTCACCGGGGTGTCCAGGTCCGGACCCCAGAAGCTGGAATTCAAAAGGCCCAGGGCCGCATCCCCCATGGCCGGCAGCACCATCTGTGCGATCGTGAATGCGGTGGTGTAAAGGGGAATCTCCTCCTTTAATCCGGATTGAGCATACTGCTTGACGAAATTGATGCCCATGCCGCCGGGGTAAAAAACGAACACACCGTCCGGCTTGGCCGCCCGAAGCTGAGCCAGCTCGGCGGCATAATCGGGCTGGTTGATTTTGGTGTAGACCTCGGCCACGATCTCACCTTTGAAATAGCGCTTGACCCCGGCCAGGCCGTCCTTGCCCGCCTGGTAGTTGGGGGCCATCAGGTAGAGCCGCTTGACACCCTCATCCTGAAGGTATTTGCCCATGGCTTCGTGGGTCTGATCGTTCTGCCAGGAGACGGTGAACAGATCGGGCAGGCATCGGGCGCCCGCCAGCGGGGAAGGGCCGGCGTTGGCGCTGATCAGAAAGATGCCGGCGTCGGTGATCGGTTTGGCCACCGCCATCATCACATTGGAGAAGACGATTCCGGTAACGAAGTCGACCTTTTCTTTTTCGATGAACCGGTTTGCCACCTGAACCCCGATACCGGGCTTGAGCTGATCATCGCCCACGATCAGTTCGACCGGCAGACCGCCCAGTTTGCCGCCTTTGTGGGCCATCCCCAGTTTGAAGCCGTCCAGAATATCGATGCCCAGACTGGCCGCCGGGCCGCTCATGGTGGCCATGTATCCGATTTTGATTTCATCCGCGGCTGGCACAGAAACCGCAAATAATAAACAGACCGCCAGCACCCATCCCAAGATCCCTTTTCGCATGACTTCTTTTCCTTTCCGTCGGAGGATATCGCTTTTGTTTCTACGCGTAGAAACATACAGAATAAACGGAAAATATCAAGCTTTTTTTATTCCGGATGACGGCCGGGATTTTATGCGGGGGGCCGAAGAGATGTTCTTATTCTTCGTTTTCTTTCTTCTCCTGCTTTCTTTTTTTGATTTCTTCCTGACGCTCCAGCACCATTTTCAGTTTGGCCCAGTTGCGTTGAAGAGAACCGTTGTGTCGAAGCGTCTCGACCGCTTCATCCATTTCCTTGATGGCTTTTTCTGATTTTTCCACTGTTTGTCCTTTCTCGGCCATTATCACCGTTTCGGCCACCCTGTCTATCATTCAGGCTTGGCCGAAACGATAATCAAGGCCCTTTTCTTTTTGTCGGGTCTTTAAAAAAGGGTCTTTTTTTCGGTTCTTTTCTCCCTGCCGAAAAGTTCCTCCATTCATCAGTGTTGGAATCAATCTTTGAAAGACCGGCGGTTTAGGAGGAACGCTTCCATCACCGGGCAGATGTCTTCACCCTTTTCATCCTGAACAAAATGTCCGGTCTGTTCGAACCGCTCCACGCGTGCATGAGGAAGAAATCGGATCCATCGGTTCAGTTCCTGTTTCCGAAAGGCGATGTCCCGCATTCCCCAGAGGATCAGCACCGGTTTGGTCCCGAGCACCTTCCGGCGCGACCATAACCCCGCCAGCCATTCGTCGGACCCGAGAATCTCTTTTGGAAACACCCTGCACCCTTTGCGATCCTTCGGATGGTTCAGGGGCATCACATAATGGCGGTAAACTTCCTCGGGCATTTTTCCGTGAAACATCTGTCGCATCAGGACGGTTACAAAAAAATTATACCGGCGAATCAGAAATCTTCCCGGCGCGCCGGCCATAAACCGGCTGAACAGTTCGTAATGGAGCACTCCGCGCACCGGCCACATCCAGGTATTGAGGATAACGATACTTCGAACATTCTCGGGATGTCGAATCGCATAAGAAAGTCCGATGGGGCCGCCCCAGTCCTGAACCACCAGGGTGATGTTTTTAAGTCCAAGCGTATCGATGAGCTTTTCCAGGTTCCCGGCGTGATCCGCCGGTCTGTAGGACCACCCCTCAGGTTTGTCCGAAAGGCCGAAACCGAGATGATCCATGGCGATGCAGCGAAACCGGGCGGAGAGCCCCGTAATCAGCTTTCTATAAACAAAAGACCAGGTAGGATTGCCGTGCACCATCACGAGGGGGACGCCGGTTCCTTCATCAACAAAATGCATCCGCCCCGATTCCAAAAAGAGAAAACGGGATTCAAAGGGGTAAAGCGATTTGTTTATCCAATCGGACGGATTCATGTCGATACACCGGAATTCGGTCCTGGTCAGACGGCATTCGATTTTTCCGCCTACTAAAAGGCTAACCGTGGAATCCCAATTTGTCAAACCCTCGTCGGCACTGGTGAACGGCTTTTTACCGGGAAAGAAAGCCTTCTTCTCGATTATTCACATATCGTTTGGTTTGAAGTTTCCGCTCCCAAACTATCGGTTGGGTTCAAAGGTGAGAATTCTTAAAAAGGCCAATCGAGTGACGCTTCGTAGAAAATCATAGTCGAGGGTTTCCGGGGTGTCGGTTCGCTTGTGGTAATTGGGATTTCGAAACTCGGCCGTGTCGGTCCACATCAGAGCGGGGAGACCGACGCCCCAGAAGGGGACGTGATCGCTTCGCTTCAGGACCGGAAAGACCCGTTCGGTGCCCAAATAGACCTGAAGCCCCAATACCTGAAAGCCGGGCAGGTAGGTGGCGGCCAATGTCAACAGCGGCCTGAGCAAATGGTTGGAACGGCGGTTTCCCAAAACCCCTAAAAAATCACCCTTTTTCGGAAGCCGAATAGGCAGGCCGGCGGGAACCTTCTGATCGCCGGAATAGCCCACCATTTCAAAAATATGGGCTTCGGCGACGGTAATTTCGTTTTCGGGCAATCCGGTGCGAACAAAATCCCAGCTTCCTCTGAATCGCTCTTCTTCACGATTGAAGGCTGCAAAACAGACCGGATACGGCACATCCAACAGGCTGAGACTTCCAGCGCATGCCAGGAGCGCCGCCATGGCACTGGCATTATCGTCGGCCCCCGGGGAAAAGGGTACACTGTCGTAATGGGCACCGATCAGAATGACCGGTTCTTTCGCTTTTAAAGATCTGGGGTATGCTACAACATTGTCGTAGATGCCCTGCAGAAAAACCGCATATCCGAAGGATTCCAGTTCTTTGAAAATCAGATCTCGTACATGTCGGTTATTGGATGCCTCAGCGATGTAATGGCGGGGAATGGCGATTCGGTTGACGATCTCTTTGAGATACCCTGCTGAAATCGTCTCCGCGGCATATTGAACAGTGGGATCAATCTGCTGCCGGCATATCTTCTGAGAATCAAGGAGTTTCATGGTCGGGAATCGATCGTGAGGTGAATTCTGAAAACGATTTCCTTCAGGTCTTACCGGAGATGGGGTCGAGATGGACCGGCTGTTTGTATTCCGGCGGCGGCATCGGCTTCGGAGAGGCGATCAAGTGGCGGGAGAGAAGCTCGGTCGCCCTGATTTCATCGGGACCGCGGTAGTGAATTTCAATCATTCGAATATGGGTGTCGGTATTTTCGGCCAGAAGCACCGTTCCGGGTCCGTTCTCTGCATTTTCGGAAATCGCCAGGGAGACCTTGCCCAGCTGAATATACTGGCGATACAGGTCGATCCGCTCTCCGCCGGATTCCACCACATAAGCCTGCCAGGCCTGCCCGTCATTCCAGGCCGGTCTCCCATTGTATAGGGAGACATTGGCCACCAAAACCAGGGTTTCCGATTCCCCGTCTTTGTCCAGATCGACGGCGGTGGTCACGGCATATTCCCACCCCGGTTCTCCGGCCGTTGCTTTGGAGTACCGATCATCAATCAGTTCCGCCATTTTCAGGCCGCTCTCCTTGAGATTGTCTCCATGAACCGAATCATCGGAATCCCCGCCGCATCCCTGAAAAACCCAGAGAGAGATCAGGAGAAAAACTATTTTCTTTACAGTGACCTTGTTCATCAAATTTCCATTTTCGGCTTAGATCATATTTTCATCATCCTAATCCCAGCAGCGAAAAACATCAAGATCTTTCAAAAGGAATCCCCGGGATAAAGGCTAAATTACGGAAAATGCCTTATTTACCCATCTTCGCGAATGAT
>JBKHDE010000202.1:0-8705 GCA_046541495.1 Desulfococcaceae bacterium
AATGCCTTTATAAAAGGTCGAAACGGAAGGCCGGGATAGCGGCGGTTTCCACCTTGCAAACCACCCTTCTTCAGGATTTATTTTCGTCATTCTTTCGAATACCGCTTCGAATCTCTGTACTGATTCGGCTGGCCGAACGGACCGACACCAAGGGGGAGCAATACGGTTTGTAAAAGTTTTGTAAAAGCCCTCCACCGCCTTGAAGTGCCGGCAAAAGCATGGTTAGATTTATGGATCATTAAACCTTAACTTACCCATACGGTAGCTTCCATGCGAAAAACAGGACACTCCCTATTATACAAATCGATATCCAACCTCAGGGGCGCTCTGGTACTTTTCCTTTATGCGCTCAATACCTTCTTCTGGGCGGTGCCGATCTATCTGACGGCGCTTCTGAAACTGATCATTCCGTTCAAGCCCTTCCGCAAATACTTCGACGCGATCCTGAACGGATGCGCCACTGCCTGGGTGGGGGTCAACAACCTGACCCATCGGGTATTCTGCAATACGCGCTGGCATATCCAGGGGTTGGAATCCTTGCAAGGAAAAGACTGGTACCTGGTGGTTTCCAACCATCAATCCTGGGTGGATATTCCGGTCCTTCAGAAGGTGTTTTATCGCCGAATTCCGTTTCTGAAATTTTTTCTGAAGCAGGAGCTTTTCTGGGTCCCCTTGCTGGGTCAGGCCTGGTGGGCCCTCGATTTTCCATTCATGAAACGCTATACACGAAGCTTTCTGCGCAAGAACCCCCACCTCAAGGGGCGCGACCTGGAAATCACCCGCAAGGCCTGCGAAAAATTCAAAACCCTGCCCGTGTCGGTGATGAATTTTCTGGAAGGCACCCGGTTCACCCGGGCCAAACACGCCAAACAGGACTCCCCCTATCAACACCTGCTCAAACCGCGGGCCGGCGGCATCGCCTTTACCCTCTCCGCCATGGGCGAACACCTCAACAGCTTTATCGACGTCACCATCGCTTATCCGGAGGGCGCCAAAAGTTTCTGGGATTATGTATGCGGAAATGTCCGGGATATTCGGGTACAGATTCGATCCCTGCCGATCACCCGGGAGATGCTGGGCGATTACTTCAATGATGCCGCCTTTAGACAGGCTTTTCAGAGCTGGGTCAATACCCTCTGGGCACAGAAGGATCGGTGTCTTCAGGAACTGATCTCCGCTCCTCTGCCCGAAATCCAGGCCCATCCAATCCCTATCCCCAAATTCCCTGAACTGGAACCGATTCTGGACAGCGTCATGAATCAGGAAAAACCCTATCCCGCGTAAACAAAGCCGATAAAGGTCGGTCGCACCGCACCAGCCGCCTTCGATCCGTTATCCAATACTCTCAAAGGGTAAAAGGTGAAAACATGATCAAAGGAACCCATATCGACGTTCGATTCAGCCGGGTGGTGGACGGCGACACCATTCGGGTGTTTCTGCCCGACGCGGATAATGATGAATCTCTGCGGATTTTGTCCCTGGACACCGAAGAATCCCGCGCCGGAGGCGGCAAGCCGGTCACCCCATGGGGTAAACAGGCAAAAAAACGGGCCGAAGCCTTTTTCCAGGGCGCGGAAACGGTCACCATCGAGTTCCCGGGCCGGGAAGATCTGAAAACCTGTCTGGAAAAATACCGGGGCAATTACGGACGACTCCTGGTATATGTATTTCGAGACGGTATGGATTTTCAGGACACCATGATCGGTGAAGGCTACAGCCCCTATTTCGTCAAATACGGCAATGCGGTATTCGCGGGCCACCATCATCGCTACCGAACGGCGGAACGGAAGGCTCAAGGTCGGCGAATCGGTGTGTGGAATCCTATCGAGGTCAACGGCGGAGAATTTCGAAACTACGCCGCCTTGAGCATCTGGTGGCAGGTGCGCGCAACGATCATCGATGAATACCGCCGGATTCGCGCAGTGGACGCTTCGGTTCTCAATCCCCGCCTCGATTACGCACTCATAAAGGCGAAAGCCGAGGCCGGAGACGCTGCAACGGTGTTTACGGAACTGCGGACCCTAACACGAGCCGGCGGCGACCACGGGCTCATCGGCATCGGTTCACTCGAACAGCCCTTTCATCTGTTCATTCCGGATATCGACGCCCCGGAAGGACAAACCATTCTCAATCTGCTGGAGACCCGATATATCAGCAGCAGCACCGCGGATAAATACAGACGCAGTTATGCCTATGTCGCCGGCCGTTTGAGCACCTATTTCGGTCGTCCGCAAATGATCGTGACCTCCCCGGAACAGATCGCCGACAACCTCGCGGACCGGCGGGATGATCCGTCCGCCGTTGCCCTGATGATTCGGTCCCTTCTGCCCGACCCGATCGGTTCGGATGCCGGGTTCGAGCAGGTGCTTCTTGCAAATACCGGCAGAAACGCCGCCGACCTGGAAGGCTGGTTTCTTCAGGACCGTTCCGGTCACCAGGTGCATCTGTCCGGAACCCTGGCAGGAGGCGAAGAAAAGGAGATCCTGCTTCAGCCGGGCAAACTCCCCCTGAACAACACCGGCGACGAGGTCACGCTGTTCGACCCGGGCGAAAAAATCCGGCATCGGGTGACCTATTCCGCAGGAGATGTTGTTCCCGGTCAGACGATTTTGTTTTCTTAGAAGGCGCCGAATTTCTTTGCATCCGCCTTCAGATATTGCGGGAGAAAAGCATCAAGGGATATCCAACCGATACATCCCCGCATTTTCCCCCTCGGAGGTCACGATCAGCGCTTGTCCGTCGGATGTGAAGCAGATGGCTTCCCGCTGTCTGAGATCGGTGTGATCCCGGGGATGAGGAAGCGGGATTTGAATCGGTTTCCGGGAATAGGCTGCGGCCCATGTCTCCTCTGGCCCCCGGGGAAAAAGATAGGCATGCTTGTAGGTGAGCACCACCGCCCGGCGGCCGTCCGGAGAAAGATCCATTCCGGTGGGATGGGAATAGACCATGCCGTAGGTCTGAGCCAGGTCCGTCAAAGAGGGCGGGGGAATCCGGTCCACTTCGGCGATTTTTCGGGCAGTCACCGGCGCATCGGCAGGTGCGGATTTCACGTCCACTTCGAAAAGCAGCGGCGGGGCGTCCCGCTTGGTCAGAATGAGCACCCTTTTGCCGGCCGAATCCACGGCGACCGCCTCGGCGTCATGGTTTTCGTCCGGATAGGAAAAGATGATCCGCCATACCGGTTCCACCGCGGCGGATTCGGTGTATTTTTCGCCGGTAAGCGGGGGTTCCTCGATCACGTACAGGGTATGGGTATCATGCCGCTCCCGGTTGTCCCCGAAATCGGCGATCAGAATCATGGATCGATCTTCGTGAACAAAGGTGGCCAACCCCTCCCAGTCCCGGTTGCGTGCACCTGCAACCCTCACCCTGCCTCGGCTCCGGCCGTCCCCTCCCAGGGCATAAAGATAGGGGCCGTTGCCGCCGTCGTTGACGGCCCAGAAGAGATCCGGGTTTCTGGGCGATGCATCCAGGCCCGAGCACTCGGTGAGGCGGACATCTTGAATCCTGCCGATTCTCCGCGCAGGTCCGAAAGGTGCAGGATCGGCCTTTCGAGACGCCGTCCTTTCCTCGGCTTGAGCGCATGATAGGATGGCGATCCCTACCAGAAAAACAGGAAACCACTGTGATTTGGCTTTTTTTACCCTTATTCCCCTCATGTTCCCCCTCTTATGCAAATGACGAAGGTCTTTTGATTACGGTATTATTCAAGTTTCTCGAAAAGTCAAGAAGACCGCCGTTTATTTGGGGAATCGAGTTCTCCAGTTGGCGAAGCGCACCTGCCGTTAGGTGCTTGCTTTCGCATGTTCCTTATGTCATATTCTCATCATATTCGACGATTTCTTTTCCAGCACTCGATTTTAGGGATGAACCCGCAAGAATTCTCTGCGATAAAAAAAATGAAAACACAGATTCACATTAATCTGCAACATGAGAAAGGAACCTGCACCATGATAGACTCCGACCTGTTCAGACTGGAAATTTTAAAGCGCATTGACGCACTTCACCGGGTGGCGAGCCGAGTGGATCTTGAGGGCCTTGACCGAATGGGCAGAGACCAGGTCCATAAAGAGATGAAAACGATCATCGATTCGCTCGGGGCGTTGAATGATCGACTGTTGGAAACCGCTGAGTAGTCCATCCTACACGGTCGGAGATCTGATGGCCAAATACGCCCCGAAAAAAAATATTCCCCCGCCTGCGGAAGGCCACACCCAAAAAGCCTATCAGGGCATCCGGAACATGCTTTTCCACAATGAAATCGCACCGGGGCAGAAGATCTCCTACCGGGATCTCTCCGACCGTCTGGGGATGAGCCAGACACCCGTGATTCAGGCATTGAAATGGCTCGAGTTCCAGCAGCTGGTCAGACACGAACCCAATCGCGGCTATTACACCGCGCCTCTGAGTCTTCAGGAGGTGGCTGAAATCTATGAGCTTCGGGAACTGATCGAACTCGACCTGCTCTCCAAAACCCTTCAAAAGGGCATCAACCCGCCCGGGCTGAAACGCCTGCGGGCCGCTTTGGAGGCCCACATGGCGGCTTCAAGAGAGGTGTATCTCTATGACCGGCTTCTGCGCGACATGGAATTTCATCTCACCCTGGCCGCCCTCTCCGAATGCCGGGTCCATCAAAAAACCCTTCAAAACCTGTTCGACCTGCTCTACCTCAAATACGGCGGCAATTTTCTGTTTTCCACATCCCTGGAGGCGGCGGATACCGACCACCGGACCCTATTCGAGCATATCGAATCCGGCGATACTTCAAAGGCGAAAGCGGTGCTTGCGGGCCATATTCGTCGGGTCAAATCGCATGTGATTCAGGGGGTGGACAAACTCCTGTCCGCAACCCGGGGCTGAGGGTTCGAAGCACCGGCCGCTATATCGCTTCTCGGGATTTCTCGGCAAAAGGATTGACAAAGCCGCCTATTTCCATTAGAGGGTCTCCATATTTTGATTCGTAATTTGATCAGATTTGTGATCATATGGAGGGCTGTTTATGGCACTGACATTACTGGAAGGCAACGAGGCGATCGGCTGGGGGGCTTTGGATGCCGGCTGCCGGTTTTTCGCCGGCTACCCCATCACCCCGGCCACCACCGTTTACAATACCATGCTCCGGCTCCTGCCGCCGTCCGGCGGGATCTGTCTTCAGGGAGAGGATGAAATCGCCTCCATCGGCTTCTGTCTGGGCGCTTCCATGGCCGGCTTCAAAACCATGACCGCCACTTCCGGGCCGGGCATCAGCCTGTACAGCGAACAGATCTCTTTTGCCGTCGGCAGCGAAATCCCCATCGTGATTGTGGATGTCCAGCGGCTGGGGCCTTCCACCGGCTCGGCCACCAAAGGGGCCGACGGCGACATCCAGTTTCTGCGTTGGGGGAATTCCGGCGGGCAGCCGGTGATCGTGCTGGCGCCGGTGGACGTGAAAGACTGCTATATCCTCACCCGCCACGCCTTCAATCTGGCGGAAACCTACCGCTGCCCGGTGTTCATTGCGGCCAACAAGGAGATCTCCATGACCCGGGAGACCCTCGACCTGGATGGACTCAAGAAACCCGACATCCAGAACCGAAAAACCGCCGATCCCGACCGGCCCTACCTGCCGTTTGCGGCGCCGGAAGGACGCCTGACCCCCGATTTTCTGCCCATCGGCGGAGATCGTCTGGTTCGCCAGACCTCATCCACCCATGGCCCGGACGGCTACATCACCACCGATCCGGCGCTAATCGCCGAGACCCAGGACCGGCTCATGAAAAAGCTGGAGAGCGCTGTCAAGGAATTCACCTTTTGCGATGAAGAGACTGTCCCCGGCGCCGATACATTGGTCATCACCTACGGTATCAGCGCCCGGGCGGCCCGGGATGCGGTGCGGTCTCTGTCCGGAACCGATCGTCCGGCCTCCCTGCTGGTGCTCAAGACTCTCTGGCCGGTGCCTGAAAAGCGGATTCAAGAAGCCGCCGCAGAATACGAACGGGTCGTGGTGGTGGAAATGAACCTCGGCCAGTACGTGCGGGAAATTCAACGCCTGCTGCCCGGAAAAGACATTTCATTCGTGGGCCGGATGGACGGAGAGCTGGTCAATCCCGGACAGATTATGGAGGTGATTCATGGATAGTCTTCTCAACAGCAGCCGGCCTCCCGTCTTCTGCCCGGGCTGTGCCCACGAACGGGTGGTCCGCGCCCTGGATCAGGCCCTCACCGGAATGGGGCTTTCGGGCGAGCAGGTGGTCATCGTCACCGATATCGGGTGTTCGGGGCTTTTCGACACTTTTTTCAATACCCACGCCTTTCACGGCCTTCACGGCCGGGCCCTCACCTACGCCACCGGCATTAAAATGGCCCGGCCGGATCTCACCGTCATCGTCACCATGGGCGACGGCGGCCTGGGCATCGGCGGGGCCCACGTGCTCAGCACCAGCCGCCGCAACATCGATCTCACCCTTCTGGTGCTCAACAATTTCAACTACGGCATGACCGGGGGCCAGTGCTCTTCCACGACCCCTCAAGACGCCCGGGTCGGTTCGGGTTTTCTCAACCGAATCGAGCGGCCCGTGGACATCTGCGAAGTAGCCGGCGCGGCCGGGGCGGCCATGATGGTCCGGGCCTCCACCTACCAGAAAGATCTGGTGGATCAGATGCAGAGCGCCATTCGATTCAAGGGCTTTTCGGTGATGGATATCCGGGGCGTCTGCCCCGGCCGCTACACCAAACGCAACAAGCTCACACCAAACGCCATCGAGACGGAATTGTCCGGACTTCCGCCCCTGGACCATTACGCGGCCCGAAACGCCCGCCCCGAATACGGCACCGCCTACCGCCGGGAAGCCGCCGAACTCGCCCCGGTTCCGCCGCCGGCTCGGATTCATGCCGAACACCGGGCACCGCAGAGCGGGCGCCGGGAGATGGTAATTCTGGGCAGCGCCGGCCAGCGCATCCTCACCGCCGGGGAGATCCTCTGCCTGGCGGGCGCCACGGCCGGGCTTCACGCCACCCAGAAAAACGATTATCCGATCACGGTGATGCGGGGCCATTCGGTCAGCGAAATGATTCTGGATGAACACGAGATCGGCTATACCGGCATTGAAAATCCGTCGGTCGTCGTAGCCCTGGCCCCGGAGGGAGTTGCCCGCAGAAAAAAGATGTTCGCCGGCCTTTCCGAAGAGACCCTCGTCCTGGCCGCCGCCGGTGTGGAACTGCCGGACACCCCGGCCCGGGTGGAAACGGTCGATTTCAAAGCCCTCAAGCTTAAAGCCCCTGATTGGGCCCTGGCCGCCCTGGCCCGACTGACGGAAAACAGCCGAATGCTCACACCGGAAATGCTCGACTCCGCAATAGCGCTTCGTTTTAAAGGAAAGGTGCTCGAAGGGGTCCGGGCTGTTGTGGAGAGGGTGCGGAGTTGACTTCGTCAGATGATAACATGTGCGGAATTCAGCATTCTGTATCTCACAATACTCTTTGAGAGGCACCCCACAAGAAAGCGGTCGGCAAAGGGAGGGCTTTGCCGACCGCTTTACATCCAGGTGGTGGGTGAGGCTGCAAATGGTCGCGAAGCTTGGGAGGAAGCCAGGCAATTACAACCGGACTTGATCGTTATGGATATTTCCATGCCCGAAATGGACGGTATTGAGGCCACCCGCCACATTAAATCCGAAATGCCCGCAGTCCGGGTGATTGGATTGTCCATGCACAGGGACGAAGCTATTGTCCACTCTATTCTTGAGGCCGGGGCGGATGGATTCGTCAGCAAGTCGGCATCCGCGGCCGAATTGTTGAGTGCCATCTACGGCGTTCGGAGAGCTAACTGACCACGGACCACGCTTCATTTCCTTCAGTCAGTTCGCCGTGGGGTCCTATACCGAGGCCGAGGGAGAAGAGAACCTGGCGGAGGTGGCCTTTGTGGTTCGGGAGGACTGGCAGGGCATGGGGGTGGCCTCCTATCTGCTCTCGAATCTGGAGGAAATCGCCGAAGAAAACGGATACCGGGGGTTTCTGGCCCATGTGATGCTGGAGAACAAGGCGATGATCCACGTTTTCAAGAAGCGGTATCCGGATGCGGAGATTGCGATTGAAGAGGGGACTGCGAAGGTTGTGATGGGGTTCGGGAGTGCGAAGGCACCTTAAGCGCCCAAATCATCCAACGGGCTGACTACGCCGTGGCCGCCCTGCCCTCTTCTCCTTTTCCTGAGCGGACTGTGATCTGCTTGTAATCGAAATCGATGTCTTTGACCCGAAGCCGAATGACTTCAGCGATCCGCAGGCCGGACCCGTACATCAGCTTCGCGGCCATCTGGGGCACCCCGCTCATGAGGGAAATCACCTTCGCCGTTTCTTCACGGGTCATAACCACAGGGATATTCTTTTTCTTCCGGGCCCGGACCGCGTTGATTTCCTGGTCCAGCGGCAGTTTCAACACATGCTTGTACAAGAACACCAGGGCGTTCATGGCCTGGTTCTGGGTGGAGGGCGCTACGTTTCCGTTCACGGCAAGATCGGTTAAAAAAGCTTCAATCTTGGATTCGCCGTCGGCCATCTCTTCCCGGGAAGCCATCTGATGGAATTTCACAAATCGTTTAATCCAGTCGCAGTAGGACCGTTCGGTATGGATGGAATAGTGGCGGAGGCGCATGACATTTCTCACCTCGTCCATTAATTTGGGAGCGTTTTTTGTTGACATGGCCTCGCCTCTATAGATAAAGTTCTTG
>JBKHDE010000203.1:0-8690 GCA_046541495.1 Desulfococcaceae bacterium
CGGCAAGGTTCCGATGGTCGTCTTACCATAGAAACGAAATGGGGGATATTCGGTTTTTTGATCTGTTATGATCTTTGTTTTGTAGAGTTGGCAAAAAATTATGCATTCAAAGATCATACAGACGCAATCATCACGATGGCGGATTGGCGTTCGGAAGCTTTTCGGGAATATCCGCGCATGAACATCAAGCGGGATCATTATTATGGCTTTCTCTGGGATCTCATGAACTCTTCAAAAGCGGCTTACAATCAGGTCTGGAGCTTGGGCGCAAATATGGTTGGACCTCACGCGGTTACCGGGGACTATTTTTGGGGTGGAAGCGGCATCTGGGCGCCGTCGGGAATGAAGATCGTGGAGGCCTCCAACATCACGGAGGAATTGATTCTGGTCAGAAATCTGGATATCAAAGGGCAGCGATACAAGGAACGGGATGATTTCAATTATCAAATCGATTTTGCAAGTTTCTACAAACACATGGAAGAAGCAGGCTCCGTCTGCCACAAATGCTGAAAGCAGGAGTTAGACACAATCTCAGCGTTTTTCAAGTCCCGATGGTCGCTACCATCACCGCCTTGATGGAGTGAACCCGGTTTTCCGCCTGATCAAACACCACGGATGCATCCGACTCGAACACCGATTCGGTCACCTCCATCGCCGCCAGCCCGAACCGATTGAAAATCTGCTCGCCGATGACGGTGTCCCGGTTGTGAAAGGCGGGCAGGCAGTGAAGAAATTTAACCTCGGGATTGCCGGTCATCTCCATGACCGAATCATTGACCTGATACGGTTTTAAAAGATCGATTCGGCTTTGCCAGACCGATTCGTCCTCGCCCATGGAGACCCACACATCGGTATAGAGAAAGTCGCACCCTTTGACCCCTTCGGCCACCGAGTCGGTGATCGACAGGGTTGCGCCGGTGGTTTTGGCGATGCCTCGGGCGGTTTTCACCAGTTCGGGGTCCGGCTGAAGGCTTTCGGGCGCGACGGAGCGAAAATCCATACCCATTTTGGCGGCCCCCATCAACAGGGAATTGCCCATATTGTTCCGGGCGTCCCCGAGATAGGCGAACCGGACCCGGTTCAGGGGTTTGTCCGAGAATTCCTCCATGGTCTGCAGGTCGGCCAGCACCTGGGTGGGGTGGTACTCGTTGGTGAGACCGTTCCAGACCGGCACCCCCGCATATCGGGCCAGTTCCTCCACCCGCTCTTGCCCGAAGCCCCGATATTCGATGCCGTCGTACATCCGGCCCAGGACCCGGGCGGTGTCCTTGAGGGATTCCTTGGCCCCCATCTGAGAGCCGGTGGGCCCCAAAAAGGTGACCCTCGCCCCCTGGTCGAATGCCGCGGTTTCAAAGGCGCACCGGGTTCGGGTGGAGGCTTTTTCGAAGATCAGGACGATATTCTTGCCTGTCAGCCGGGGGTGTTCGGTTCCGGTGTATTTGGCCCGTTTCAGTTCCGCCGACAGGTCCAGCAGGAACCGAATCTCTTTGGGGGTGAAATCCGCCAACTTCAGAAAACTCCGGTTTTTCAGATTGAAGCCCATAGTATCCTCCCAGTAAGATATGATTTTTCTCATACGTGAAGCCCGGCCCGATGTCAAGGCGGCATCTGTCTGTTTTCAGGACGGCGGGGGACTTGCAAAAGGTTATAGGGGTTTGTAGCGTATTCCATAAAATCCTTGATCAGAAACCTTGGCCTGTGTAATGGTACGGGGTCGTCCCAATGGAAATACCATCGGCCAATCCGAAATGAAAGAGGTTCAAAGAAAATGGATCAGCAGACCGAAACCGGAGGCGGGGCCTTGACCCTCTACTGGCTGCAAAGCGGCGGATGCGGGGGGGACACCTGGTCCCTGTTCAACTCCGACCTGCCTAACATGGCCGAGTTTTTCGACACCCTGAATATCGAGATTCTCTGGCACGCCTCCATTTCCAACATCGGAGTGGCGGATCGGCAAACCCTTCATGAAGCGATCCTGTCGGGGGAGCAGAAGCTGGATATTCTCTGCGTGGAAGGATCGGTCATTCGCGGTCCTTCCGGCACCGGCATGTTCGACACCCTGTTCGGCAGACCCAAAAAAGATCTGCTGGCCGGCCTGGCCAAGCAGGCCCGGTATGTTCTGGCGGTCGGCACCTGCGCCAGCTTCGGCGGGGTGGGGGCGGACGGCGAAATCGAAGCCACCGGGCTTCAGTTTCACAAATGGGATTCAGGGGGATTTCTGGGGAAGAAGTTCAGGACCGGCAGCGGCATGCCGGTTATCAATCTGCCGGGATGCCCCTGCCATCCCGGGGTGGTCACCGGCGCGATTCAGACCGTCGTTTCAGAAGGCGCCCTGGAATTGACGCCCTACCAGATGCCGCTGGAGTGGTACGGCACCATGGTCCATCAGGGCTGCACCCGGAACGAGTACCATGAATACCGGGTGGAGGAGAAGGAATTCGGGGAAAAAGGATGCCTCTTTTTCTATCTCGGCTGCCACGGGCCCCTGGTCTACGGCCCCTGCAACAAGCTGCTCTGGAACCGGCGCTCTTCCAAAACCCGGGTGGGGGTGCCCTGCTTCGGCTGCACCCGGCCCGACTTTCCCCAGCAGTACCCCTTTTTCAAAACCCGAAACATCGAGGGGATTCCCATCGAACTGCCCGACGGTGTCAACCGGGCCCACTACCTGGCGTATAAGGGGATCGCAGCCGCCGCCGCGCCCAAACGGCTGAAGCTGAGAAAGACCGGGATCTGATATGGGAACCACCATTCACACCTTTCCGGTCAACCGGGTGGAAGGCGACCTGGAGGTCCGCATTCGAATCGAGGCGGGCGTCGTCACCGATGCCTGGTGCGTCGGTTCCATGTACCGGGGTTTCGAAAACATCATGATCGGCCGAAGCGCCCTGGACGGGCTGGTCATCACCCCGCGGGTCTGCGGTATTTGCAGCACGGCCCATCTCAAGGCCGCGGCCAAGGCCCTGGACCGAATCTTCGAGGTTCGGGTGCCGGGTCCGGCAAAAAAAATCCGCAACCTGGCCCTGGGGGTGGAAAAACTTCAGAATGACATGCGACACGGGTTTCTGATCTTCATGTCGGATTTCGCCGGAAAAGGATACCGGGATCATTCGATGTATGCCGAGGCGTTGGCGCGGTATCAGCCCCTGCGGGGTCGAACCGCGGTGCGCACCATTCAGGAAACCGCCCGGGTGGTGGAGATCATCGCCATCCTCGGGGGGCAATGGCCCCATTCCTCATTTATGGTGCCCGGCGGGGTGGTGTCGGCCCCCAACGGCAGTGAAACGGCCCAGTGCCGGTATCTGCTCAACGGCTACCGAAAGTGGTATGAAAGCCGGGTGCTGGGGTGTTCGGTGGAGCGGTGGGCCGAGGTTCGGTCGAAGGAGGATCTGGATAACTGGCTGGACGAATCCGAGGCGCATCGAAACAGTGAAATCGGTTTTTTTCTTCGTTTTTCCCGAGAAGCAGGGCTGGATCGAGTGGGACAGGGGCACGGCAACTTCATCAGCTTCGGGGTGCTGGAGATGCCGGATGAGACCGGGGTCTCTCCGGTGAAGGGGAAGGACCATTTTCTGCCCCGCGGCATCGCCCCGGGAATCCGGCGGTCGGCTTTGGACCCGGGAAAGATCACCGAGGAGACCGCCTGCTCCTGGTTTAAGGACGAGGGGCGGCTTCATCCCATGCAGGGGCAAACCGTCCCCTATGCCACCGGCGGCGAGGGGGGAAAATATTCCTGGTGCAAGGCCCCTCGGTATGACCGGCTGCCGGTGGAAACCGGCCCCCTGGCCGAGCTGATGGTGGCGGATCATCCGCTGTTTTCCGACCTGGTCGGCCGGTCCGGCCCCAATGCCATGGTTCGCGAACTGGCCCGGCTGGTCAGACCGGCCCTGCTTCTGCCGGTCCTGAACCAATGGCTGTCCGAACTCCATCGGGAGCGGGAGCCCTTTTACCAAGCCGCCCGGGAGCCGGAAGACGGGGAAGGGGCGGGCCTTCTGGAAGCCCCCCGGGGCGCCCTCGGCCACTGGGTGCGGATCAGGAACGGGGCCATCGAAAAATACCAGATCATCACCCCGACCGCATGGAATGCCTCCCCCCGGGACGGAAACGGGGTGCGAGGGGCCATGGAAGAGGCCCTGGTGGGAACCCCGGTGCGGGACCCGGGTGATCCGGTGGAGGTGGGTCATGTGGTCCGCTCCTTTGATCCCTGTCTGGTCTGTACCGTCCATGCCGCGGATCTGCGGGGTTCCGGCCGGAGTTTCCGAATCTGAAGGGAAAGGATATGAAAATACCCACGCCCACGGCATCGATGTGAACCCATGAAACCCAATATCCAGATCGCCGAGTTTTTACAGTTCGACCGGTTTCCCCAAATATCCCGGGAAAACGACATGCTTCGGGAAGAGATTCGGGTGGCCCGGGAAGCCGCTGAAATCACCGCCAGCCTGGTGGTGAAGCAGTTCGAAGAGACCGAGAAGATCCTTCGTCGGTTTCAGGTGGCCAATGCCCAGCGCAAGGCGGTGCTCAACTCGGCCACCCGAATCGCCATCATCGCCACCGACATTCGCGGCATCATCCAGGTCTTCAATACCGGGGCTGAAAACCTGCTCGGATATCGGGCTTCCGAGGTGATCAAGACGGAGACGCCGGCCCTGTTTCTGCTCGATTCCGAACTGGTCCGCCACAGCCGAAAACTCTCCGAGGCAACCGGCCGCCGGATCACCGGGGTGACCGATATTCTGCTGGAGTACGGGGTCCGCAACAGCGCCGAGCAGATGGAATGGACCCATGTGCGAAAGAACGGGTCTTATTTTCCGGTCAACATGAGCGTCAACGGGCTGCGCCGGCATGACGGGGCCCTCAGCGGGATTCTGCTCATCGCCGATGACATATCCGATCGCAAGCAGGCCGAAGCGGCCTTGCGAAAGGCCCGGGATGAACTCGAAATTCAGGTCGAAAAGCGCACCGGCCAGCTCGCCAAAGCCAATCGCGAGCTGCAGACCGAGATTCGAGAGCGGCGGATCGCCGAGGAGGCGCTGCGGGCGTCGGAAAAAAAATACCGGTCCATTTTTGAAAACGCCACCGAGGGGATTTTTCAGACCACCCCGGACGGACAGCTGGTCACCGCCAACCCGGCCATGGTGCGGATCATGGGCTACGACTCCGAAGAAGAGATGATTCGGCTGGTCACCAATATTCGGGACCAGTTCTATGTCAATCCCGAAAAGCGGGAAGAGCTCAGTGAAACCATGCTGCGGGACGGGTATGTCAAAAATTTTGAAACCCGGTTTTACCGAAAAGACGGCGGCATCATCCATATCAGCCTGAGCGGCCATCTGGTTCGGGACGAGCACGGAAGGCCGATCCAATACGAGGGCATTCTCGAAGACATCACCCGGCGAAAGCGCACCGAGGAGTTGAAGATCGCCAAAGAGGCGGCCGAGGCGGCCACCCGGGCCAAAAGCGATTTTCTGGCCAACATGAGCCATGAAATCCGCACTCCCATGAACGCGGTGATCGGTCTGACCGAACTGGCCCTCAAAACCGACCTCTCCCCCCGGCAACAGGATTATCTGGATAAAATTCAGATATCCGCCAACTCGCTTCTGGGGATCATCAACGACATCCTCGACTTTTCCAAAATCGAGGCCGGACGCCTTGAACTGGAGCATGCGGAGTTTCGCCTTGGGGATGTGTTGAAAAACCTCACCGATCTTTTTACCGACAAGGTGTCTCAAAAGGGGATCGAGCTGATCATCTCCGTGGCCGACGGGGTGCCGACCCATCTGGTGGGGGATTCCCTGCGGCTGAGTCAGCTCCTGATCAACCTGACCAACAACGCCATGAAGTTCACCGACCGGGGAGAGGTGGTGATTCGCGTTGCTCTGATTACCCGAAAAGAGGACCGGGTTCGGCTGCGGTTCGAGGTGGCCGATTCCGGCATCGGCATCGACCGGGCGGTCCTGCCGACCCTGTTCAGCTCCTTCAGCCAGGCCGACAGCTCCACCACCCGGCGCTACGGCGGAACCGGCCTGGGCCTGGCCATCTGCAAGCAGCTTGTGGAGCTGATGGGCGGGGAAATCGGGGTGGAGAGCGAATCGGATAAGGGCAGCACCTTTTATTTTACCGCCGAACTGGGGGTCTGGGAACCACAGCAACCCGGAGCCGATCGGCCGAGCCCGGAATGGGTCCGGGATCTCAAGGTGCTGGTGGTGGATAACAACGAGACTTCCCGCGTGGTGTATACCGAGGTGTTGGCGCCTTTTGCCGGGCACATCGCCTCCTGCGGCTCCGGCGAAGCGGCCTTGCGGGAACTGGCCGCCGCCGCGGATACCGAACATCCCTTTCATCTGGTTCTGATGGACTGGCGCATGCCCGGCATGGACGGAATCACCACCCTGGAAAAAATCCGTGAAACCGAGGGGCTTTCCCATCTGCCGGTGATCATCATGACCGCCTTCGGCCGGGAAGCGGTCCGGCACCGGGCCGGAGAGGCCTCCGCCGACGCCTTTTTGATCAAGCCGGTCAAGCCTTCTCTGCTGTTCGACACCATTCTGGGGATTTTCGGCCCCGGAAACGGCCCGGAGAACGGCCGGAAAAAAAGATCCCCATCCGATTCCTGCGTATATGTGGAAAAAATTCAGGGAAGCCGGCTGCTTCTGGTGGAAGACAACCTCATCAACCAGCAGGTGACCACCGAGATGCTGCAAGGTGCCGGGGTGATCGTGGATACCGCCGACAACGGGCTGGATGCCCTTCGGGCGATTCAGGCGGCCCGGTATGACGGCCTGCTGATGGACATTCAGATGCCGGAGATGGACGGATACGAGGCCACCCGCATCATCCGCAACGACCCTCGATTCAAGGACCTGCCCATTATCGCCATGACCGCCCATGCCTTGAAAGGGGATATGGGGAAATGTATCGAGGCGGGAATGAACGATTACGTCACCAAACCCGTTCAGTCGGAGCGGCTGTTTGCGGCGCTGGCCCGATGGGTCACCCCTTCGGTATCTCTTGACCTGCCGGCGGTGACGGCGGAGGACCCGGCCGAGGAGGTCGATTTTCCCAACCGGCTGCCCGGCATCGATCTACCGGCGGCCCTGACTCGAATTAAGCGGAAGGGCCTGTTTCGAAAACTCCTGCTGGAATTCGTGGATCGCCATTCCGATACCGCCCGGGAGATTCGCACCGCCCTGAATACCGGGCATTCGGATCACGCCCTGCGGCTGGTCCATAACCTGAAAGGGGTGGCCGGAAATTTTTCCGCCACTCAACTGTATACCGCGGCCCTGGCCCTGGAATCGGCCCTAAGAAAGGGGGATACGGAAGCGGCGTCGACCCGGTTGCCGGCTTTTGAAGCGGCCCTGGACCGGGTGCTGAAAGGGGCGAACCGGCTTCGGGAGACCGCGGAAAGTGAGACCCGGGAGGCCGCCGAACCGATCCCAAGTGAAAAGGACGCGGACCTGTCGGAGATCGCCGGTCTGTCGGCGAAGCTGGCCCGCCTTCTGGAAGACCACGATTTTGCGGCGGAGGAGGTCTTTGAAAAGCTTCGAAAGCGGTTGATGCAATCCACGGCACGGGACCTGACGGCGGACCTGGCGGCTCACATCAACACCCTTGACTTCGAAGGGGGGTTGGGGGTACTCAAGCAAATCGCCCACCGGTTGCATGTATCCTTGAATTTGAATGGAAATGGATGATTCACTCGTGAAGCAGAGAATTTTGATCATCGATGATGAACGTTCCAATATCAAACTGCTGGCCGGTGAATTACAAAGCCGATACCGGATCTCTTTTGCTCTCAACGGGGATGACGGGCTGCGAATCGTTCAGGGGGATCTGCCGGTCGATTTGATTCTGCTCGATATCATGATGGAGGGGATGGACGGATACGAAGTCTGCCGGCGCCTCAAATCCGATCCCCAGACGCGGAACATTCCGGTGATTTTCATCACCGCCATGAACGAGGTGGCGGATGAGACCAAGGGCCTCGAAATCGGGGCCGTGGATTACATCACCAAACCCTTTACCATGGCCATCGTCAAGGCCCGGGTTCGGACCCATCTGGAACTCAAGCGGCATCGGGATCTGCTCGAAAATCTCTCCTCTCTGGACGGACTCACCGCCATTTCCAATCGCCGCCGGTACGACGAAGTGATTCAGCGGGAGTGGAAACGGTCCCAGCGTGAAGGCACGCCCCTGTCTCTGATCCTGATCGATATCGACCATTTCAAGTCCTATAACGACACCTACGGCCATGCCGCCGGAGACGACTGCCTCAAACAGGTGGCCAAGACTCTGGCCGCATCGGTCAACCGGCCCGGCGACCTGGTGGCCCGCTACGGGGGCGAAGAGTTCGTGGTGGTGCTTCCCCGCACCGACCCCGAAGGGGCGGCCTTGGTGGCCGAAAAGATGCGCCGGGAAATCGAATCCCTCGATATTCGCCATGAATCCTCCCCCACCGCCGGTTGCCTGACCATTTCCCTCGGGGCGGCCACCACACTGCCCACGCCTCATGAATCCCCACGGGAACTAGCCAGGGCCAGCGACCGGTCCCTCTACCAGGCCAAACGCAACGGACGGAATCGGGTTCAACAGATTCAATTGGAAACCGCCTGCAAGGATTTTTGATAAGCAGGGATTTTCTCTCGGCATGGGTCATCCCTGCTTATTCGAAATTCGTGATATCTACA
>JBKHDE010000204.1:0-8586 GCA_046541495.1 Desulfococcaceae bacterium
TTTTTGAAGCCGTTTGCTCAGCCCTTCAGTGGCTTCCACCTCCACCGCGCCGAGTGAGTAAACCGTTCCCAGCGTGGAGACGATGACCTCTTTGGCCGCAAACCCGCCCACCAGAGCCACATTGACCCGCCAGTCGAACCCGGCCCAGCGGGTGATCGACTCAAGCCCGGCGCCGATTCGGCCGGCAAATGAGTTTTTGAGGGCGGCCTCCGCAGCCCGGTTTTCCAACCGGGTGATTTCCGCCTGCAACCGGGCCTGATTTTGTCCTTCAACCGAATCCAAACGGATTTGAATGGCTTCCCGCTGTTCCCGAATCGCATCCATCTTTTCCTGGGGAAGGGTGGGAAAGGTCATGGCGGCCCAGATCAGAATGGAGATCGCCAGGATAATGGTGCCGGCCTTTTTGATGTACTGCCAGGCCCGCTCCCAGGTATGAATGCAGACCCCTTTCAGGGTGGGCAGCCGGTAAGGGGGAAGCTCCATCACAAACGGGGTCGCCTCCCCCCGAATGACGGTGTTTCGAAGCACCCAGGAGACCAGGAGCGCGGTGACCCAGGCGCCGATGGTGATCCAAAACAGGACCTGAGCCGCGGCCCCCTCGAAAAAGGCCGCCCCCAGAAGGAGAAACACCGGCACCTTGGCCCCGCAGGGCATAAAGGGCAGGGTCAGAAGGGTGGCCAGTTTCTCCTTGGGGCTTCTCAGGGTGCGGGTGCCCATGACTCCTGGCACGGCGCATCCGCCCGGAATACCGCCGGAGACGATAAAGGGCATGACCGAGCAGCCGTGGAGCCCGAAGATGCGAAGTACCCGGTCCATCATATAGGCCATTCGGGCCATGTACCCGGAGTCCTCCAGAAAAGAAATTCCCAGAAACATGATCATGATCAGTGGCACAAATCCCAAAACGCCGCCGACCCCGCCGATGACGCCGTCGACGATCATGGACCTGAGCAGCCCCTCGGGA
The DNA here is from genome assembly GCA_046541495.1 of Desulfococcaceae bacterium. Taxonomy (GTDB): domain Bacteria; phylum Desulfobacterota; class Desulfobacteria; order Desulfobacterales; family Desulfococcaceae; genus JAABSQ01. The sequence goes on from JBKHDE010000204.1 coordinate 965, forward strand.
AGAACCTCCGCCGCGGCGCCGCCCAGCCAGGCAAAAAAGGATTCCACCCATCCCATGGGAATATCGCCGACGGTGAAGGTCACCAGAAACATTCCGTACAGGATCCCGAGCATCAAGGCCGGCCCCAGAATGCGGTGGGTCAGGACCCGGTCGATCTTGTCGGAGACCGCGATCCGGTCCTGCTGGTCCGTCTCCGTGGTGACGACCTGCTTGGTCACGGAGGCGATGAATCCGTACCGGTAATCGGCGATGATCGCTTCCGGGGTGGTGTCCAGGGTCGCCCGGCAGTGCTTTTCGGTTTTCTGGACGATTTCGGAGAGGTTTCGGCCGATTCCACCGACCGTTTCCACGAGGTTTCGAATTTGGATATCCCCTTCCAGGAATTTAAGGGCCAGCCAGCGGGCCGGATACAGATCGGTCAGAAATTTCTCTTGTTCAATCAGCGCGGCCATATCCAACAGGGCCGGGTCGAGATCGGGGCCATAGGAAATGGTCAGCGGTTTCCAGGACCCCCCGCGGGCTTCGGCATAGGTGATCGCCTCTTCCAGCAGCCGGGTTTTTCCCACGCCGGCCCGGGCCACCGTTTCGACGACCGGCATACCCAGCAGCCGGGACAGTTTTCGAGTGTCGATACCCTTGCCGCTTTTTCGCACCTCATCCATCATATTGAGGGCGAGGACCAGAGGAATCCCCAATTCCATGAACTGGACCCCCAGGTAGAGATTTCGGTCCAGGCTGTTGGCATCCACAATGTCGATGACCACCTGCGGGCGTTCTTTGACCAGATAATCCCGGGCCACCAGTTCTTCCTGGGAGTAGGCGGTGAGCGAATAGGTTCCGGGCAGGTCCACGACATTGAGTTTGAGGCCTTTATGGGTGACGAATCCGACCCGCTTTTCCACGGTGACCCCGGGGTAATTTCCCACGCTCTGGCGGGACCCGGTCAGGGCGTTGAACATGGTGGTCTTGCCTGCATTGGGATTGCCGGCCAGGGCGATATTCAGCATCTGAGTCATGTCATTCCCCCGGCAGCTCCACCATGATGAAATCGGCCTCATTGTTTCGCAAGGACAGGGTAAAATCCCGAAGCCGCAATGCAACGGGATCTTTCAGGGGCGCCCGGCCCAGCACCATGACCTCCGTGTTGGGCACCAATCCCATATCGCGAATTCTTCGGCCGAGTTCACCCTCGGCCTTGACCGATTTGATGATTCCCTTCTGATTCACGCCCATCTGCCGTAAACACATCTGTCTTCCCATGCTGCAAAACCTCGATCGTCTCTTTTTGTAGATCCAAAGCGGAAATAGCCGCTAACTTCAGAAAACGCAGTCATACGCCCAAACCGGAGGTTTGTCAAATAACATTTGTCGTTCCGAAAAAAGGTCGGGATGGCGGTAAACCAATGGGCGATTCCCTTGATCTTTTACGCATTCTAACTTTTCAGGAGATGCTTTCAATTAGCATTTGTTCTCTGAATGCCTTCCGTGATAAAAGAAAACCAGGATCGATCTGAAGGGTAACGGCAGACCCGAATCATTCGGAAACAGCTGTTGTTCCTTTTTCAACCGGATCACCCCGGCCAAGCCGGGGTGATCCTTGGCGGAGCGAGGGATTTCCACCCGAGGTGGAGCAAAATAAATCATGAACGAAACCACGACCCAGTCGACCACACGATGGCACCTTCTGCCGATCGTTCTGGTCTTCACCGGGGTTCTGACGGTGTGGATCACCGCCTTTGCCGCATCCAAGACTCTGGGACCCCTGCAATGGGTTTTCTACGGCGCCGGTCTGGCCGCCCTGGCGGGCGCATGGGGATTCCGGCACCGGGTCAATGCAGCCGCCGCGCAATTGGAAGCGGACCAGGAGATCTTGACAAAGAAAAAAGAGGAGCTGAAGGCGGAACAGGACCGCATGACCGGTCTAAAAAAAGAGGTCGACCAGGAGATCGAGAAACGCACCCTGGTGCTTCAGAAGAAAGAGGCGGAACTCTCCCGAAAGTTGATGACCTTCCATGAGTGGATGGAATTTCCCCGGGGCATCGATGACGGCGAGGCCGCTTTCGAGAATATCTCCTTTACGGCGCTTCATCAGCAGGACCGGAAGGCCCAGGAGTTGATCCGTAAACGAACCGAGGCCATTTTCGAAAAGATTCGACGACAGGAGTACCGTAAAAACGGCGACATTCAGCGGGAAGCCATTGTTCGGGATGTTCTGGAACTGACCGAATCGGTGGCCAGAATCTACAATCCGAACTCCCGAAATCCGCTGCTGGAAACCAGCCTCGAGCAGCTGCTTCGGGCGGTCAATCGGGTGGCCTTACAGCTTCTGGTGCTGCTGGAACAGTTCCCCATCGATTTCAAATCCTACAATATCCAGACCATCTATGAAACGGTCCAGACCGGGGTCAAGGCCTACAACGTGTATAAAACCGCGGTCCCTTACTGGACCTTTCTGCGGCCCGCCTACTACCTGGGCCGGTTCACGCTGGGTTCCAATCCCCTGGTGCTGGGGGCCTGGTGGGCCATGGGGGAACTTGCCAAGGGCGGAGCCAAAAAACTGTCCTCTCATCTGGTCAGCCGGTATGCCCTGAGCCTGCTGTATGACACCATGTTCATCATCGGCGGCGAGGCGGCCGGCATTTTCGGGGGTGATTTCCGGCATCGCGACCCCAACTGGATCTACGGGGCCGAGTTGACGGAGCTCATCCGGCGCCATCCCCTTAATCAGGAAATCCTTCAGAACGGGCTCAAAGAGGTGGGGCATCTTCAGCTGCGCTGCGAATACGACCGCATCTTCTTGTACCATTGCCTGGCGGCCCATAAAAGCGCCGGACCGGATCGGTTCAACAGCCGGCCCTTTTTGACCGACCCGGAACGTCGAACCATCGCCGAACGGTTGGAGCGGTTTTTGGAACAGTACTTGAAAACAGAGGACGACACCCTTCAGTCCTGGAAGGCCGAAACCGAAGAGCGGCTGGGCGTGAAAGTTCTATCCGATGCCCGGACCGATACCCGGTCCACTCAGGAAAAGGCCGAAGACGGGCTGCGGTCCCTGGCCGGTTTTCTGCTGGATATTAAAAGACGTCGGGTGGAAGACCTGCCCGAATTGCTGACCCGGACCCGGATGATTTCCCATCTCGAAGAAGAGGCCCGTCGGGATCGAATCCTGGACTTTATGGCGGAACCGCCCATGATTTTCGATTATCCCGATCTCGAACCCTCGGATTCGCTGCTGGATGACTACCTCCACGACCTGATCGAATTGGGGGTGCGGGTGTTTCCTCATGATCGGCCGGGGGAGGACGTGGTCGAAGGGACGGCGCTCTATTTTCGGGTGAAGGATTTGGCGGCTTTTCGAAAAAAAATCGATCGCATGTACACCGATGTGGTGGAAAAAACCCTGCGGGCCGATTCCCCGGAGAAGCGGATCAAGCCGGAGGTGATACGCCGGATACTGGCGGTGCTGGGCCCGGACGAATCCCTTCGTTTTGTATACCGTCAACCGAGAATCGAAGATTCGGGCGCGGCTGAAGCACCCTGGTATGAATTCGGCAAACCGGACCTCTGGTTGCTGGGGACCGACGCCCGGGTGCTGGTTTTGCGGATCTCCAAAACCGAGGGCGCCGAACCGGCACTGGTTTGGGAGGGAAAGGCCGAAGGGGATGAAGCGGTGTCGGCGGAATATGCCGACACCCGCTTCGGCGGCGAGTGCCGACTGCGGGGCGGCCGATGGCTGTCGGCAGCGGAAGAGAAAAAGCCGGAGCCGCCCAAACTGGTGCTTTCGGGACCTACCCTGGGACGCCGGGAATCCTATTTTAAACCGTTAATGGATTTTTGCTCCGGTTTTGCTCCGGGAAACCGTGATTCGAGTCGAGGCAAAGCCTGATGTTTAAACGAGACCGTCGCCTCTGGAAAAGGGCGCCGTTACAATCCGAATACGATGCGGTCATTATCGGGGGCGGCGTTCACGGCCTCTCCGCCGCCTTTTTTCTGGCCCGGAATCACGGCATGAAAAATGTGGCTGTTATAGAAAAGCGGTATATCGGATACGGCGGATCGGGTCGAAACACCGCCATCGTCCGCGCCAATCAGCGCGCGCCGGAAACCATTCCCCTGTATGCCGAGGGATTGAAGCTCTGGCCCCGGCTCATCTCGGAACTCAATCTCAACCTCCTGTTTTTCAACTGCGGAGTGCTCACGCTGGCCCACAGTGAAGCGGACCTGGCGGAATTGCGGCTGGCGGCGGCCTCGGGGAAATTTCTGGGGATCGAAAGCCGCATCCTCGATTCCCGGTCCTGCCGGGAACTGGCGCCGGCCCTGGATATCTCCGACCGCCCCCGACACCCGATTATCGGGGGTATGTTTCACCCGCCGGGCGGCACCCTTCGGCATGATGCCGTGGTCTGGGGATTGGCCAAGGGCGCATCCCGCCGGGGGGTTCATATTCACCAGAACACCGAAGTGACCGGACTCGACATTCAGGGGGGAACAGTGAAATCGGTTGAGACCTCCCGAGGGCCTGTCCAAACCCCGCGGGTTCTGGTGGCCGCGGGGGCCTGGTCCGCCGAAATCGCCGAAAGGGTCGGTGTTAAACTCCCCGTGCGGATAATGACCGCCCCGGCTCTGGTGACCCAGCCTCTAAAGCCGTTTCTGAATCATGTGGTTTCTGCGGGGGCGTATCCCTGCTATACCAACCAGACCCTCAAAGGAGAGGTAGTCGCCTGCGGTCCAATGGTTTTTCGGTCCAACCTATCGACGCAAACCGCCACCGAACCGCTTCAGCGCTTGTCGTGGGCTTTGACGGAACTGCTCCCCTGCCTGACCGGGGTGAAGATGATGCGGGCCTGGGCCGGGCCGGTAGACCTGACCCCGGATATGGCGCCTATCATCGACGGACATTCTTCCATTAAAGGTTTTTTTCTGGATTGCGGGTGGGGGGATTTCGGATTCAAATCGGGGCCGGTGGTGGGAAAATACATGGCGCAATTCATGGCCGAGGGGGAAAAACCGAAAACATTAAGGCCCTTTTCCCTGAAGCGATTTCAGGACTATCGGCTTCTGGGGGAGGCTTCCACTCCCCATGGTTATTCTCCTGCGGAATGATGAGAACGGATTTCCAAAAATGAAACGACGATACCGAAACCGAATCGCCGATTTAGAGACCTTGCGGACCACCCTGCGGATCGATCCGTCCCGTCGAATTTCATTTCGGTTCGGCATGCGGCCCGTGAAGGGGTTCCACGGAGATTCGGTGGCCACCGCCCTCTATGGACACGGGGTGCGGATTTTCTCGCGAAGCATCAAATTCCGCCGGCCCCGAGGACTTTACAGTCTCAACGGCGAATCCGCCAATTGCCTGATGGAGATCGACGGCCGGCCCAATGAGACGGCCGAGAGCCTTCTTCTTGAGAAGAGGATGCGGGTTCGGCCCCAGAATATTCGGTTCAGCCTGAAACGGGACCCATCGGGATTCATGGATCGGCTGGACTGGGCCCTGCCGGCCGGGTTTTACCTGAGTCGGTTTCACAAACCCGCCTCGCTTCGGCCTTTTTTTCTCAAACGGATGCGGCGGGCCGCCGGCATCGGGCGTATCGATCCCGATTATCGCAGTGAAGCGGTGTTCGACCGACAGTATATTCAAACCGATGTCTGCGTCATCGGCGGAGGGCCGGCCGGAATGGCGGCGGCACTGGCGGCCGCGGAAAGCGGTGTGCGGGTGGTGTTGCTGGAATCCCGTCCCTGGCTGGGGGGGAATTTCGATCATCGCACCGGCGAATTCGAAACGGGGGTGAACCTTCATCACCGTTCCCGATCGCTTGCGGATCAGGTTGACACCGCATCCATTCGGCGGTTTCATCAGACGGTCGCAATCGATCTTTCGGAAGGGGCTGCCGTGGCTTTCCGCATGGGCGGCGAAGAAAATTTATTTGACCGGCGGCTTCTGGATATCCGGTATCGTTCGGTGGTGGTCGCCACCGGATGCACCGAGCGGGCCCTGCTGTTTGAACACAATGATCGGCCCGGGGTGATGCAGGTCGACTGCGCGTACCGGCTGGCCCGGTCTTACGGCATTCTTCCCGGGACCGCGGCGGTGTTCAGCGTGGGCCATGATGAAGGACTGGAAGCCGCGGCCGGTCTTAACGACCTGGGCATGGCCGTCCGGGCGGTGGCCGATTGCCGGGCGGAACCGGGTGATTCGAAACTGGTTGAGGCATTGTCCGAACGGAAAATTCCCTATCTGTCCCGGTGGCATGCATCTGAGGCCAAAGGAAAAAAGCGGGTCGAAGGGGTTGTCCTCCGTGATGAAAAAGAAGGGCGGCAGGCTTTCGGCTGTGATCTTCTGGTGGCTTCGGCCGGCTTGTCGCCGGTAATCGGCCCGCTTTCTGTAACCGGAGCCGAACCGGCGTATGATCCGGAAACCGGTTTCTATCTGCCCCGGTCGCTTCCACCGCGGGTTCATATGGCCGGCCGAATCACCGGGTTGACCCATCCCGGAGCTGTGGAAGCATCCGGCCGGTCGGCCGGCCTTCGGGCTGCGGGAGACTGCGGGGCTTCCGTTGAAGCGGCGCTTCAAGACAGCGAAACCGTGCTTCAGGCGCTGCCGGGGCCTGCCGGAGGAAAACCGGTGTTCCTGAATATCGGCAAGGGGAAAAAGACGTTCGTCTGCTTCGACATGGATGTCACCGTCAAGCATCTTCGCCAGTCCCTAGACCGGGGTTTTGATACTCCGGAACCGGCCAAACGGTTCACCGGGGCCGGAACCGGTCCGGGGCAGAGCGGAATTCCCGGTCCTAATTTGCCTTGGTTGCTGGCCCGATTGCGTGAAGAGTCCCCTGAAGGAACTCGTCCCACTACCGCTCGGCCGCCTCTGGTTCCCACACCTTTGGCCGTGTACGGAGCAGGCCGAATTCAGTTGAATCGGCTCTCTCCGGTGCACTCCTTGTTGAAAGAGGCGGGTGCCGCCTGGGACGACTCCGCCGGATGGCGCCAGGCCGCCTATTTTGATTTCGACCCGGCCGCCCGGAAGGAGATCGAAGCGGTCCGCGGTCGTATCGGAATCATGGACGCCGCGGCCCAGGGGAAATTTCGGGTTTTCGGCCCCGATGCCGTTCAGGTTCTGGAACGGATCTTTATCGGAAAATCGGCTGATCTGACGCCGGGCAGGGCAAAACATTCCTTTATATGCAATGAATACGGCGGCGTGCTGTACGAGGCGGTGACCGCCTGCCGGGGACGAGAGGATTACCTGGTGTTCACGGCTCCCGGGATGGGAAAGGCGGTATATCGATGGATGATCGATCATTCTGAAAATAAGGATTGGGATTACCGGGTCGCCGATCTTACGGAATCCCTGGGCGCCGTTCGAATGGCGGGGCCTCTGGCACGGGAACTGTTGCAGGGGCTTACCGAATCCAATGTCTCCAATGCGGCGTTTCCGCTCATGGGATTTCGGCGGTTACGGCTGATGAAAGAAACCCTTACGGTGCAGGCCATTCGAACCGGGGCCGTGGGAGAGGTGACTTATGATCTCTATATGCCGGCATCCCTGATGACCGCAGCCTGGAAGGCGCTGATCACGGCCGGTGAAGCTTTCGGAATGCATCCTTACGGATTGAAGGCCG
>JBKHDE010000205.1:0-8585 GCA_046541495.1 Desulfococcaceae bacterium
GGAAGCCGCCTGCCACAACACCCGGCGGCTATACGGAGCGGTGGTGTAAAAACCCTCATTTTTCGAGCGGCTTGACCGTCACCGCCGCAGCCGTCTCCACCCGCCGGGCGCTGAGGATGTTCATGACCACCACCCCGCACAGGATCATTCCCCCGCCCGCAAACAGACGCCAGGTCAGCGGCTCGTGAAGGATGATCACGCCGGCCAGCACCGTAAAGACCGTCTCCATGGTCATGAAGACCCCGCCCTCCCAGCTTCGGCAGTAGAAAAACCCGTGATTCATGGAGATCTGGGCCGCTACCGAAAAGAGGATCATGGTCAGGCAGAGCAGCCATTCCAGGCCGGACACCGGCAGGCGGGGGTCCCGCAGGAAGGCGGGCAGGGTGACCAGCATCCCCATGGTGGAAAAATAGAGATAGATGATCACCGGACCGTCGGTTTTGCGCAGGGAGCGGATCAGGGTCACGCTGAGACCGAAGAACATGGCCCCGGCCAAGGCCAGGAGTTCGCCTATGGGCAGCCCGGCCATACGGAATTCAAAGAGCAACCCGGCCCCGATCACCACCGCCAGGATGCACCCGCCCTCTCCCATCCGAATGCGGTCGCCGTACAGCCAGACGGAAAAAAAGGCGGCAAAGACCGGATAGGTGTAAAAGATGACCATGGCCGTGGAGAGCGGAAGCAGATGGATGGCCGCGGCGATGGTCAGAAACCCGAGGGAGCCGTTCACCCCGCGCAGAATCAGCAGTTTGTAATTGACGCCTCGGTAGGGGTTGCGGTGTCGCCCGAAGAGAAGCAGCACCACGATGATGCTGCCGGAAAACCGATAAAAGGCGATGTGCCAGGCTGAAAAATAGGGCCCCAGGAGTTTGATGGTGAAATCCATCACCGCGAACTGAAGCGCGGCGGAGAGCATGATCAGGGGACCGAGAAGGGTCGAGTGCGGGGTGCGGACGGCCATAATGGGATTTGCGGTCTTCGGACCGGCCGCTCAGCCGTTTTCCGCTGGTTGAAACAGCTGAATCATCAGGTTGAGATCGCCTTTGACCTGATATTTCTGTTCCAGGAACAGCCGCTGACCGTCGGCTTTGCGGGTGATGATATCCATCCAGATTTCAAAAGGGGTGTCGATCACGATATCCGGGTGGATGGCGGCGCCTTTTTCCGCATCGACCGTTTCTTTCGTGATCACGAAATAGCAGGAACCGGTCACCGCTCCGGAAAAATGAAACTGGAGCGTCACGGTTTGATCCCCCACCGCATCGGAATTGAGGGAGAATGTAAAAAAGGCCATGAAGCCCTCCAGAGAATCCGGCCGCGGCACCATTTTTTTCTCATAGAACTCTTTCGGGGTCACCCCTTCGGCCACGCAGGTTTTCCAAAAAAGATCGCCCATCCGGGCATACTGTTCCGGTTCCACAATCGGCTGCCGGATTTTTGCCATGGTCTCGGGGGAGATGGACCCCGACGCGATCAGTTCCCGCCCCGCCTGAGTGGTTGCCCTGAGGATGTCTTTGGCGATCTCCTCCAGACCGGGGCTGGTCATGGCTTCGGCGGCGCTCCGGTAGATCTCGGCCACGATGGTGAAATCCCGGTGGCGGGTGCGGTGCAGATAGTGCGACAGCGCGTCGAACTCCGATTCTTCGACGTAACCGCACACCGACAACCAGACCATCCCGCCCGGCTGATACCGCATGGGGTGGTAGCTCTTTCCATTTTCGTCAAACTCGGTCTCAGGATAAAGCCCCGGCAGGGTCCGCTCTCTGAAGGTGGACATGGCGCCGTTCAGTGTGTGGTAGTAAAGCGGCGTGGCAAAGACCAAAAGGTCGGCGTCCATGTATTTGGGAAAGAGATCCAGGGTCATGTCGTCCTGGTGAACGCACCGGCCCGGCGTTTTTGTCCAGCAGGTGAAGCATCCGATGCAGGATTTGATTCGCTTTTCCCGCAGGTTCACCACCTCGACCTCGGCGCCCGCCTCCCGCATGCCCGCCGCCAGTGCGTTGAGCATCAGTTCGGTCTTGCTGGCCCCGCCGGTTCGAGGGCTGGAATTAATGGCGAAAACTTTCATTCGGGTCTCCTGTTATTGCTTTTCATCAGATTATTTCAGGATTGGAAAGATGATTTGCATCTGAATCAGGTCAATTTCATTTTACCGGGTAAGGATATGCCGATTTTCCCCGGAATGCAAATTTTAAGTATAAAAGAACCTGTATCTGTCAGGCCTGATGATAATGAAGAATATTACCGCAGTTGGGAAAAGCACGATGGTTGCATCTTACTCGGCGATGGAATGAAAAACGGCATCATAAAGAGGGGCCATATGCCGCCAGGAATATTTTTCTACGCAACGACGGAAACTTTGCCGGCGGATGGTCTCGATCGAGCGCAATGCCCGAGAGAGCTTCTCGACGAGTTCATCGAAGTCCCGGTAGAAAAGCTCCGGACAGGTCTCGGGTGGAAAAAGCTCGGGGTAGGTGAGGCGCGTGGGCAGCAGCGGGTAACAGCCGCAGTAGACGGCCTCGACCAGACTGGCGCCGAAAAACTCCTGCCGGGAGGTGATGGGGATGATGTCGGCGCGGTGGAGCCAGTGGGCATATTGATCAAAATTTTCGGCATACCCCCACTGAACGATTTTCTTATTCAGCTTTTCACGGGCCGAATCGAAAACCGGCTCGTTTCGGCCGAATTTTTCTCCCAGGACCGCCACTCGAAAGTCGAGGCCTTGGGCATCCATTCTGAACAGGGCCTGGAAAAATTCCTCCGGATTCTTGTCGTATTCCCAGCGATGATTCCAGAGAATGAGCGGGGGCCGGTCCGGACTATTTTCCCCTGCATCACGCCATTCAGGGGCATCCAATTTCTGCAAATCGAGGCCGAGATGCAAAACACGGCTTTTCCGCCGAATGGCATCCACCGTGTTTTCTTCCTGAGGCGGGGGGAACTGCCTCAGAAAACGGGGCAACGCATCCAAAAACGCCTGGTGGTGATAGGCGGAATTGAACAATACGAGATCGGCCGTCAGTGCGGAGGCGTAATTGATGAAGCTGTAATGGTGATCCCGCTGATGAGCCACATCCCGATCCGTCGGCGACCAGGGGTAGCAGAGCTGGTTCTCATGAAAATAGATGGCGACCGGAATTCGGGCGGTCTTGCGGCGCGTCAAGGCCAGAAAGGTGGTCAGATCGAGCATGTCGGTGGCAAGAATCAGGTCCGGTCGTCCATCCGTTTTTAAAAATTTTCGTGCCAGGGTGACCGCGCCGCCGTGCATGCGCCACTTCCAGTAGTTTCCGCTGAGACGGAGAATCGTGATCCGGTGGGCGCTGTGTCGAGCGTATGCGTTGGCCCAGGCGGCGTGGGAGCCGGTAAAAAACGGTTCGATGAGGGTGATGTTCATCCCGGTGCGGGCCGTTGTTCCAGTGCTGTTGAAAGCCTTGCAGATCGGCGTCTTTGAATTTCAAACTCAGTCCAGCTCAATCCGAGGAACCTTTCATGCGGCTGATGCGCCAGACATTCCCGTCGTCCCGGTCGGTCAATACATATATCGAGCCGTCCGGGGCCGCATCGACATCGCGAATGCGGGCCGGCAGCTTGAAACGTTCTTCGTCGACGACTTCGGTTTCGTCAAACGCCAGGCGGACGAGTTCCCGGTGGGTCAATCCGCCGATGAATGCGTTGTGCTTCCATTCGGGAAACATTTTGCCTGAATAGAAGACCATGCCGGAAGGGGAGATGACCGGGGTCCAGTGTCGGACGGCGTCTTTGAATTCCGGATGGGTGGGCGGGTCCGGAATTTCCCGGCCGCTGTAATGATCGCCCCAGCTGACCACCGGCCAGCCGTAATTGGCGCCTTTTTCGATCCGGTTCAGCTCATCGCCGCCCTTGGGGCCCATTTCCCCGATCCAGAGCACGCCTGTCTCCGGCTGAAACGCCATGGCTTCGATATTGCGGTGGCCGTACGACCAGATCTCGTCTTGGGCGTTTTTGCGACCGACGAACGGGTTGTCTTTGGGTGCCCTGCCGTCCGGATAGATGCGGATCACCGTGCCGAGATGGTTTGAGAGATCCTGGGCCGGATCAAACTGGAACCGCTCTCCCAGTGCAAAAAACAGATATTTGCCGTCCGGGGAAAATTCGATGCGGTTGCCGAAATGGTTCGATCCGTTCACATACGGCTTTTGGATGAAAATATCCTCGAAATTCACGATCCGGCCGTCGCTCAGTTTGCCGCGCCCCAGTGCGGTGGTCGCTTTTCCGCCTTCACCCGGCTTGGCATAGCTAAGATATACATACCGATTCTCTTTGAAGTTCGGGTCGAGGGCGACGTCCATCAGGCCGCCCTGGCCGCGTGCCCGGACTTGCGGTACCCCTTCCAACGGCTTGGACAAGGTATGATCGGTATTTAAAAAATAGAGGTTTCCGGTATTGCGCTCGGTGACCAGTAGTCGGCCGTCCGGAAGAAAGGCCATGCCCCAGGGATGATTCAGGCCGCTGACCAGATTGTCGACCTTGAGCTCGATCCCCGATTGGGTCTGAAGGGTTGCGACTTGGGCCCGCACCGTTGCGGGAGCGATGAGTAAAAAAAAGGATAACAGACCGCATACAATCATTGTGCTGTTTGAAGTTTTCATGTCTTGATCCTTTGCTGGCGGTTGCCGGGTTTGTAGATCAAAATGCGAAGCGCAAGCCCGCCAGGAAGAACAGCTGCTCGGTGTCCGCTCCGGAGGCTTCGGCGATATTCTCGGTTTCGCCCACCAGAAATTGGTAGCGGACGCCGAGGTACGGGGCGAATTCGCGTTTGATCTCATAGCGAAGGCGCAGGTCGAGGTCGGTGTCGGTGATGCCGGCGCCGAGATTCCGTTCGGGAATATCCTGGGCCGCGAAGCCGATTTCGGCGCGGGGCTGAAGGACCAGCCGCTGGGTGATGCGAAGGTCGTACTCGGCCTCCAGTTCAACCGTCGCATCGGCGTCTTCGGAGACGTACAGGGAGGCATCGATTTCGAACTCGAGGGGGGCTGCGCCCTGGAATGCGATCACGCCGGACCAGCGATCTTCGTAGTCATCGGTGGTCCACTCGTTGGCGTACTGCGCCCCGATCTGAAAACTCCAGAACGGCGTGACCGGGCGGGAATAGAGCAGATCGGTTTCGGTTTCCCCTTCGTCGGACCCCTCGAAGACCGCTTCGCCCTCGTTTTTCCACCAGAACTTGTTGAAGTCGCCGCCGATCCAGCCCTGGGCCTCCCAGCCCAGATGGTCGGGCGTATCCTCATCCCCCACGCGGTATTCGAGTTGCTCGACCATCGTGAAGACATACAGCCGATCATCCGGCACCGGTTCGGGAAACTGCGCGGGCGGCGGGCCCGAGGAGTAGTCGAGCACCTGGTCGAGGCTCATGCCTTCGGGCAGGGGCGGGGTTTCAATGTCCGGAGGGGGTGGGCCGTCATGCTGTTGGGCCGATTCCCGGTGGCCGGGGCGATCCGCAGTGGTCGGCATGTCCGGTTGGTCGCTGCCGTGGGCCGGGCCGGTCAGGACGACGGCGGAGATGATCATCACTGCGAGCCAAGCGTTACACATCCGCATCGATCGGGCCTCCTTTCAGGGAACGGACGACGGCGACCGTTCGGAACATACCGGCCTCCATGTGGTAGAGCAGGTGACAGTGAAAGGCCCATTGCCCCGGCGCGTCGGCGAAGATGTCCACGGTCAGCAGTTCGGCCGGCTGCACGTTGACGGTGTGTTTGCGCGGATTGTCCTCGAGAGTGCCGCCGGCGTAGAGATCCATCCACATGCCGTGCAGATGGATCGGGTGGCTCATCATCGTATCGTTGATCATGTTGATTCGCAGCCGCTCGCCGTACTGAAAGCGGATCATGTCGGATTCCGACCATTTCTTGCCGTCGAAGCCCCAGATGAACTTGTGCATGTTGCCGGTCAGATGCAGATCGAACTGGCGCGTGGGGGGGCGGCGGCCGTACGGACGCTCCAGCGCGCGAAGCCGGCTGTAGGTCAGGACCCGCCAGCCGTCCTCGCCGAGACCGGCGCCCGGGTAGTCGAGGCGGCGGTAGGCTGTCTGGACCATGGTGATGCTGCCCGGACCATGACCCTCCGGACCGTGCCGGATTCGATCCGGCAGGTTTTCCGTCGGCAGCTCGCCGCCGTCGTGCATGGCATGGCGCCGCATCCGCTTCGAATCCTGCATGCCGTCGCCGCCGTCGCCGTCCATGCCCTTCATATTCTTGTGCGACATCTGCTGATGGGCGCCATTGTGGCCGCTGTCGTCCATGCCGTCCATGTCGCCGTGCATCATCATTCCCATGTCGGCCATGGTCAGCATGGGGCGGCGGCGCTGCTCGGGTACGGGGGCGGACATGCCTTGGCGCGGGGCCAGGGTTCCGCGGGTGTAGCCGCTGCGGTCCATGGTTTCGGCGAACAGGGTGTAGGCCCGGTCCTCGGGCAGGGTCACCACGACATCGTATGTCTCGGCCACGGCGATGCGAAATTCATCGGTTTCGACCGGTTGAATGTTCTGCCCGTCGGCCTGCACCACGGTCATGGGCAGGCCGGGAATGCGAATATCGTAAAAGGTCATGGTCGAGGCGTTGACGATTCGGAGGCGGACCTTCCGCCCCGGTTCCGCGAGAAAGGTCGGGTTTTCGTGCGCCGCCTGGCCGTTCATCAGGAAGGTGTAGGTCGCACCGGTGATGTCGGCGATGTCCGTCGGGTCCATCCGCATGCGGGCCCATTTCAGCCGCATTCGGATCACCTCGCCGAGGGTCATTCCGGTGGCCGCCATCTGGTCGTCGATGTTGGCCAGGGTCGGGCGCTGAAAGTTGAAATAACCCTCCATCGTCTTGAGCTTCCACAGCACGCGATGAGGATCTTCAAAGGTCCAGTCCGACAGGACGATCGAATACTCCACGTCGTATTCGACCGGATCGGGTTCGGCCGGTTCGACGATGAGCTGCCCGTAGTGGCCGAGCTGTTCCTGAAGACCGGTGTGGCTGTGATACCAGTAGGTGCCGTTCTGCCGAACGGGAAAGCGATAGGTGAAGGTTTCGCCCGCGGGGATTCCCGGAAAGCTGATGCCCGGCACGCCGTCCATCGTAAACGGCAGGAGTATGCCGTGCCAATGGATGGAGGTCGATTCGGGCAGGCGGTTGTGGACGCGAATCAGGGCCTCTTTGCCTTCGGTCATGCGAATCACCGGCCCCGGGATCGAGCCGTTGATCGTGATCGCCCGGCCGGGCCTGCCGCCGACCAGCAAATCGCGGGTTTCCAGGTAGAGATCGATACCGCCGGGCGCACTCGCGTTCAACTCGCCGAACACACCCGCCCGGCCGATCCCGGAATTTGCGGCCCAAGCCGGGCGCATCCAGAAAAGGGATCCGGCCAACGCGGCCGAACCGGCTGTGAAGAGAAACTCACGCCGTGTTACCGGGCCCGGCGGGGGATGCCTGAATTGATCTGTCATAGAAATCTCCTTAGCGGCGGCCGGGTATGATGGCTGATTCCATGGAAATGGAATGGGGCAGGATGAAACTCGCGGAGCGATCCATCAGGCTCCAACGTGTTCTTGGCCAAGATGCAACCGCTTTTTGCCGTTCCGCCTTCTGTGGACCTCAACCGGGTGCTATTTCTTTATAAGGCGATATAGAATCAGTAAAAGGACAGCACCGCCAATCGCGAGCAACAGACTTTGGAAATCGAATCCCGCAACTTTTCCCCATCCCAGAAAGGACCCGATATATCCGCCCACAAGAGCGCCTACGATCCCTAACAAAATCGTAACGATCAGTCCCCCGGGATCCTTGCCGGGCATGATGAGTTTTGCGAGCACACCTACAATCAACCCCATTAAGATCCAAGAAAAAATTCCCATTGCGTACCCCCTTTACAGCATGATCGGCATCGGCGCCGTTTTCGACGTACTTCGGGTTTGACTTCTGCACAGCCCCCCGGAGGCTTCATCCACCCTGCCTGCATCCTAAACCGTTCATTCGGGAAAAAAAATGGGGGAAAATCAGTAGAAATGCGATTTTGCGACCGTAGGTTGCAGCAAAACCTATTCTTCAACGGCATCGCAAAACCGCTCAAAGTACCCGATCAGTCGTTTCAACCGACCGTTTTCATTTTCGGAATGCAACCGCTTCAGTTCTTTGAGCACCTCCATATTCAGAGCTTATCTTCTTCAACCATGTCTGATCTCAGTAGATTTTCCGATTGACACATTCGTTGGCTATCCGTATCATAGACTAGTCTTAAACTAGTCTAAATGGGAGGAAGTTATGGAAACCATCGGCGCCTATGAAGCAAAAACCCACCTGCCCAAACTGCTGGATCGCGTGGCGAAAGGGGAACGAATTGTTATTTCCCGTCACGGTACGCCTGTCGCTGTCTTGCAACCTGCCGACGAAGAAAAACAGATTGACGTGGCCGCTGTCATTCAAAAAATGCGGCATTTGAGAAAATCGCATCAATTAAATGGCCTCACCATCAAAGACATGGTTGAGCAGGGGCGTAAATAAATGGGTGGCGATTTCGTCATCGACAATTCCGTCGTCATGGCTTGGTGTTTTGAGGATGAGGCC
>JBKHDE010000206.1:0-8455 GCA_046541495.1 Desulfococcaceae bacterium
AAAAAAATCCGGCCGTCCGGAATACGATCATCCATCCCAAGCATCCTCCTGCGGGTCTCCCTATCATGATTCCCTCCTATGGGTGGCGGTTAGCAGCCATTTCCCGGGTATGGCGTTTCAACACAAAAAGAAGCTCAAGCAGGCATGGAAAAACGAGTAATTATCCGGAAAAGCAGGTGGTCGATTTTCTGTTCATCCGCCACCGGAGGCAGCGGTGAAGAAGATAAAGCCGCCTCCATTCGGTTTTCCAATTCCCGGGCTTCCCGGATCACTTCTTCGTACGTCAGAGCTCCGTCGCGAATCGCACTCAGTTCCGAAGCATCCGGGCGCCGAACCCTCAGTTCTCCGGTCTCAACCAGTTCCAATCCGGTACGCATCAGACGGATAAGGTGCATGGCATGTTTCGTGTCATAACCGAATCGAGCTTCCAATCGGGCGCGGACGGGATTTCGCTCCGCCTTCCATCGCTGATACGACTCCCAGTGTTTTTGAGCCGCCCGGAAGCTCCGCTCACGGTTGAGCACCGCCAGCAGCGGTTTCGATACACCCAGGCTTTCGGCGGCTGTCATTCGAAGCTGTTCTTGCAGGTCATCCTGGTGATCGGCGGCCAGGACATCGCTCCAGAAATCGGTCATCCGGGCGGCCAATGCGATACGAGCGGCTTTGGGCACTTCCAGTTCCTCAATGGACCAGCTCCGCAATTTGGCTGTGATGGCCTCTTCGATGCGGTTTCGATCATCCGCGTTCAGTGTGGCGCCGGCGGGCAAGCCGAAATCCGCCCGCATCGGCTTTTTTCCAGGCGGATTCAGCAGCCAGACGCGATGAGTCTTGATTTTCTTGAGTTGGGCCAAGGCGTATCCCAAATAGGTTTGCTGAACTTTCCTCGATAAAAAGAGGTGGCGTTGGTCCCAAACAGCACGCCAGGCCGGACTCTCTAAAAGCCAGTCTTTTGGATCCGCAAATAAGATCTCCAAGGTGTTCGGATTGGCTGCGGCACACAGTCGAATAAACTTGGCGATATCGAAAACAGTGGTTTCAACGTTTGAATCCTTCCGTCCGGGGCATCGCACTTCAAGTCGGCTATGAATTCGGGCTGCCAGTCCATCGCTCAAATCGCCTTCAAATTGCTCGAAATTTTCACGGTATGAAAGCCGTAACGCCAAGGGGGCGATGCCCACCCCGCGCAGGTCCACATCCGAACCTTCGCGATCGGTGCCATGGGCATGGCTGCCCGCAAGGGTGAGAAAAACCGTATGCGCGTCCGGGAGGAAATCGACCATTTGAGACACTTCCTTTAAACCCGTTTTGAACGAGTTGCCAGGTAGACGCAACCCTCGGAAACGTCCCCGGTGATAGGGTTATCAAACTCAATGGTGTGCGACTCGGCTTTCTCAAACACCGTGCGCAGGTGATGAGTAAATGAGGCTTCGGGCGCCCCGTCCGCCCACAGCCCAAACACGCCGCCGGGCTTCAGATGTTGCGCCAGCTCCTTCAAACCCGCCTCCGTATAGAAACGGGCGTTCGTCTGGTGCAATACCTTGGTCGGGGTATGATCTATATCCAGAAGAACGGCGTCATGCTTCTTCGCCGGGTTTGCCGGGTCGAAGCTTCTCGCCGGGTCGCGGGACAGTTCAAAAAAGTCGGCATGCACCAATCGGCAACGAGGATCTTCCGTCAAGGTCTTGCCCAACGAAACCAGCCCGGTTTGATGCCACTCGATCACCGCCTCCAGATATTCCACGACCACGAGAGAAGAAACCCGTTCGTCTTCCAATGCGGCAACAGCCGTGTATCCGAGGCCCAGGCCGCCGACCACAATATCGAGGTCGTCTTTTTCCAGGTGGCCAAGCCCTATTTTCGCCAACCGTGATTCCGCTTCGTGGAACAGGCTCGACATCAGAAAATACTCGCCAAGCTTTACCTCATAAATATCACGCCCCCCGAGTTGGAGCATCCGGCGGCGGCGCAACATCAGGTCCCCGATAGGCGTTTCCCGATAATCGAGTTCCTCATAGTTCAAGCTCATTTTATCACCTTGCAGAAAATGAATGCTTTTGCCGCTGGCTATATTTTGTAGGTCCCATAAAGCTAAAGGTTGAATTATTGTATCCCTATCTTTTTGATATCCCATCGTAAGATAGAAGACAACTCAAACTTGCCGAGCTTTGATTCAGATTATTATGGTCCCGGCCGCCGGATACCCTCCGCCATTTTCACAAAATTCTAACACATTCCTAATCATCCCCTAATACAGGCCCTGTAAAAAACATTCACCTTCTCCGGGAGGCGAATATCTCTCTCTGCGCGATGGAAGGGGGGTTTTCCAGATTCTCCCCTTCCATTTCTTTAGGGAAAGCCGTTCCGGTCGGGATCGCATATACCTTCTCTCTGTTGTGCGGGGGGAGCTGAACCGGCTCCCCCATTCTTTTCGAAACGGCTTCGATCCGATCACATTCGAGGCGGTCCTATCCGCCTAAATACTTATATTTCATGTCATTCCAACTGTTTCGAATCACCTGCGCACGGTTTTTTCGGCTCCTGGTTCTCACCTATTTTCCAACCAAGGATTCCCAGGCCCGACTCACGGTCAAGCGGCTGGTTATCATCAGTCTGTTCATTCCCGTGTTTGCCGCCCTTCAGTTGATGCACTGGATCGGATTTCTGCTGGATGAAATTTTCTTTCGCGGGTACCGAAAAATCGACATCGTGGAACCGGTCTTCATCGTCGGCATTCCGCGCAGCGGCACCACCTTGATGTTTCAGCTGCTCTCCGCCGACACCGGGCGGTTTACCTTTTTTAAATTCTGGGAACTCCTGTTGGCCCCCTCCATTACCGAACGTACAGCAATCCATTTGGCCGCACGAATCGACCGGTCTTTCGGCGGCCCGGCGGCCCGGCTTCTGGTTCGCCTCGATCGGGTCCTCTTTCGGTCGATTCAGGAGGTTCATCCCATCTCCCTGTTCGGACCCGAGGAGGACTACTTCGCCCTGGCCCCGATCCTCTCCTGCCTGCTGTTGATGCTGCCCTTTCCCATGCCGTCGGTGCTGGGCCATCTGCCCTATTTCGACGACCGGGCATCCGCCGATGAAAAAAGACGGGTGATGGCGTTTTACCAAGGCATTCTGAAGCGCCACCTCTTTTTTCACGGCCCCCACAAGCGGTACCTGTCCAAAAATCCCTCCTTCAGTCCCCTGGTCCACACCCTCACCGAGACCTTTTCGGACTGCCGAATCATCGCCACTATGCGCAGTCCGTTCAACACCGTTCCATCCTTGTTGAGCGCCATGACCGAGGGGGCCCGAACCTTCGACAACAGTCTGCAGGACGATACCTATCATACCCAGCTGCTGGATATGCTCCGCTATTATTACCGGCATCTCATGTCGGTTCTGGACCGGATGGAGACTCACAGGGCCGTGTTTATTCCCATGGACACCTTGAAAACCGACGGAATCGGCACGGTGGAGGCGATCTACCATCGCTTCGGATTGCACATCTCACCGGAATATCGACATCATCTGGAAACCTTGACCCGCCGGGCCCGGTCTTTTCAGAGTCGTCATGATTATTCCCTGGACCAATTTTCATTGGATCCCGACATCCTCTACGAAGAATTCCGGTATGTTTTTGATCGGTTCGGGTATCATCCGGCCCCTTCACAGGCCACCCCCTCACCCCGGCAATCCCCCGTACCGCAACCAATGACGGTGCAAACCGGCCGGGGGATCGCCACCGGAGCCGAACCATGAATCATCTCCCCCAGACCCGTGTGCTGATTCTCTCCGACGCCATCGCCCATCGTAACGGCGTCGGATCCTATTACTGCGACCTGGTGGACCAGCTTCGCGCCCGCCTGCCCGGCGTCGATTTGATATGTCCGACCATGGCGGGTGAAAACCCCTTTCAGGGGCGGGCCTTTCCCCTGCCCGGGGACCCCACCCAGAAAATCTACCTGCCCCGGTTAAGGCCGTTGCTCCGGCTGATCAAACAGACCCGGCCCCAAGCGGTAGTGGCGCCGATACCGGGCCCCTTCGGATTGGCGGGGCTGCTGATCGCAAGATGGCAACGGATTCCGTTTATCGCCGGTTTTCACACCCGCTATGATGACCTGATAGAACTTAGCCTGGGCAAGGGCCTCGGCAAGCGGCTTCGGATAGGCGCCGGGTACTGGCAGAAGCTTTTTTTCCGGTCGGCGGCCGCGGTAGTGGCCAACAGCCGGGAAATGGCCTCCACCGCCCGGTCCGAAGGGGCCGCCCGGGTGGATCTGGTGGGAACTCCGTTGCACCGGTGCTTTCTGAATTCACCAGTGAAACCGGCTGCCGGAAAGCTGTCCACCGTGGTCTTTGCCGGCCGCCTGGCTCCGGAGAAAAACATCGCCCACTTCACCGATGCCGCCGCTCAGCTGAACCACCTTCGGTTCGTGGTGGCCGGCGACGGCCCTATGAAGCCGCTTGTGCAGCGCCGGGCCGAGGCCCTGGCCAATCTCGAATACGCCGGATGGTGTGACCGTGAAAAGCTGATGAAGATTATGGATAAGAGCGATCTGCTGGTGCTGCCCTCAAAAGTGGAAGGGTTCGGCACCATCGCCTTGGAGGCCATGGCTCGCCGAATCAATGTGCTGGTTTCGCCGGCTTGCGGCCTGCTGGGCTGGCCCCTGCTGGCGGAGTCCGTTTTCGTGCAGGGGACCGAGGAGTCTCTGGCCGAGGCGATTCACCGAATCGCAAGGATGGGGAAGGACACACGGATTCGGTCGGCCCGGCGCGCCTGCCTGGCGTCCCGGCGGTTTTCCCAGGCCACGGTGGATCACTGGGCGGCCCTCATCCATGGGATGACGATGCGCCGACCGGCGGAGGAAACCTCGAATCCGGCCTGGCGAACCCAAACCGTCTTCAGTTGAGATCTTTCGGAATGCGTCTTCGCCGCCTGGTCTCCATCCATGACGTCCTGCCAAAAACCCTGCACCAGGTGGATGATATTCTCAACAGGCTGAGCAGAATCGGGGTGGAATCGGTCACCCTGCTGATCATCCCGGGGGTCGACTGGAAAAAAGAAGATCTTTCATACCTGGCCCGCCGGCAGAAAGCGGGTATCGAACTGGCCGGCCACGGCTGGTTTCATCGCAGCACCCCCCGCACCCCCTATCACCGGCTCCACAGTCGATGCTTCTCCCGAAAGGTGGCCGAACATCTCGCTCTGGATGAACCGGGAATCCTCGATCTCATGGACCGCTGCCACCGCTGGTTTCCGGACCACGGGCTCTCTCCGCCGACCCTCTACGTGCCTCCGGCCTGGGCATTGGGAGTTCCCGGTCGGCGGCTGCACCGGCGGATCCCTTTTCCATATGTGGAAACCCTGGCCGGCATTCAGGACACGGTCCGAAATCGATTTCATCCCCTGCCCCTGGCCGGATTCGAGGCGGACACCGCCCTGCGGAAACACCTGTTGCGTGTCATCAACCGAATTCAGATTCGGGCGGCCCGGGCATTGAACCGACCGATCCGCATCGCCATTCACCCCGATGATTTCAAGCTGAAATTGGCCCGGGATCTGGACCGTCTCCTCGATCCTTCACCCGCATGCGTCTATTCTTCTTTGGCCTTCTCCTCGGTCTGCTCATATTGCTCGAACAGCTCGGACAGCTCCTGATCCGAGCAGAGCTTCTGAAGGTGTTCAAAGGCCTCCTTTTCTTCTTCCTCGATATGATGCCGATTCAGCTCGTCCAGGACTTTGGCCTTGGCCTTGAACACCTCGCTGTCGGTCTCCAGATCCATCAACTCCCGAAGCACGAGTTTGGCCACATGGTGTTCCTGAAGGTTTTCCAGGGCATCGCCCCGTATCTCTTCATCATCGGCATCCTTGAGCCGTTTGAACATCGAGGCTTCTTCGCCGACCATGTGGGGATACAGCTCCTCATAAAACTTCTGCCGCATTTTTTCTCTTTCCTCCGAAGATGAGGCGTCGATCAACTGCTTGCCGAGTTTTTTCTGTTCTTCATGGTCCTCTCTGAGGTGTTTCAAAAATGGATGTTCCGCCATTGGTGATCTCCTTTTTTCAAACTGGATTATTAACGCTGGATCGATAAAAAATTACTTGCGCAGCAACCCGAACTCAATGAATCCGGGTTCAACCTGCTGATAACATGCTGCTGATAACATGGAAAAAATTTCGGGAAAATAGGGCAAACCCAGTATAATCCGAAGAGATCGGCTTTATTCTGCCTTTAGGGAAACCCGCTGTGCCGCCGAACAGTACCGTTCCCGAGGAGCGGAAAACGAAAATCGAGTCGGAGGGAAGAGCCGAACGGATGGTGTTGAACAGGGGAAGCGGCGGCGGCGGCTTCCCCTGGTAGCGATGCTGTTTTAGGAGAAGATTAGAATCGAAACAAACCGGGTTATTTTTTGACGTGAGACCTCAACAGCGCGATCCCCTCTTCCCGGGCATGAAGGATCTGTTTGATGTCGACGCCCCGGAGTTCATCCCGGGTTACAATGCGATCCCGCAAGGCGTTACGGTACTTGATGTATTCCACCTTGGCCGAAATATTCGGAGTCACGGTTTCGACATACAGGAATGTATCGACCGGGCGGTTTTTGCCGTTGTGGTTTCCCTCGGTGAGATCGACCCGGTGGGCGCCGTCGGTCAGGAAACAGTGGACCATCGGCAGGTAGGGAAGCGCATATTTTTTCAGAATCGCATCGGCGCCGGTGACGATCGCTTCGGTCATGGCATAGATGCCGATCTGTTTGCGAATACCCAGTTCCAGTTCCTGGGCCAGGGTGGCGATGACCGCATGCTTGGTAGTGCAGGAGCCCATCCCCTCCTTGAACAGGATCATGAGGTCGTCCCGATCGGAATTGTATCCGTAGGGGAGTTCATGCACATACCGGCAGGCCTCCTGAAAAGAATGGATATCGAGATTCATCAATTGCCTAGATATGTCGCCGGTATCGGAAATGGGTGTGTCCGGAAAAACGGTAAACGGGTCCATCGGAATTCCTTCGTACATTTTTTTGAATTATTTTTAGGGGCCGATTCCGGTGAATACCGGATTTCAGCGCGCGATCAGGTCTTTATAAGAAAACGTCCCCTCCCGGGGATTGAGGAGCCATTCCTTTATGGCGTCCCGAATCTTCCGCACTTGGGCCAGCTGCTCTTCATGGGCGCCCGCCACCTTGGCCGGATCGGGAAACGGCATGTACCATCGGGTGGTGATCCCCGGAAAAATCGGGCATTGGGCCTCGGATTCATGGCAGACGGTAAGGATATGGTTATAGAGTTTTCCCTTCTTAAAGAGTTGGAAGACGCTTTGAGGGGTTTTGTCGGACAGGTCGATCCCCTCCTCTTTCATCACCTCGACCACCAGCGGATTCACCCTTTCGGAAGGCTTCAGCCCCGCACTCTCGATCGTCAGCCGATCCCCCGCGAACTGTTTCAGGTATGCCTCGGCCATCTGGCTGCGGCCGCTGTTGTGCTGGCAAATAATCAGAATTTTGATCTTTCGGTCCATGGTGTTTTTCCTTTTTTTCGCTTTTCGGTCGTCGTACAAGGGCATTAGTAAGGCGGTCATAGATTCACTCGGCTCTTGATCCATTCGACCTTCCGAAGTATGGAGAAAGTAGAGGTGTTTGGAAAAGCCGCCCAATGGTGCAAGCACTATCTATCTACACCCCGATTGTTAGAAACAGATTAGGGCCGGGGGCGGACCATCGACTTTTATGCCGATTTCAACCGATTTTAATACGGCTTGAACATTTTCGGATTATGCTGCCGGGTCGAATTCGTCCCACAGCCGGAGAAAGCATAACTGAAAGGATAACCAATGAAAGTCTCAATCGCCCGTAAAATGACAGGCATGGGGATTCTGATTTTCGGGGCTCTGGCCGCCGTGTCGTTTCTGTCTTTGCATCAGCTCCGTCTGGTGGATGCGGCCCATGAGGAGGCCGACCGGTCTCGGTCCTGCGGGCGGTTTCCGAAAGCGGGTCGGGCGCCATCCAAGAAGAATACCTCGATCAGATCGGAGCATCCGAGAAAGTGATTCGGTACGACCTGAGGCCGCAACGGACACTTCCGCCCATCTCAAGACCAGGTTGAAGTCAGCTTTTTTCATAGGCGACGCTCTGTTTGATCCGTGAATCGATGGTTTGCACCGCCCGGCTGACATCCTCGATGGCCGAGGCCTGGTTCGCGGAGGTTTCCGCAATGGTTTTCATGGCCGCCACCACCTGAGTGATTTTTTCGGCCAGTTCGGAGACCACCGCCTGCGTGTCCCCGACCAGAATTGAAATTTCCCGAATCCTTACGACATTGGCGTGGATGAGCTCTCCTGAATCTTTAGCGGCATGGGCCGATCGCAGGGCGAGCTGTCTGACCTCGTCGGCGACCACCGAAAACCCGTTTCCGGCCTGACCGGCCCGGGCCGCCTCGATGGCCGCGTTGAGGGCCAGCAGGTTGGTC
>JBKHDE010000207.1:0-8394 GCA_046541495.1 Desulfococcaceae bacterium
CATTCGGGATTTGATCTTTCCGGTGAGCCTGAGGCCGTTCTCTCCGGGCAACCGAATGTCCATAAAGACCAGCTGCGGCTGAAACGAGCGGACCTTCCGCATCGCCTCCGCGCCGTCTTCGGCCTCCTCGATCACCATCTTCGGAAATCGCTTGCCGAGGGCCTCCGAAAAAGTTTTTCGGAAGGTCACACTGTTTTCAACAATGAGGGTCCTGCACATAGAATATCATTCCGCCTATCCGCGAATAATTTCCGGTAAGGATTCCCTACCTATACCGTGGGGGCAAACGCCGTAAATAAGGTCTCAACTGTAATTGGCGGCCGGTTGGACTCTATATTGGAGAACCGGCGACGGTAGGGTCGAGAACTGGATATGGGGGTTGGAAGGGTTTTCAGCTACACGAATAAACCGGTCGCCGAAAGGAGCGGCGCGATCGGATGGATATTGGTCGGATCGGCCGGGTGGCGGGAACCACCCGGCAAGTGATCCGCATCCGTTGTTTTCACTGCTGGGAAGGTTACGGTTATTTGCCGACCGCCTTCTCGACCAGTTCGATTACCTTTTCCGGATCAAACGGTTTATGAAGATACCCCACCGCATCCCGAACGGAAAGATGGCGGGACGGCATTCCGCTGATAACCAGAACCGGGGTATCCTTGAGATCCGGGTCCTTTTTAAATTTTCGATAGAAGCGGGTGCCCCACTCTTCCGGCATTTCCAGATCGAGCGTCACCAGATCGGGTTTTTCCTGCTTCATCACCTCCAAAGCTTCAATGCCGGTTCCGGCGGTACAGGTTTCATATCCGTGATCGTTCAGGATGGTGGACAGATGTTTTACGACCACGGGATCATCATCGATGACCAACACTTTTTTTGCCATAATACACCTCGTTTCTAAAAAAGGTTAACAACAAACGGTCTATGCCCTTTGATGCGGGACCTCGGCCATGCATCAGAAGATTAACAGACAGAGGCATTCGAAACCGCAAGAGATCTCAGGCGGATCGGTTGATCAGATGAACCTGATCATTCAGGGTCCAGTAATCATAAATGTATCCGATTCCGAACAATCCGGCGGTCAACAGATAAATGATTCCGGTAATCCACTTTCCCATGTAAAACCGATGGATGCCGAACGGCCCCAGAAAGGTGTGCAAAACCCAGGCGATATTGTAATCGACGGGTCCTTCGCTGAACCGCAAATCGGCTTCCCGGTCCATGGCCGGAATCAGAAACAGATCGATGATCCAGCCGATGAACAGCAACCCGAGGGTAAAAAAATAGAGGGTGCCGGATATCGGTTTTCCGAAATAAAAACGGTGAGAACCGGTAAACCCGAACAGCCAAAGAATGTAGCCGATTGTTTTGGAGTGGGTATCTGCGTAAGGCCTATTATTCAAGATGGCACTCGCCGCACATCACCGGACCCGCCTTTCGCTCCTCATGGCACCCCTTGCAATTGAGATGGTAGGCCCGCATCAGATCCATTTCGTCCTTTCCGCCGGCCATATGGCATTCCGAGCACTCCATGTCCTCGGAGGTTTCAAACTCAAGCCTTTCACCGTCTTCGTAGACATGATGACAGATGGTACAGTCTTCGGTTCCGGCCTTTTCATTGTGTTCATCGTGGACAAACGGCACCATGCCGCGAATTCGAACGCCGAAAGCGCTGTCTCGGACATAGTTGACTTCATCCTGGGAAAATCCGGAAATCGCCGCAAACCCGGACATTACCAGCATCACTGCGAGACCAATCATCATAACCCTTTTATTCATCGGGAAATTCCTCCTAAAGCTATCCGTTTAAGAATGGAGAATCGATTTTACCATCAGGATATCGACCGCTATTCGGGTTTTTCCATTACCTCATAGATGATATCGCCCAGGAACTTGAGTTCCACTCCGAGGCCGAAGTGGTGGATGATATCTTCGAGACCGCCGTGACAATTATGGCAAGGCGCGATCACGACCTCGACCCCCTTTTTGGTGGTTGCGCTGATCTGATCCGCTTTGACGCTGTTGCTCACCACCCGTTTATCTCTGAAAGGAGGGCCGCAGTTGATCACCCCGCCGCCGGCGCAGCAACAGTAATTGTGCTCACGGTTGGGGGTCATTTCGATGAAATTTTCACAGGTTTTGTTGACCACATAACGAGTCATTTCATGAAGCCCTCGGCCTCGAATGACATTGCAAGGATCATGAAGGGTGACCGGTTTCTCGAATTTTTTGGCCACTTTGATGCGGCCCGCCCGGAACAGTTCATAATAATATTCCAGCGCATGGACAACCGGTACCGGCGGCATTTTCCAGCCCAAGGCCCGGTTCCCCATGTCATAGACGGAACGGAAAGCATGCCCGCATTCACCCATCACGATCCGCTTCACTTTCAGCCGCGTGGCGGTTTCGAAGTGCTCCTTTTTGAGCCGGGCCATCATTTCATTATCGCCGGTATACATGGCCATGTCGCTGTTGTCCCAGCCCGGGGTCGCCGGCATCGTCCAGTCGGCGCCGGCGGCATTGAGAATGACCGCCGCCTGGTAGATCAGTTGAGCCCGGAACTTGGGCTCGGGGCCGATCACTGAATACATGATATCAGCGCCCTCCTTTTCCACCGGAATCCGCAGGCCCGGGATCTCCTCCTGGGCTTCCTCCTCCTGCCAGAAAAGGGTGTCGACCCATTCATCTTCCTTCACCCACATCTGGTTCATGGTGGCGGAATGGCTGTGGGCGGTGTCCTGGATATACTGGGGCGTGACGCCGAGTTTATGGCAGATTCGACGCATGGTAAGCATCAAATAGGCCACATCGATGCCGAAGGGACAATACATGGCGCACCGACGGCAAAGATTGCACTCGGTGTAAGCCACTTCCGCGGCCCGCCGGATGAATTCCGGGGAAACCTTGCCCTTTTTCTCGAGGATTTCCCAGAGCGTCTGCTTGACCTTTGCGGCGGGTGAAAAAATCGGATCCTTTCTGGAAACATAGTAATGGCAGGCATCCGAACAAAGCCCGCAGTGGACGCAGGACTCCACATAGGCTTTGAGACGTGCTCCGGTTTCATTTTCCAGGACTTCATTGACCACCTTTTCGATCTTCTCGGGTGTCAATCGTGCTACACCCTGATCCAGCCCCATGTCCTTAATCTGTTTAATTTCTTTTTGGTTTTCTATTTTGGAAGCAGGTTCAGACATCATACGTCTCCTGTTGTTCTTTTAGATGATTCATCATACAAATTCCTTACCTACCAGTCTCTGGCGTGTCTTACGCCACCGAACTCGGAACCGATATACCCCCTTGTGAATACGAAATAAAACGAATGGCTCAAGCGGGTGAAGGGGATGGCCGCCAGCATGATTTCACCGGATAGCATGTGAAGGATGTACATGAGTCGATACATGGGCCAATAATGATGGGCCCAATACCCGGTGATGAAGGGGGCGGCCACCATGGCCAGAATCCAGTAATCGGAGCTCGATGTCAGATATTTGACGTCCTTGCGGATCATTCTGCGGCCGGCGAAAAATATGCAGGCGAAGATGACGATCAATGTCATCCAGTCGGCCGCCGCTTCCGGCAGATACCACCAGCTGATGTCAAAGGATTCCTTCCAAAGCAGCACATGGTCCAGCAGAAAGATCGGGACCAGGATCAGACTGATATGAAACGCAAAGGTCACCAAGGTCAGCACCGGATTCTTCCGCCAGTTGACACTCCCGAAAGGGGTCAGCCAGTGGAGAATGGATCGAAAGGCATAATTGCCGTCCCAATATTCATAGACCACATGGTCTTTCTTTTTGGCCTCTTTGGCCATGGTAACCAATTTGTAGATGCTTCCACCGATAAATATGATAAACGCAAGCCAGACCAGGGGACCACTGACAAGATTATGTAGAGTATGCATCGCGCTTTCTCTCCTTTATCCGAGTATTTGGTTCAACGGCAGAACGATTCGCACATATTTTTCCTGATCGCCATCCGCTTCGACGGCTCGAATCAGTATCTTTTCACCGTCCGGACTGAAGATCGGGTCCCAGGCCATTTTGAAACTCTGCTTCATCGGTTTTCCATCGACCCAATAGGTAAACCGGCCGTCCTTTTCCACCTTCAGTGCGACATGCTCGCTGTCCGAACTGAAAACCGGCTTCCAGGCCATATCGTATTCACCCACCCAGTGATTGCCGTCCACCATGCACGACCATTTTTCGTTATCTTTCCCGATACATGCCGCGCGCTTTCCATCCGGGCTGAACACCAGGTCGGTAACCAGTTCTCCGAAAGTCACATTCCAAGAGGTATCATCTACGGCCACTGTCCACCGGCCGAATTTCGGCGCGACGATGGCGGCGATTTTTCCGCTGGCGGGGCTGTAGCAATGATGCCACAGCTGGGCGTATCTTCCTTTCCAGAAGGGACTTCCATCTTTGGCCAGAGTCCAGCCGGTGGCGGTTCGGACCGGAGCGGTCACGCTGCCGTCCATTGGAGAAAACTGCGGCCTCCATACCGTGGAATAGGTTGCATCCCACGGATTCCCGTCCACTGCAATTGTGTAATCATACAGGCTCGTCCGAACCTGTGCGGCCACATGCTTTCCGTCGGGGCTGAAGGCCGGTTCCCAGGCATTGATAAAGTTCTGATCCCAAACCTCGCCGTCGACCGCGACGGAATAACAGCCTTCCTGAAATTTGAAGATGTCCCCTTCGCTGAAAGTGACTTTCTGAACCACGGCCGCTGATCTGGCGCCGTCCGGGCTGATCGTCATGTTGGTCATGTACGGATAGCCCGTTTCCCAGGGAACATCATTGATCATCACGCAATATTCGCCCCCGGCCTGGGCCATGCAGGCGAGGTTTTGGCCGTTCTTTCCCCATTTCATGTTCCAGATGAACTCGTAGCGGTTTTCCCAGGGTTCGCCGTCCACCGCCAAGGTCCACTCGGCGGTATCCGAAACGATGGCGCTCAACCGATTGTCCGGCAGGTACCTAAGGTACCATGCCTTGTCGAAAGTGTTTTCCCAGATTTCACCGTTCTCGTAGACGCCGAATTCCATTTCATCCGGCTTGACGATGGCGGCGATCTTCTCACCGTCGGGACTGACATACGGTTCTTCCATGTACTCGTACTCACCTTTCCATTTGGTGAGGTCCGCGATCTGCCGTTTGCCGTCGCTCCAGTCCCAGTTGCTTAGATCATTCATTACCCTTTTCTCCTTTTCCGTGTTCCCATAAAGTCATTTCCCTTATACCCTTTATAGAAGCGATTCGCCTTTCGGCGTGGTTCCACTCTTGAAACAAACTGCGATTTGCGCCGATTCCGCTCTCGGTCATCCGCATCGAGCTTGAAAATTAAGTTGAGAACGTTACATTCATTTCCGGATTTTGTAAAGAGGTTATGCGATATGAGACACCAATGGGGGCTCGACACCCGGCATATTTTTTCCGGCCGCATTTACATACCCGAAAAAAAGGATTAATTTGATACTTTAGACAACTTGGGCCGAAGGGCTTTTTTTGCATTAAATTTAGAAATGAAAACCGATGCGGAAGCTAAGGAAGACTATTGGGGAGTGTATGAAAACGGGCGAGAAAAAGCATTATGATACGATACACATTGCAAATGGAGAGGATACCCTATGAATCCTGATACCTCCACGACCATTCATGTGGATCCCCAAAACCTGGCGGCCATCTGCTGCCCGGCATGCGGGTTCATTAAACATACCGATATGTCGAAATTTAAAAATGTCCACCACAACCTCAATATTCGGGTTCGATGCCGGTGCGGGCATATCTTTCGACGGCACCTCAATTTTCGAAGGTATCATCGCAAACCGGTGCGGTTGGCCGGGGAATACAAAAACATATCCACCGGAAGAAAAGGGGAAATACTGATCGAAAACATCTCCTTAGGCGGGGTCGGCTTCGTCCATTTTCTTCCCCATGATCTGTTTCAGGACGCCGAACTGGAATTGAGGTTTCGTCTGGATGATCCCAAACGCAAGGAGATTCAGAAAAAGGCGACGGTGAAATCGGTGCGCCAACGGTCAATCGGAGTGGAATTCAGCGATTATCAGCCCTTTGACAACGTGCTCAGTTTCTACCTGAGATCCTGAAAAGGCCGCTTCTCTTTTTTTCTGAATCAGGCACTTACCCGCCGACCCCTAAATCAACTCCCCGAGTTTTCGGCGTTGCAGCACCCCCAAGGTGCGGGTCATTGAACATTCCCGAAAAAGGCCCGACGCCAGGGCCAGTTCATAGATCTGCCGAGGGGCCTGACCGCCTTCCTCAGGATGTTTGAAAATATCGTGAATCAGCAAATACCCGCCGGGCAACAGGTGGCCGGCCCATGCATTATAGTCGGTGAATGCGGCGGAAAAGGAATGCCCGCCGTCGATCAGCACCAGACTTACAGGGGTGGCCCAGGCCCGGGCCGCCACCTCTGATGCGCACACCAGCGGCACCACCGTATTCTCCAGTGCGGCGGCTTTCAGGGTTTGTCGAAAAGTTGGAAACGTATCGATTTTGCGGGATACGGGATCATACAGCTCCGGATCGAAATACGCCTCTCCGGGCTGCTGTTCTTCGGACCCGCGGTGGTGATCGATGGAGAAGAGGGTTCCGCCCCGGGCCCTGCAGGCGGCCCCCAGATATATCGTGGATTTACCGCAGTAACTTCCGATCTCGAGGCAAGGTCCTAAAGAAGCCGCTTCCCAGGCGATGCGATAGAGCCTTCGGCCCTCCTCGGGATCTAAAAACCCCTTTATTCGATTCAACAAGCCGGAATCGATATCCAATTCAGGAATTTCGATTTCAAGCCCCTCCGTTTCAGGGTGGTACTGAGTCAACGTCCGCCTCTCAAGGGAATGTCGTCATACCCCGCCACCAGCACCTCCCGTGGTTTGGCCCCGTCCGCCGGGCCCACCACCCCTTCCCGCTCCATAACCTCGATGATTCGGGCGGCCCGGTTGTATCCGATGCGCAGATGCCGCTGCACCATGGAAATGGAGGCTTGTCCGGACTGGGTCACCAGGGCCACGGCATCGTCGTAGCGCTCGTCATAGTCTTCTTCTTCACCCGCGGTCTTCTCCTGAACCGGGGTCTCCACCACCGAATCGTCGTATTCGGGTTCCTTCTGCTGCTTAAGATATTCGGTGATCTGAACCAGCTCTTCCTCGGAAATATAAGCCCCGTGAATACGCTGAAGTTTGGCGGTGCCCGGAGGCAGGTAGAGCATATCCCCTTCTCCCAGGAGGGTTTCGGCGCCGTTGGTGTCGATAATGGTCCGGGAATCGGTTTTGGAAGAGACCTTGAAGGTGAGCCGGGTGGGAAAGTTGGCTTTGATGATTCCGGTGAGCACATCCACCGACGGCCGCTGGGTGGCCAGAATCAGATGAATGCCGGCGGCACGAGCCATCTGGGCCAGCCGCATCAAAGAGACCTCCACATCCCGGGAGGCCACCAGCATCAGGTCTGCCAGTTCATCGATAATCACCACCACATAGGGCAGCGGTTCCAGGGGGGCGATGACCTCACCATCTTCCGTTTTCTGCTCTTTCCCGCTTTCCCGTCTCACCTTTCGGTTGAACTGGGTGATGTTCCGGACCCGATTTTCGGAGAGCAGCTCATACCGTCGCTCCATCTCGTTCACCGCCCAGAACAGGGCGTTGGTCGCCTTTTTCACGTCGGTCACCACCGGAGAGATCAGGTGCGGAATGCCGTCGTATTCGGACAGCTCGATCCGTTTGGGGTCCACCATGATCAGCTTGACCTCTTCCGGGGTGGCTTTATACAGAATGCTGCAAATCAATGAATTGAGAAAAACGCTCTTGCCGGTGCCGGTGGCGCCGGCGATCAGCAGGTGCGGCATCTTGTCCAACTGGGCCACCACCGGGTTTCCCACGATATCCTTGCCGAGACCGATGGTCATTTTCGATGCGGAGTTTCGGAACTCATCGGTGGACACCAGTTCCCGAAGCCGGACCGTCTCCCGTTCCGTGTTGGGGATCTCGATTCCGATCACCGCTTTACCCGGTATCGGTGCGACGATGCGGACGCTCATGGCCTTGAGGGCCAGGGCCAGGTCATCGCTGAGATTGGCCACCCGGTTGATCTTCACCCCGGCGGCCGGTTTATATTCAAAGGTGGTGATCACCGGCCCGGGGATGACATCCTCGACTTCCCCCTTCACCCCGAAATCGGCCAGCTTCTGCTCCAGCAACTTCGCCTGTTCCAGCAGATAATTTCGATCCACGGAGGCGGGCCGCCCCTTGGGGCTGTCCAGAAAAGTGAGCGGCGGCAGGTGAAACCCCGATTTATCGGTAAGCGGCAGCACCAGCTGCTCTGATTTTTCCCTTTTACCATCCGATTTGGATCGGGCGTCCCTTTCCGCCGACCGGGG
>JBKHDE010000208.1:0-8358 GCA_046541495.1 Desulfococcaceae bacterium
TCCGGGCCGGGAAGCTGTTTGAGCGAATGCGAGTTCTTGCCGGGCCGGAAAAAATCACCCCGTGAGTGGCCGAAACGGTGATCATGGCCGAAAAAGCCCGCTGAAGCGGGCTCGGATATTGGGGGAGGGAGATTCGAGAGCGGTGGGAGCGCCCTTCAGGGTGCTTTTCGGGAATGAGCCGGGGGATTCATTCCCCGGCGGCGGGAACGGTAAAATTTTTTCGACAAACCGCCTTAGAAGAAGCCTTTTCAGCCGAGCGAATGGGCGATTCAGACAAAAAGAGAATTCAATCCTGTTTCGGCCTTCGCGTTCAAGAACGGATATCAGTGGGATCGTTCTTGCCCAGGACATTTTCCAGAGCGGTTTTCAGGGTCTGCATGCGATAGGGTTTTTGAAGGAAACCGGCAAACCCCTCCTCGCCGTAGCGGGATTTGAGTTCCGCCTCGCTGTATCCGCTGGACAGGATTACTCGAACGGCGCGGTTTATTCGTCTAAGTTGGTGCAGGACCTCCAGCCCGCTCATGTCGTCCATCTTCAGGTCGCAGAGGACGAGGTCGATCTCCACGGCTTTTTCCCGAAAGATCTCGACCGCCTCCGGTCCGCCGCCAGCGGAGATCACTGAATACCCCATCCGTTCGAGCATTTGCCGGATCATGGCTCGGACCGGTTCTTCGTCGTCCACCAGGAGGATGACCTCTTTTCCGGTCGGGGCCAATGCCGGCGTCGGCGGCTTCGGGCGGGGTTCTTCCGCGATCTTGGTTTCCGGCAGTGCCGGAAACAGCACCCGAACGGCGGTTCCTCCTCCGGGTTCGGAATCGATGCGGACAAACCCTTTGTGGCCCCGCACGATCCCCAGAACCGCGGCCAGCCCCAGGCCGCGTCCCTGAAATTTGGTGGAATAAAAGGGTTCGAACAAACGCTTTCGGGTTTCCGGGTCCAGGCCGGGCCCTGCGTCTTCCACCTCCAGAAATACGAACCGGCCGGCCGTGAAGGGCCTTTGGTACGCCAACCAGATATCCGATTCGGTGTTCGAGAGACAGGCCGAATCGCAGTCGGCCACGCCGGTGGACAGGGTGACGGCGCCCTCGGTATCGGGTTCATAGGATTCCGCGGCATTCAGAATCAGATTCATCAGAATTTGTCGAATCTGGGATTCATCCGCCTCGATCTTCGCCAGCGGCCGTTCGAGCCGCAGGTCCAGGGAAACCCGTCCGGGAACGGCTGCCTGAATCAGTTCGAAAATGCTTTCGATGAGCCTGTTGAGATCCACCGGCTTGACGATGAAATGCCCTTTTCCGGAAAACGCGAGCATCTGGCGAATGAGGGCCGCGGCCCGCTGCCCCGCATTCAGGGTTTCCTCCAACTGGTTTCGGGCTGTCGAATCTCCGGAAACGGTGTCTTTGACCAGCTCGATATTGCCCAGCATGGTCATCAGGATATTATTGAAATCGTGGGCGATGCCCCCGGCCAGGACCCCGAGGCTTTCCAGCCGCTGTACCTTCTGGAGGTGTTTTTCCATCCGCAGGCGTTCCTCCTGGGCCTGTTTTCGCTCGGTGATATCCCGGGTGACGGCGATGATCTCCTCGATCTCGTCCGTCTGCGGATTCCGAATGGTTTTGCCGGTGGTTTCGACCCAGATAAAATGGCCCTGTTTGTTCCGAATCCGGTAAGCGACAGTGGTGGTGATCTGCTGGTTTATCACACCCGCCAGCAGGCGCAGGGCCTTTTCGGCGGTGGACCGCCCGTGGATTTCGGCGCACAGGAGTTTGCCGCCGAGAATGCCGTAGCCCAGAAATGCCTCGGCATGGGAATAGACCGGCACCGGAGATGCTTCGGAAATGCGGGGAATGATGGTATCCAGGGCCAGCGGGGTATCGAACCGGTCCCGAAAGAAGCCGAGAAAATAGGCTGCGGAATCCGGCGGCAGATTCCGAAGGAAGGACAGCAGTTCCGCTTCGCTGATCCCGAGGTCGGGATTGCGTCCGTTGTCCGGATAGATGAAGGTGATTCGGTCGGCATATCGCGGCGCCAAAGCGGCGATGGTCTGACGATCCGCTATACCCGAGGTGGTTCGGTCGTGGATAAAGGCGATCCGGGTCGCATTCGGCTGCATTTTGAGGATCAGGTCGATGGTGGCGGCCAGATCGAGCCGCTCCACCACCCCGGTGTAGCCGACCCGGTCATCGAGTATGGCGGGGTCGTAATCCTCCACGTTGAGACCGCAGAAGACCACCGGCACGCCGGGGAATAGGGTGTTCCGGTATTGAAACAGAAACGCGAGGGCGTCATCGTCGCAGGAGAGGATCAGGTCGGGCCGCCACCGCTGGTATTTGGCGGCGTAGACATGGGCCAAATGGTCGAAGAGAAGACGGCCCGGATGGCGTTTGGTATCGAGATACTCCACGGAGAGTTCAATCTCCATGGGCGCCGCTTCAAAGGTCTCTTCAAACCCCCGCTGCAAGGCATCGGTCCAGGAAAATCCCTGGTGATAGGAGTGAAGCACCAGGACCCGTGACGGTTCCGGGGTGTCGGCCGAAGCGGAAACGGGAAAACAAACCGCGCCTCCGAGCAGAAGGAAGGCGATGAGCCAGATGCGGAATCGTTTGAGGGGAGCGGACCTTTTTCGGATCGGTTTCCGGTGTTCTTCCCGGATGGTTTCAAGATCCCGCTGAGATGGTTGGTGATCCAAAATGTCCATGCCTGACCTCCCCACACTAAAACAGTAGATTGACTAACAGTTGAAGCCTATATGAAGTGAAATTGAAAAGCAACCCGGCTGAAAAGGGAGGAAAGGCAGAAAACGAAGGGGCTAATCGTACACATCCAGATCCGGATAATGTTTCCGAGCGCAGTCCGGGCAGATGCTGTGGGAGAGTTCAGCGGTCGAGTGATCCTTGATGTATTATTCGATACGGGTCCAGTAACCGGCATCATCCCGTATTTTTTTACAGAAGGAGCATACGGGCGCCATCAGCCCTCCTGCTTTTCATCCAGAACCTTGCGGACCAGGCGGGCCAGGTCGGATTTGACGATCGGCTTCATGAGAAAGCCGCGGATACCCAGCGAGCGGGCGATCTTCGGGTCGATTTTTTCGCTGAACCCGGTGCAGATGATGATCGGCAGATCGGGGCGGACGGCGATCAGCTCCCGGCTTAATCGATCCCCGGGCAGATGGGGCATGGACACGTCGGTAATGACCAGATCATAGCCATCGGGATCGGCCTTGAAGGCTTCCAATGCATCGATACTGTCGGTTTTGCCCGTCACCTGATACCCGAGCCGTTCCAGCATTTGGGTGACCAGCCGAACGATGGGGGCTTCATCGTCCACCATCATCACCCGCTCCGTACCGGTGGGGAAGGGTTCCGCCGCATCCGCCGTCGCTGTTCGGGAAGGGGGCTTCACCACCGGCAGGTAGACATCAAAGGCGGTCCCCTGTCCGAGTTCGCTGCTCACTCGAATTTCTCCGCCGTGCTCCTTGACGATGCCGTAGACCACCGACAGGCCGAGCCCGGTTCCCTTTCCTTTTTTCTTGGTGGTGAAATAGGGTTCGAAGATTTTCTCCATCACCGCCGGTTCGATGCCGCAGCCGGTGTCGGAAACGGTCAGCCGGACATAGCGTCCCGGGCGAAGCGGGGTGTCGGTCATCTCTGCCGGGCTCTCTCCGATCTCTCGAAGCCGCACCGATATTCGGCCCCCTTCCGGTTCCACGGCGTGGTAGGCGTTGGTGATGAGGTTCATGGCGATCTGATGCACCTGGGTGGGATCGGCCAGCACCGGGCCGCAGTCTTTTTGGATATCCTGAAGGATGTCGATATAAGCCGGGATGGTGGCGCGGCTCAGCTTAAGCACCTCTTTCAGAATCGCCTGGACCTCGATCGGCGATTTTTTATGGTCGGTCTGCCGGCTGAAGGAGAGAATCTGGTTGGTCAACTCACCGGCCCGTCGAGCCGCCTTGTAGATTTCGCCCGCGCTGTCGTGGTTCGGATCGCCGGGCGGCAGGTCCTCCAGCAGCATTTCGGAGATGCCCAGAATGGGAAACAGCAGGTTGTTGAAATCATGGGCGATGCCCCCGGCCAACGCACCGATGGCCTCCATCTTCTGGGCCTGGCGAAGCCGGTCTTCCATCTGTTTGCGATCGGTCAGGTCCCGGATCACCGAAATCCAGCCGGTGCGCTCGCCGATCTCATTGGTCAATTCTAGTACCGTGTGCTCGGAGGGAAAGGCGGCGCCGTCTTTTCGTTTCATGGTAAACGGCATATCTTTGAGAACGCCTTCGGATTTCATACGCTGATACAGTTTTTTCTGAAACGCATCCAAACGGTTTTCATCCACAAACAGACGGCGGACGGTTCGGCCGATGAGTTCCTGAGGCTCATACCCGAAAATTCGGGTGACCGCCGTATTGCAGTCGATGATGCGGGCCGGGGTTTCGGCGTCGAGCACGAAAATGGCATCCAGCTGGCTGTTGAAGACCTTCTGAAACCGTTCGGTGGACTCCCGCAGGGCCTTCTCGGCCTGTTTTCGTTTCGAGATGTCCCGGGCCGCGGTATGCATGTAAGCGGTGTCGCCGATCACCACCCGCTGGTTGTTGAATTCGGTATCGATTTTTTGCCCGTCTTTTCGAAGGATCGGGGCTTCGCTGACGATCGCCTCCCCGGCCATGATACGGCCGTGGAATTTTCGGAATGCATCCAGGTCGATCTCTTCATGCAGATCCGGAATCCGCATGGTCAGCAGTTCCGGTCTGTCGTATCCGGTCAGACGGCAGGCGGCATCGTTCACCTCGATGAATCGGGCGGATGCATCACTGATGAAGACCGCGTCCCGTGATCCGTTGAACAGGGTCTCATGCCAGGCCAATGCTTCGGACAGCCGATCTTCCGCCCGCCTGCGCTCGGCGACTTCGACTTCAAGCCGGTGGACGTTTTTCTGCAATGCCCGGGTCCGTTTCAGAACCAGATTTTCCAGCACCGCCTGATGATTCATCAGTTCGGTCTTCTGGCGATTGTTTTCGATCACCAGGGCCATGATGTTGAGGGTGTTTTCGATGTAGGGCGCGAGGTTGTCGAAACAGGGTTCCGGATGCTCGATCAGAAGAACCCCATAGAGTTTGAGGGCGGTTTCGATCCTCAGCCAACGGGCCTGAAATTGATCCCGGAACTG
Organism: Desulfococcaceae bacterium; assembly: GCA_046541495.1. Lineage (GTDB taxonomy): Bacteria > Desulfobacterota > Desulfobacteria > Desulfobacterales > Desulfococcaceae > JAABSQ01. The sequence goes on from JBKHDE010000208.1 coordinate 5,167, forward strand.
GGATTCAAAGGCGTTTTGTTCATCGGCGGTAAAGCGGCCGTCGGAAAGTATTCGAAACAGCCGCCGGCAATCTTCTTTCGCAAACGGTGCGGGGGCTTCCTCCGAAATCAGTTTTTCACCGATATAGATGCTGACCGACGCCAGGGAGGGCAGGCGGGACAACCCCCTGCAGAGGAATTTCGCCATTCCCCGATCGTCTTGCATGACGTGAAGGGTGCTTTGCAGCAGAATGATCTGTTCCAGAATACCCGGGTCGATGGGCGGCATAATATCCTATTCGGCTTTCTGATCTCGCTGAAGGCGCTCCCGATACTCTTCCAAAAAGGTGTCTTTTTCCACATAGCTCGGGTTGTTAACCAGCTGGCTCCGAACGATCATCATGGGATGGACGCTCAGCATATCCATGATCAACGCTCCGTCGAATCGTCGGGCATCATACTGGCAGACGGTGGTCAACGGGTGATCTTCCAGAATCTCGGTGAGCCGGGATTCGTATTCCAGAAGATCCGGCACGGTGGAGCGCCCCTCGATCAGGGCCCAGGACATCTCCCCGGCCCCCCGGGCCCCCGCATACCCCTCTTGAATCGCCTGGTCGTAATACTCCCCCACGATGGAGAGCATGAACTCGGGTGAAAAATAGGCCCCGGGGCACAGGGAATAATGGCCGTTTCGCAGATCGAAATCGGTCTGGCCCGGCTCCAGGTTAATGCCCAGATCCGTCAGCTCCTTTTCCATTTCTTCCGGGGAGATATCGTCCACCATATAGAGCACCTTGTCTTCTTCGAAAATACCCTGCCGAAAAAACTTCGCCATGGTCCGTTTTCGTTCGACGTCATCGTTGTAGATGTAGATGATGTGGCGGCCTTCCCTGAATGTTTGATCTGAAAATCCCATGGAAACCTGTCGGTAGTTCTTTTTCATGGCGCCCCCTTTCAGTGGAAAACGAGTGGTGGTGTGTTGCGAATGTCCGAACGGATTTTCGGCATTCGCCATGCCCTTTTTGTTTACAGGTCGGCCCCGGGGACCGGCCGCCCGTCCACCAGAATCCGCAGCCGTTCGTTTTCCCGGCACAGGGTCACCTCCTGTGTCGTGGACCCGGCCAGTGCGGGATGGTCGGTGCGAAGACGACCGAAATCCATTCGCGTCAGGGCCTGGTGCAGGCATTCGATGGTGGTTTCCAGGCGGACTTTTTCAGACGCATCCGCCTTGAAATAGCGTGAGAGGGAACGGTTGTGCAGGCGTTTGATTTCGGTTTCCACGCAGTGAGAAGAAAGATCCAGCCGAATTTTCATAGCAACTTTAACTCCTGTCGGGCTTCCGCGGTTATCGGCAAGGGCTTGTTATTAAAACCAATGGCATGTTTGGGGGAGGATGTAAAGTGAGAAAAACCCGGAAATCACATGCTCATTGATGAAACAGTGACGGTAACGCATATTCGTGCCGAATGCCGGTCCCCAAAGTCGATAAATGACAACCGGAGGGATTGGAACTTTTTACTTCTTATTCCTGTTTCGGCCGGTTTGTCGTCTTCTGACTTCCCGGAGAACCCGTGCATCCTCCTGATGGCGGGGATGGTCGATCCTGCTTTTAATCCGGATCAGGCTGTTCAGGACCCTATGTTTCTCCAGAAGGGCCAGCATGTCTTCGAAATCTTGAACGGCATCCATGATTGAACGGATCAGCTTGGCATTTTGTTCTGCTTACGGGCTTTTTGTACTTTTAAAACATCTTTTCGAATCGCAACCAGAGCAGACAGTCGCTGCTGAGGGGTCTGGCTTTGCCAGAAATCCAGATCCCAATCCTCGGCCGCTTTGAAATCCGCGGCTCGGTTGGCTTTTATTCGTTTGCGCCGTTGTGCACTTCTTTCTTTGATTCCCATTGGTGTTTTTGACTCGGCTTTTGATTATGGATTTTCAGTTTTCTTTACATCAGATTTTATCATATTCGCTCCCTGAAATACATCCTCAATTTTTCGCGACGGATATGCTATGGATGGGGAGACGAGGAATCTGAAACGCCCCATTGATTGCAAAGGAGGACCGCCCGATGGATAAACACAGCACTCTCACTACCCGGATCACCGAGCATATCGAATCGACCCACGGGGTCAAAGCGGGGATCGCGGTTTTATCGGAGGTTTTGGAAGGCGCCTCTTACCGCGCCGAGGCGGAGGCGTGGAAAACCGCCGCCGGCCTGGACGGAGAACCGGACCCGACCTGGCCCGCCGATGCCCGATCGGTGCTGGTTCTGGGATTGCCGCATCCCGAGGAGGCGCCCCGCCTGGACTGGTGGAGCCGGGGCAATACCCTCGGCAACCGTAAGCTCATGGAGATATCCGACCAAGTGATCGCGTTTCTCGGGGACCGGTTTGGCCTGGGTGCGGTGCAGCTGCCCTACTATGTGGAACGGGGCGGGGTGTTTCTCAAAGACGCGGCGGTGCTGGCCGGCCTGGGGATCGTGGGCCGGAACAACCTGTTTCTGCACCCGGAACTGGGCCCCCGGATTCGGTTGCGCGGGATTCTGGTGGAGGCCGACCTGGCCCCGACCCGACTTCGCGAGCCGTTTTCGCCGTGCGAGACCTGCGACGAACCCTGCCGCCGGGCCTGCCCCATGAAGGCGTTTGAAAACGGGGCCTATTCTCGACAGCGGTGCGGCGGGCAGATGCGGCTGAACGAGCGCCATCCGGCGCCCGATCCGGCGGCAGGAGAGAATGGTTCCGGCGATCTGGTGATTCAATATTGCCGCAAATGTGAACTCTCGTGCCCGGTAGGCGCCTAATCAATTTCGTATTCGAAAGGAGAACCGCATGAACGTGACCATGACGCCCATCGGTGTCGTCCACACCGACGCCGTCGACCTGCCCCGCCACTGGAGCCTGTCGAATGTGGAAGGCACCCTGGAAATCTACCCCGAATTCGCCCCGGGCCTGCGCGACATCGAACCCGGGCAGAAGATTGTGGTGCTGTTTCATTTCCACAAAAGCCCGCCCTTTTCCGAAGGCCTGCTGTTCCAGACCCCGCCCCACAAATCCGAAGCCAAAGGCGTCTTCAGCATCTGCTCGCCCAGACGGCCCAATCCCATCGGATTATCGGTGGTGGAGGTCACCGGCGTCCAGGGCAATACAATCGATGTACGGGGGATCGATATGTTCGACGGGACACCGATTTTGGATATCAAGCCGCATATTACCGG
>JBKHDE010000209.1:0-8291 GCA_046541495.1 Desulfococcaceae bacterium
AAAAAGCCGGAAGGAGTAGATCCTTCCGGCTTTTTGCGTCGTTTGGGGCTAATCCGCCAGCTTTTTCCTAAGCACCTCATTCACCAGCTTCGGATTGGCCTTCCCCTTCGTCTCCCGCATCACCTGCCCCACAAAAAAGCCCAAGATTTTGGCGTTCCCGGATTTATAATCCGCCACCTGCTTCGGATTGTTCGCCAATACCGTATCCACCAGCGGTTCGATGGCGGATGCATCGGTAATCTGAACCAGCCCCTTCTCTTCCACGATCCCCTTGGGCGGTTTGCCGGAGACCGCCATTTCTTCAAAGACGGTTTTGGCGATCTTGCCGCTGATGACATCGTCTTCGATCAGTCGGACCAACTCCGCCAGATGTTCGGGCGGAATCGGGGATTCCTGAATGGTTTTCCCCTCTGCATTGAGCAGCCCCAGCAGCGGCCCCATGATCCAGTTGGCGATCTGTTTGGGATTGGAGTCGGTTTTCAAGGCGGCTTCGAAATAGTCGGCGATCTCCCGGCCGGCGGTGAGGACCCCGGCATCATAGGTGGAAAGCCCCAGGTCCCGAATGAATCGTTCCTCCTTTTCATCCGGCAGCTCCGGCAGCCTGGCCTGGATCGCCTCGATCCAATCCGATTCGATCACCAGGGGCAGCAGATCGGGATCGGGAAAATACCGGTAGTCGTGGGCCTCCTCCTTGCCGCGCATGGAGGTGGTGACGCCCTGGTCGGTATTCCAGAGTCTTGTTTCCTGGACCACCTTCCCGCCGTCTTCGAGCACCTCCTGCTGACGAATGATTTCATATTCCAGCGCTTTTTCCACGAATTTAAATGAATTCAGGTTTTTCAATTCCGCTCGGGTGCCGAAGGTATCCGTCCCCTTGGGCATGATCGAGATATTGGCATCGCACCGAAAGCTTCCTTCCTCCATATTGCCGTCGCTGATGCCGAGATACCGAAGGATGGACCGCACTTTTCGCAGATAGGCCCCGGCCTCCTCCGGAGAGCGGATATCCGGTTCACTGACGATCTCGATCAGCGGCACCCCGGTCCGGTTGAGGTCCACATGGCTGATCGGCCGGTCCGGATCATGGATCAGCTTTCCGGCATCCTCTTCCATGTGAATCCGGGTGATGCCGATGCGCTTTTTGCCGTCCGCCACATCGATTTCGATATACCCGTGTTCGCAGATCGGCAGCTCGTACTGGGAGATCTGGTATCCCTTGGGAAGATCCGGATAAAAATAGTTTTTTCGGGCGAAACGGCTCTCCCGCCGAATCTCACAGTGGGTGGCCAGGCCCATCATCATGGCGTATTCCACCACCTTTTTGTTGAGCACCGGCAGCACCCCCGGCATGCCCAGGCACACCGGGCAGACATGGGTATTGGGCGGGGCCCCGAAGGCGGTGGAACAATTGCAGAAAATTTTGGTGTTGGTTTTTAATTGGGCATGGACTTCCAGCCCGATCACCGGTACGAATTCCATTTTTGATTCCTTGTGATTGTCTGGTGATTTTAAGTGGTTGAGTCGACACTATCCTTGACCCATTCATCGAATTTAGTCAAGGCTGATTTCTTAATCGAGGCTCAGCGGTATGGGAAGAAAAGGGTTCAGGATGTCCAGCAGGGCTCTGAACTCCGGAAGAAATGCCTCATAGTCGCGTTGGTTCACATAACGGGTGGCCCCGCTGCTGCCCAGGGGGACGATGTCTTCCCGCCAGGAATATCCCAGAGCCGAAAACAGGTTTTTGAACTCCCGATTCAGCCGACGGCTGGAATGCCGGCTGCCGGAATTTTCCAGGAACCAACGCCGCGGAGAAAACCGATCCGGTCGGTTCAGTGTCTCCAGAATGGCGCCGGGCAGGTCTCCATCCGACACCACCAAACCGTTTTCAGGGGTGATCAGATCGAAATTAAATCCGGCCATCGAGGAGGTGACAAGGCAGGGAAGATCGGACCGGAAGCATTCATAAATCGAGCGGCAGGCGTTTTCATGCAAAGAGGTCTGTACCCCGATCCGGCAGGCTGCGAGCCGTTCCGGTACATCTTTCCGCATCAGGTTGCCTAAGACGGTCACCCGTGTCGAGAGTCCTCGATCCTGAACCGCCTGTTTGCAAGCATCGACATTCCTTGGGTTTCCCCGGCCGATGAACAAGGCGGTGATATGTTCCAGCGGCGGCCGGACCAGAAGGTCGAGCATGAACCCGTGCCGTTTCCGTTCCATATCGTCAAAAGTGGCGTTGAAGACGAGATCAAACCGTTTCCGATGTCCCAACGGCACGTCTTCTTCTTCTAAAAAATCCCCGTGGGCCAGGCGGGTGGTGATAATCCCCTCCTGGGTGTTCAAAAACGCGGCATCCTCCTGCCCGCCGGTTCCGATGATGCACGGGTCGGCGGTTTGCGCGAAAGCACGCAGCCAGGTGTGCCGGGCCAGAACGCCCCAGGGCGGTTCGACATAGATCAGGTACTCCTGGTGGAGTCGTTTCAGCAGCCGGAGGTCGGCAAACAGGTAGGGGAGGGAAAAAACCCGCAGAATGCCTTTTTCTTGCGGCAGCCGGGGGCGCTTCAGGACCTGGCAGAAATGGCGCACCTTGAATTTTTTTTGGGATTTTTTTTGAATTTTGGCTGCGATCTTTCTTTGTTCCGAAGCCAGAAGGGTTTGAATTTCCGGGTCTTGGCCGGCCGCGGATTCAGCCCGAATCAGCCATTTCCATTGACCAGGGAACGGAAGGAGCGCCAGAAAAAGCAGGGCCTGTTTTTGGATGAAAGCGGTTTCCCCCTGCCGGGCCGCCGTTTCCATTACTGCGGCGCGTTTTTCGAATTCCCGATACGGCCAGGCCAGACCGGTTTCGCTTTCCAGAAAAGGCCGGTGGCGAAGGAGGAGATCGAAAAAGGCCTCCCGCACCTGCCGACGCAGGTTCTGAAATAGATTCGGGTCACCTGAACTGAAGAGGCTGTGATCGTCGATTCCGCTGAAAAAGTGCTTCAGCAGAATCAGCTGTTGCTGTGGGGTATTCATAGGAAGACCTCCGTGGGTTCACCGCGCTGGATCTCAGATTTGCATCGCCGCTCAAAACTGAGACCAGAGAAATTCATGGAGTCATCCTACTATACTCACCCTCTTTTGACAAACCCCGGAGGGGCTCGAAATTTTAAGAAAAAAAGACCTTGACGAGACGGAACGGCGAGTCCTAAAAAGGGGAGGCGTGAACCACGTTCCATAGAGAATGCGAAACCTGAACAGGGATCGGCGGTGAATGGCGAAGACCTCCACTTACAATATCATTATGTACTCCCACGACACCTACGGTCTCGGTCATATCCGCCGGACGATGGCGGTGGCCTCCCACCTGCGGGCCCGGAATATCAACATCCTGATCCTGACCGGATCACCCATTGCAGGCCGGTTCGATTTTCCCGAACAGATCGATTTCGTTCGCATTCCCGGAATGATCAAAAAAACCAATGAAGAATACCTGCCCCTTTCCATTAAAATCAATGCCAAGCATGCCCTGGAGATTCGAAAGAATATCATCACCGCCACCACCAAGACCTTTCAACCCCACCTGTTTATTGTGGACAAAGAACCGCTCGGCCTGAAAAAGGAGGTGCTGCCGACCCTTCAATGGCTTCGGCGCAGCCGGCCCCAGACCCGAACCATTCTCGGGCTTCGGGATATCATGGACGACAGTGAAACGGTGCGCAGGAGCTGGGAAAAGAAGGGAATTTATGAAATCCTGGATCGACTTTACAGCGAGATCTGGATTTATGGAATTCAGTCCTTTTACGATCCCATATCGGAATACGCCATTCCGGAATCGATCAGCCGAAAGATGTACTTTACCGGGTATATTCCGAGGAAGGTACCGCCGGCCGCCGAGGTAAAAAAGGAGCGCAAGCGCCACTGCATTCGAGAGGGTCAAAAGCTGGTGGTCGTGACCACCGGGGGCGGCGGCGACGGGTTTCCGGTGATGGATGCCTATTTATCCATGCTCGAATCCTTGGGGTTTCCCCTTCCGTTCAGAAGCGTCCTGGTCACCGGACCGTTCATGCCCAAGGATCAGCGGATATCGGTTTTCAAACGGGCCAAAAAACTCGGGGTTCGGGCCTATCATTTTTACCGTCAAATGGAAAAACTGCTGGCTTCGGCGGACCTGGTCATCAGCATGGGCGGCTATAACACCCTGTGTGAAATTTTGAGCCAGGGAAAGATCGCCCTGTTGATTCCCCGGGAAACCCCCCGAATGGAGCAGTTGATTCGGGCCGAGCGATTTCACCGGCAGAACTTGATCGACTACATCCCTTGGCACAACTTGTCACCGGTATCCATGGGCGAAAAAGTGTTTCATCTGCTGGATCATCCCGAACCCTTCATTGCGGCCATTCATGCTTTTCAGAGCAGCGGAATGACCGGCTTTGAGATCATGCGCAGCCGCCTGTGGGAATTTCGGAACGGACACCGATGACCGCCTTCCCCACGCCGGTGCTGGGAATGATCCTCAAGGGGTATCCCCGCATTTCCGAGGCTTTTATTTCCAATGAGATCCTGCTGCTGGAAAAACTCGGGTTTTCCATCCGCATCTTTTCCATGCGCCATCCTCGGGAAGCTTTTACCCATGAAAGCGTCAAGCGGATTCGGGCGGAGGCGGATTATTTGCCCCATGAACTGCTTCGATTTCTGCCCCGGCTGTTTTACCACAATTTTTTGCTGGCCCTGAAAACGCCCCGCGCCTATGGTAGAGCCCTGCGAATGGCTTTTGAACGGTTTTTGCGCTCCCGCAAATCGGCGACCCTCAAACACCTGCTACAGGCCGGATACCTGGTGCACCGCTTTCTGCCCGGCCGCGGGGTGGTGCATCTGCATGCCCATTTCGCCCATTCCCCATCTTCGGTGGCGCTTTTCGCCTCTCTTTTAAGCGGACTTCCGTTCAGTTTTACCGCCCACGCCAAGGACATATATACCTCAAATCCCGACCAGCTGCGGGAGAAGATTGCCCTCGCCCGATTTGTGGTAACCTGTACCGATTACAATCGGGACTATTTAGAGAATCTCGCTGTTTCGAAATCCACCTCCATTTACCGGGTGTATCACGGCATCGATATGGATCTTTTTTCGGCAGACTCCGAAGAAAGCCCCCCGACCGAACCCTATCGCATGCTGACGGTGGCCCGGCTGGTGCCCAAAAAGGGGCTACCCACCGTCTACCGGGCGCTTCGGAAATTAAAAGACCGGGGATTAAAATTTCAGCACGATCTGATCGGGGACGGAGATGACCGGGACCCGATTCTGGACCTGATTCGGAAACTGGGGCTGGAGAACGACTGCCGATGGCTGGGAACCCTTCCCCATGAGAAGGTGCTGGATCGGTATCGACAGGCCGATCTCTTTGTGCTGGGATGCGAAATCGCGCCGAACGGCGACCGGGACGGCATTCCCAATGTCCTGATCGAGGCGATGGCGATGGGGGTGCCCGCCGTGGCCACCCGGGTGTCGGCCCTTCCGGAATTGATTCGGAATGGAGAAACCGGGCTGCTGGTTCCCCCGAGACAGCCCGATGCGCTGGCCGATGCGATAATGCGCCTGCTCACCGACACCGACCTGCGAGAGCGGATGATTCCGGCGGCCCGGGAATTCGTGAAACGGGAATTCGACAATGGGCGTCTGATTCAGGATCTGGCCGGGATCTACCGCCGGGAACAGCCGCTGCTGAAATAGCCATTGCCGGCCTTGATCATTGTTTCGACATATCCTGGGGTGGCCGAAACGGTGATCATGACCCCGAATATGACCCCGTGCCCATTATGAAGATCGCCTTTTATGCGCCGTTTAAACCTCTGGGCCATCCGCATCCGTCCGGGGATCTGGTCATCGCCACCGGACTTCATGCGTATCTGGCGGGCTGCGGTCATGATATCCGGATGGTGAGCACCCTGCGGGCCCGCTGGATCTATCGGCGCCCCTGGAATTGGCTTTCGGCGATTCGGGAGTACCGACGCGCGGGGCGCCGGCTGGCCCGATGGCGGCCGGACTGCTGGCTCACCTATCATACCTACTACAAAGCCCCGGATGTTTTGGGGCCGGACCTTTCCAAGTGCTGCGGCATTCCTTATCTTATCTTTCAGGGAATCTATTCCACCAAACGGCGAAAGAATTGGCGCACCCGGCCCGGGTTTTATCTCAACCGCCGGGCCTTGTCGGCGGCCCGGCATGTATTTTCCAATCGAAAGATGGATCTGAAAAACCTCCGCAGGCTGTTGCCGGAAGATCGGCTGACCTATGTGCCGCCGGGAATCTACCCGGCTGATTTTCGATTCGACCCCCGGGCAAGACAGGCGCTTCGCCGCGCCTGGAAGACCGGGGATGAACCGGTCATTTTATCCGCGGCCATGTTTCGGCCGGATGTCAAATCCCAAGGGCTGGACTGGACCATCCGTTCCTGCGGTCGACTGTTCCGGGAAGGATTGTCCTTCTATCTGGTCATTGCCGGAGAAGGGAAGGAGCGAGACCGGCTGGTGCGACTGGCCGAGGCCTATCTGCCGGACCGTTGCCGGTTCGTGGGGAAGGTATCCAGGGAGGAAATGCACCGATTTTACAGCGCCGGAGACCTTTTTGTCTTTCCGGGGATTCGGGAATCCCTGGGAATGGTCTTTCTGGAGAGCCAATCCTGCGGACTTCCGGTGGCTGCATTTGACAACGGCGGGATTCCTGAAGTAGTGAAAGACGGAGTGACCGGCCTGCTCACCCCTCCGTTTGACGCCGGCGCCTTTGATCGGGCGGTGCGGCGATTGGTGACCGATTCGAACCTGAGAGAGCGGATGGGGACGGCCGCGGCCTTCCATGTGCGGGAGCACCATGATCTGGCCCGGAATTACCGCCGAATGGAGACGGTCCTTGTGAACATCGTCAACCGGAATTTGAAAAATGGACGCGCCTGAACCGACTCATTCCCTATCCTCCCGGACCCCATCCACCCGATTCGGTCTGATCCGCCATGCCCAAACCCTCTGGAATCGGGCAGGGCGGATTCAGGGGCGGGCGGATTCCCCGCTGACTTCGCAGGGAGAGATGCAAGCCCGGCAATGGGCCGCATTTCTGCGTGGTTTGCATTGGGATCGCATTCTCGCCAGCGATCTGGGCCGGGCGTTTCGAACCGCGGAATTGATCAACCGAAGCCTGGACCTGCCCTTGACCACCGATTCCCGCCTGCGGGAAAAGGACTGGGGGGATTGGTCCGGTAAAACCTTTGTTCAGGTGCGAGAAGAAAGTCCAAAGCTGTGGGAGGATATGCAGGGCGCCGGCTGGTCCTTTCGGCCGCCGGGGGGAGAGGCCCGATGGGAGGTCCGGAACCGAAGCCGGGCTGCATTGAAGGATGCGTATCAGGAATGGCCCGGTTGTCGGATTCTGGTGGTGATCCATGAAGGCGTGATCAAATGCCTGGTGTACGGACTGCTCGATCGGGAATTTCTGCCCACGGAGCCTCCGGTCCTGAAACCGCTTCATCTTCATTACTTAATTCATGACGAGGGCGGACTGGCCGTTGAAAAAATCAATGCCCGGTCTCTGGTGTCGGTGCATCCATGAAGCTGATTCTTTACTGCCAGCATGTATTGGGAATGGGTCATTATATGCGGACCCTGGAAATCTGCAAAGCCCTGGCCGAACATGAGGTGATTTTGATCACCGGCGGTGCGGAGGTAAACGCCCCGGTGCCGGCCCATGTTCGGGAAATCCGCCTGCCCGGGCTGATGATGGACAGCGATTTCCAGGGTTTTTTCACCACCGAGCCGAACCGGTCGGTGGATTCGGTCATGGCGGAGCGCCGGTCTCTGCTGATGGATCTTTTCAGGCGGGAAAAACCCGATCGCCTTCTGGTGGAGCTGTATCCTTTCGGCCGAAAAAAATTCCGTTTTGAACTCGACCCCATTCTGCAGGCCCTTCGAGACGGAAGCCTGCCGCGGTGCCGGGTGGTGTGCAGTCTGCGGGATATTCTGGTGGAAAAAGAGGACGTCCGCGCCTATGAAAACCGGGTGATCACCACCCTGAACCGCTGTTTCGACGGCCTCCTGGTTCATGCCGACCCCGCCCTGGTGCGGCTGGAGGAGACCTTCTCCCGGGTGAACGAGATTACGGTACCGGTGGTCTATACCGGTTTCATCACCTCCCAGCCCCCTGCCCGGGCCCGGCAACGGATTCGAGAAGCGGCCGGCATTCCCGAGGATGCACGATTGATCGTGGCGAGTGCCGGCGGCGGAAAGGTGGGGGGACCGCTGCTTCAGGCGGTGGCCGATGCTTTTCCG
>JBKHDE010000210.1:0-8090 GCA_046541495.1 Desulfococcaceae bacterium
ATTTCATCCTCAATCTCCCCCCGAAGCGCCGCCGGCGACTCCACCGCCACATCCGCCCCGAACCCCAGAATCATCATCTTCACCTCCCGAAAATCAGCCACCGGAAAGGTCAGCCGCACCCCGCCGTCGGGCAGTTCCTCCATCTGCTGGTCTTCATGCCAGACCTGCTCCCGAATCCACCGGGCGCGGTGGGGGGTAAATCGCAGCACCACCGAAATGTGATCCCCCGACTGGAACAATCCGAAAGCACCGGCCAGCACCGACCGCCATTCTTCTGCCGGGCGGAGTTCGTACGTCTCCTCCAGCAGCGCCAGAGACAGCATCCGCGACAGAAAGAAGATACGCCACCCATCTCGCAGGCGGCACCATGCGAACATCACCCAGGAGCCCATATAAAATTTCAGATGGTGGGGTTCCACAACCCGGCGGGTGGGCAGGTCCGATACCGGGGACTGGTATTCGATCGCCAGAGGGCGGCAGTCCAGCAGGGCCGAACAGACGGTTTGAAACACCTGGGCAGACACCGAACTGTAGCCGTGCCAAGAGGCGGAAAACCCTTCCTGCAGCCGGTCCGGAGACAGCCCCAGTTCGGCCGTGTCGGCCATCAGCTTTTCCCCGAACCGCCGGATGGCATCACTGATAAACCCGCCGGCGGTGCCGGACAGGAGCCGGCGGGATAGAAGCACCGCCAGAAGCTCCTCCTGGGCCACCGGAATTCGCGGCAGTTCGAAGGCGGAATCCTCGTAGGCATACCCGCGCTCCCTGGGATTATAGACCAGCGGCGCGCGCAGGCGGTCTCTCATGAAGGTGATCAGCCGTTTCGCGGTTCGGTGAGACACCTCAAACCGCTCGGCCAGGTGGCGGGCATTCGGAAACCGAGACGCACGGACCTGCCGGTCGAACCAGGCGAATCGTTCCTGATAAAGGGCGAAGGACATGGGATCTCCTCCTGCTGTAAGAAGGTTTTATGCTATCGCTGATCCGTGACATATACCAAATGAGAGAACAGGCGCAAGGAGAATATTTCACGAACCGATTGGAAATGTTTGTACATAGTATACCCCATGAATGGAGGGTGAAGATAAAATTAGAAAAAATACCTTCAGAGAAACCGCATGGGGAAATCAGAGTTTCCCCTGATAGACGCCTAATCATTAAAAAAGTAGATTTTGATATTTCGCTTAATTTAAAAAGGAGGTCTATGGATGAAAATTTTTATTGCACACGCCTTGGGGTGTGAGTCCGGCCTGGAAATTCGATGCGGAAAGAGTTCCGCTGTTCGTTCCCTGCAACGTCGCCCGTCCGGAGGTGAAAAATGAACGCCGTCATCAGGAAAACCGCTATAGCAACGATACTGTTCTTCTCGATCTTCTTCACCGCCGGCGCATTCGCAGCCGATTTCGATGAAATCGTCGTATTCGGCGACAGCCTCTCGGATGACGGCAATCTTCTTTTCTTTGAAGACCAGTCGCGGCCTGATCCGGAAATCTATTATCAGGGCCGCTTGTCCAACGGTCCGGTGTGGGTGGAATACCTGGTCGATCCGGAGCTCCTGGATGTCTCCAAAACCGCTATCGCTCTCGGCGGTGCCCAAACGGATGGATTGACCCCGCCGGGCCTGCTGGAACAGGTGTCTACCTATATCGCCGCCGAAACCGGCTCGCTTTCGGGGGATAGCCTTTTTATCCTGTGGGCCGGCAGCAATGATTTTCTGAACGGAGACGGCGATTATCAGGAGGCGGTGGACAACATCAACACCGCCATGGATCGCTTGGTGGAATTCGGTGCCGAGCATATTCTGGTGCTCAACCTGCCCGACCTGGGCACGATCCCCAAAACCCTGGGGACAGCGGACGCCGCCGAAGCGACCGAGTTTACGCTCAACTTCAACGCCGAACTGGCCAACATGCTTGATGAATTCAGTGTCGAACACCCGGAGGTCGGCCTGTATACGTTCGATGCCTATGGTTTTTTCATGGAGATCCGAAACAATCCCGCCGCATTCGGGTTCACCAACGTGACCGAACCCTCGCCCAATTTTTCCATCGAAAACAATTTCGAGGGTGCCGGGCATCTGTTCTGGGATGAGAGACATCCGACCACCGCTGCCCACGCCCTGCTCGCAGATCGGGTGTTTGCGGATTTGAACGCACAGCTGCCCGAATCCACGGATACGGATGATGACGATGACGACAGCTCGAACTGCTTCATCAATACATTTAGATGGTAAAGATATTCGGATCGGGTCTTCGACCCTGATCCCCTATCATATCGGCAGATTCTGCCGCCGCTTCTTACTCCTGCCTGCGGTGATCCCAAGATCTTCGTTTATCGAGGAATAAAGATTACCGCGGGAATATCCCTTAGTAACTCATAGAGATCGTGGAAGATTTTAGTAAAATTGATCCTCGGGGTATTCCCCTTCCTGGTAGCCGCCGGCGCAGGCGCATCCAGCCGCCAGGCCCCCGGGAACCCCGTTTTCGGCGGCATAATGCGGCGACCTTCCTGACCGTGCTGTTCGTGCCGGTGTTTTTTGTGATGATTCAGGGCATGAGTGAGCGGAGTTAGTCTCATGAACAAACCCATGCGATGCAGATCACTCTTTTTTACAGGTTTCAATTGACAGCAGGCAAGGTCCTGTCCGATATTGGTGAAAGATAGCGGTTCAGTCGATCTACGCAAAATGAATAACCACCATTACTCTCTCTGGAGAGAAACAATGGAAATAATTACAACCATCAAAGATTTACCTGAAAGAATAAAGCAGCTCGAAATACCCCATGAAAAAAACCAAAAAAAGTTCCATTTCCCATTTCTGGAGGGGAAAGTCTGGGATGACGCAGAAGGCCCTACCGACATTTCCAGCAATATTGATCATTATATATACGATTCAAATAATATAAAAATCAATAAATCCCAATAATTAAGATAAATCTATCTTTTAGGCGCTCTTTTATGCAGGAAAAAACAGGCTTTCCGATCGGCCGGGTGGATGAACGGCGAGGCCGGTCCGGTACCTGGCCCTGGTTTGCACTGAATGTGATTCTGTTTCCGGCACCGGCCCATTTCACGCTGCTGCGGGTGCGGGAGTTCAGTTTCGGGAGGATCATTCGCCATTTGGGGATGACCTTTTTTCTGGCCTTTCTTTTATTGCTGTCGGCTTGCCTTCAGGTGGTGGTTCCCAAAATCGGGGCCTGGTGGATGCTTATTCCGGCTCTGTCCGGGCTGGCGGTGCTGTTCGCCAATCGGCACTTGAAGGCGGAACATACGCCCTTGAACTTTCATGACGCCCTTCTCCCCCATGCCGGGTTTTTACTGGCGCTGGTTCTACTTTTTACCTCGGTTATTTTTCTGCCTTTTCTCGACCTGATCGAACTGAATCGGGGGTCGGTGAAATCCTCCGGGGATTGGCTCAAGGATCTTCCTTTTTGGCAGGAAATACTGATTCTGATGTCTGGCCTCTGCCTGCTGTTGGCCGGTCATGCGCTGAATGCCGGCGGCTGCCTTTCCATCAACCGAACAGTCATTCTCTTCGCCTGCTTCATTTTATTCTATCTCTTGATCTTGTCACTTCTGCTCACATTATATGGGTGGCTGAGAGTCCGGGGCGGGTTCTTCACCCAATTCGCAGCGATTCTGCTGGCAGCCGTTCTGGCCCTGGATTATTGGGATGCCCGAACCTTCGGCCAATTTTCGCGACGGTTCTTTTTCCTGACAGCCACCAAAGGACTCTCTTTTGTGTTTCTCTGGCTCTGCCTTCTGGGATTGCCCCAGAAAGCCGCCGCTGAAATTTCCGCCTATCAATTTGAGAAGATGACCCGCGATTACGCCCGGCTCTCTCCGGAATTTCTGGTTTACAAATACCGCGGCTATTTCAATGATGCCCATACCGCCTCCCGACGCATGCGTGCCTTGTATACCGAAGCCTTTTTGGAAGGAGATACCGACCGTCTGAACCGGATCGCCGGGCTGACGGCATGTCAGACAGACGGCCCTTTTCCCCGGGACTCGGATGTGTGCCGACTGGCCCGCAAAATCACTGCAGATGAAATGAGAACAACCTCCATCGACGTTGATTCGGTGCCGATATTCAGACCGATTCATCCCCACTGGGATGTCATGCTCACCGCCCTGCTCGCCCAGGGGGCCATTTCCAAACCGGATCTGGACCGGTTCATCGCCGACTTCAAAACCGCCCTGCCGAAGTCGGCCCGGGGGCGGCTGCCGGATATCGATGCCCCGCATGAGACCCGATACGTGGCCTTGGCCGCAGGGGTGGAGGTCGATTTTCTTCCGCCCCGGTGGGAGATGGTCGACATATTGCTTGAAAACGGGTTTCACCCCCTGTTTACCATTCGATTGGACGGCAGAAGATACTGGACCACGATTCTCCGAATGGATAAAAACACCGGCATCTGCTGGCTCCGGCTGACCACCCCGAAGAAGACCGAAAAGGCGATTCAACTCCATTTTGATGCCGATAAAGCCTCGGATTTCAAACAGGATATCCTATCCCGTATTCTGGCCCCTTTTCCGATCGAATATCTTGAACAGGCTCTGAACCACTGTTCCGGTCCGCTGATCGTTTTCAGCCCGAAAGGCCTCCATAGCGCCCTTCCGGAGCAGTTCCCCGCGTCCGATCTTGCTGAACTGGACCGCGCCGTCGCCTTTGCCGCCGATCCCCAATCCTGGTCCCTGAAATTCGCCATCCCCACTGATGAAAGGTCCAATCCTTTCTCAGCCTATGCGTCCTATCTGCGAACCGTCGCCGCGGCCAAATCAATGCTGAAGCCGAGGCCCTATAACCAGGACGTCTTCTTTCACACCCTCGAGGACATTCAGGCGCCCACAGGTCCGGCCCGGCTTCGGGCAATCGAAAGTTTGATCGCCCAGGCCGCTCCGCTCCGCGACAGCGACCGCATGGACCTCGCGGTGCTCTTGGTGGAACACGGTCATGATCTGGAAGCCCCGGATCTCTTCTTTGAAATGGCCGCGGAAAAGCCGTTTTCAAGCGACATCATCGACTGCGCCGACGCCTTTCGAATCGGCCGACGTCTTTTTCTGATGGGAAAGCATGAGGCCGGGAACGGGTATCTGCAGACGGCATCCAAACGCCATCCTTTTTATGCGGAATTCGATATGTGGCGTCATATCGCCCTGGCGAAACTCGGGCGGCCCCAAGAAAATTTCCGCACCCCGCCCGCCCGAAAACCGGACCTTTACCGCTACTATCAGACGCTGGTCGATGTGCAAGCGGGCGACCTAACCACGGCCCGGCGCCGCCTGGAAAAGGCGTTGGAAGAAGACAGCCATAACAGTATGGTTCGGCATCTTCTGCATCGATATTGTGATGCACCGCTGGACGACCGCTACTTCTTCCCCGCGCCGGAGGGGCTCTGATGACCGATCACCGACCCCTCAACGGATGGATGCTGATCCTCTATTCTCTGTTTTTGGGCCCCTTTTTCATGACCCACTATTTTCATGAAACCCGAAAATTCTATCCGGTCGGCCGTCTGTTCGGAGGGATTGCGCTGCTGATTCTAATTTTGTGCGCCTATCTTCTGTTCACCTTCAGCATCAGCCCCGGCCTGGTCCGCATCGCCTATGCCGCGATGTTCCTGGTACTGCTGCTGCCCGCCTTTTTGTATCGGTGGGTTCTCATCCTCAAGGCCACGGAGCCGTCCCCGGCGCCCACCGGGGCTTGGTCTCTCTCCCGGGCCGTGGCCTGGATGATCTTTTTTGGCTTTCTGTTTCCCGGGTTGAACAATCTGGTTCAGTCGATCTATTTCTGGCTGTTCGGGGAGCGGATCGCGGTTTATTTCTCCGAAGAAGCCAACCTCTTCAAATATTGGACCCTGATCGGCCTGGTATACGGCTTTGTCTATGGATTACGAAAGGAAAACGGCTATGTCGATCGGGGCCTTCCAGCCCTGTTTCGTACCCTTTTTCTGACTTTCTGCTTCATCGCCCTTTTCAGCGGGTTGGCCCTTCTGCTGGTCATCTATCCGCTTCAGCGGCTGGCGCCCATCGAATACCGGCCCCAGTTTACCGATCGGCTGTTTTACGGGCTTCTGCTGAGCGCCATTCTTTTTTCCGTCATGTACCTTCTTCGAGGGGCGTCTCGAAGATCGCTTCAAAAAGCGGTGGCCGTTTTTATGATCGGAATTCCCCTGATCACCCTCCACACGATTGTGGTATCCGGCTATTCGGTGACCCTCGGGCTGACCGTCGCCTCGGTTCTCGAGGACCGGCGACAGTTTTCCGCCGCCAAGGCACTGTATGCCAAGGCCATTCCCCACATCCATTATCAGGAACTTCTCGCCTCACTTCACCACCGGCAGGGGGTCCTCCAGGTATGGAATCAGGATTATGCGGCGGCTCTGGCCAGCTTTAAAAAGGTGATGGCCGACTATTCGGAAAATTATTCGGTCTACCGGAAAGCAAAACGCTACGTCGAAAGTTTCGAAGCCACCCGCTTTTCCGAAGACGCCGGCAGAAAAATCCTGTCGGTTCGCCACCAGACCTTTGAACAGGCGGCCTCCTGCTTTCCCAACTCGCTCTCGGTGGTCTTGAACTTCTACGAACCGGAACCGATCAGCACCCGTGAATTGAGCTATGCCATCAAGGAAGGCTTTTCAAGGGGCACCTTTGTGTGGAAAGCGGAAACCTTTCTGGAACAGATGGGATACCATCTGATCACCACCCTTTGGGGGGACAAGGACACCCTGCTCACCCTTTTGAATGCCGGATATCCGGTGCTGGTCTACATTCCCGGCCACGTCTATACCGTCTACGGGTACGACGCACGGATGGAAATGTTCTTCACCTATGACACCGCCAAATCCAACCGTTGGAACGACAAGCCCTTCCGCGAATTCCAGAGGAACTGGATGAAGAACGGTTTTCAGATGAGCGTGGTAGTGCGAAAAGAACATCTGGAACAATTCACCGCCCGGTTTCCCGGCATAGACCGCTATGCCCGATCCTACCAAGTCTGGCAGAAGACCCTCATCAGCGCCCACTACGCCCAACAGAAGAATTACTGGAAGGATTTTAATCCATATGCGCTGGCTGAATCCATCGGCCTGGATCGCCTGAAGATCAACGCATCCGAGCTGTTCAGCGAAGATTTCGCTCCGTTCCCCTGGGAAGAACAGGCGTGGCGGGAAGAGGTGATGCCGGTATTTAGCCGGCCCTGGGCCCTTCAGTGGTCGGTGGTGCAAAACCATCTGCTGTATCTTTTGAAGAACCGTCAGCCGGAGGAGGCCCTGGCGGTCATTCGGCAGTACACGACCCACCTTACTGAAGATGGCCACACCCCCTTCAACCATCTCAGGGCACTCGAGCTTGCCGCCTTATTGGAGGCCGACCGGCCCGAAGAAGCCCTGTCCGCGGCGGACAAACTGATCGGCAGCAGCAAAGGCTTTTTCTGGGTGCCTTCCATTAAAGCAAAAATGCTGATGGAGGAAGGCAATCTGGAAGCCGCGGCCCGACTGCTGCTTCCCGTCCTGGATCAGATAAAGTTCGAAGACCACCATCAGGACCGCGCCCTTCGACGGATTCTGAGCCTTTTAGATGACATCCGCCGTACCGATGAGCGTTTAATTCCCCCGGATAAAAGCGAACTCCTGGAATTGGCCCGGATTCATCTCGGTATGGATCCCCGGCTCTGATATCGGTCACAAGAATGTCGCCTGAACCCAGTCAGGAAACATTTGACAAAAAATTGTTTACTAGCTTTTTCCGGTGATTATATTAGGTATTTAGCGATTACCTGCATTGGGAAGGAGTAAAAAATGCCGGAATTACGTCTGGTTTTTTCAGGGAAAAGGAATATCAAACCGATCGTGGAAGCGGCGCTGCAGAATGAATTGCGGTTGCTGGAAGCGGGTATTCGAAAGACCCAAAAAAACCTGGAAAAATTCGAAGCAAAGTACAAGATGGATACAAATCGGTTTATCTCGGATTACGCAGACGGAAAGATTTCTGAGAACTTGGATTATGCAGAATGGATCGGCGAATTCAGAATGTTGGAGCGTTTGGCGGATAAATCCGAAGCCTTAAAAAGTGTCCACATTGAAGATTGA
>JBKHDE010000211.1:0-7883 GCA_046541495.1 Desulfococcaceae bacterium
GGCGGGGTAACTCAGGAGTGCCTCAGTTTCGACTTAAAAAGACGCTTATCGCTTTGTATAAGTAACTGCGAATGAATTGTCAACAAAGAAATGAACCGAGTTCTTCCCGCCCTCCTATTTCTCTGTAATATTGTGGCGATTCGCGGAAATTAGAATGCCATCCGAAGCCGCCGGGGGATCAATCCCCCGGCTGAATCCGAAAAAGCCCGCTGAAGCGGGCTCGTCCATGGGGGGAATTCGATAGGGGGGAGCGCCCTTCAGGGCGCTTTTCGGGATGAGCCGGGGGATTCATCCCCCGGCGGCGGGCACGGTATTTTTATTTCGACAAACCGCCGAGGTCAACCCTTCTGAGCCGCGGCCCGATTCTTGAGCCGGAATTTGAGTTTGGGGAAAAGATCCAGATCGGTATGGGGCAGGAATAGCGCCGCCACGTAGTGGTCCATGTAGGACGGGGTCTCCGAGAGCTCGAAGTTGGTCATCATTTTGGTGACCTCCACCACGTCCCGACGCAACCGGTTGGTAAGAGCGGCCATTCGGGCCCCCATCAAAGAGGCGTTTCCGAAAAAGGTGATCTTGTTCGGGTCCATTTCCGGAAGAAGTCCGATGGACATCGCCTTTTCCAGATCGACAAAACTGCCGAACCCGCCGGCCAGATAGATGCGATCCAGGTCCTGAATGGTCAGCCCCACCTCTTCGAGCAGGGTCTGGCATCCGCTGTAGATTGCCCCTTTGGCCCGGATCAGGTTTTCGATATCGATTTCGCTCAGGATAATGTCCCGGTCGATCTGGGTGTTGTCCTTCCATGCCAGGACATATTCCCACACCCCGTCCCGTTCCCGGATTCTCGGGGTGTCCAGGTCCCGATTGTACTTGCCGCTGTTGTCGATGATGCCGAGTTCGAACAGGTTGGCTACGATGGTGATCAAGCCGGACCCGCAGATCCCCTTGGGCCGGACATTGCCGATGGTCAGGTTCATCGGTTCCAGGCTGACCGGATCGATGGAGAAATCCTCGATGGCCCCATTGGCCGCCCGCATTCCGAATTCGATGCCGCCTCCTTCCAGAGCCGGACCCGCGGAGCAGGCCGCGCAGGCGAACCAGTCCTTGTTGCCTACCACTACTTCGGCATTGGTGCCGATATCCAGATAGAGGATCAATTCTTCGGATTGGTACATGCGGGAGCCCATGATTCCGGCCACGATGTCCCCGCCGACATAGGATGACACCTGGGGGTAGACCAGGGCCGTTACATGTTCCGGCAGCTCGATGCCCAGGTCGTTGGCCCGAATCGGCGGATAAATGGTGGCGGCCGGCACATAGGGGGATCGCCGGATGTAGCGGGGATTGACCTTCAAAAGCAGCTGGGTCATGGTGGTGTTGCCGGCCAGGGCCATGGAAGAAATGGCGTCGCAGTCGATGGAGGCCCGGCTGACCAGCTTGTCGATGATTTTGTTGATGGTCCCCACCACCACCTGCTGGAGTTTTTCCAGGCCGCCCGGCTTTTCCGCGTACATCAGCCGGGTGATGACATCTTCTCCGTAGCTGATCTGCCCATTGAACTCTCCGTATTCGGATATCACCGTGCCGCTGTTGAGGTCGATCAGCTGACCGTAGACGGTGGTGGTGCCGATATCCACGGCCACCGCATAGTTTTGGCCGGTGGTGTCTCCCGGCTGGACGTTGATGATGTGGGTCTGGCCGTCTTTGCGCACCGGGCGGGCCAGTGTGGCCGTCACTCGAAAATTTTCCTCCCGAAGAATGTCCGGAATTTTGCGAATCACCGGCAGATCCACCACCAGTCGATGTTCGTCATGCTGAAGATTCAAAAAGCTGACCAGGCGGGTGACATCGGGAAGATGATCCTGGGGATTGGGTTCGGGAAGTTCGAGGTAGATCTTCTCCATGGGCGGAATGAACAGACCCGCTTCTTTCAATTCCTCGAAATCGACGGTCTTGATGTGGGCGGTCTTGCGCGGGGTGGCCTGCAGATTGAGCACGCCGGCGTCGATATCCGATTCCACCGGCACCCGCACCATGGTGTCTTCCCTGACCGCGGCCCGGCAGGCCAGCCGATATCCTTTTTCGAGATCTTCCGGCTTGAGCCGTTCGGAGGTGCCGCCTTCCACGGCGCCTTCCTCGATGATGACCCGGCATTTTCCGCAGACCCCTTCGCCGCCGCAGGAGGCGTTGATGTGAACCCCGGCATCCATGGCCGCGCGGAGGAGAATTTCTCCGTCCTCCACCTCGGCGGATCGCTCATGGGGAAGAAATTTGACCCTGTGTTTACTCATTTCTGTCTCCTTCATCGGTTTCACGTGAGAGGTGGGTGTTCCTTTAGATTATCCCATTAATCCAATGTAAGTCCTTATTCCAATTCGTCAAATCGACAGGTGAGTAAAATCATGTCTTCCTCGAATTTGGTCTTGACCTTGTACGGAAGGCTCTTGAACAGGCGGATCATTCCCTTGTTTCCGGTGGAGGTATAGGCGAAAAAGCCGGCGATGCCGTTTTCCCGGGCCGCCTCGGCCAGCTTATTGATGACGATTTTGCCGAGCCCCTTGCCCTGGTACGCCTTGTCGACCGAGAAGGCGACTTCGGCCATGTTGTTGGCCGGATTCAGGAGGTATTCTCCCACCGCGACCACCTTTCCGAAACCGAATTCCCCCACCACCGCCACAATGGTCAGGTTCTTGATGTAATCCACCTCCAGAAGGTCTTCCAGATCATCTCGAACGAAGCTGTGTTTCTCATGGAAAAACCGGGAGACGATGTCGTCGGTGTTCATGTTGTAAAAATGTTCCTGAATCCGCCGTTCATCCACCGGTTTGGAGGGGCGAATGGCCACGGTCTGGCCGTTGATCTTTCGGGTCTCTTCCAGTTCCACCGGATAGACCCCATGCATCGATTCGCTCAGGGAGCGTTCTTCCCCCAGAAGCCCCATTTCTTTGGCATTGTGAAACAGCTCCTCCCGAAAATCGGGGTGGGCGATGCTGATCATGGCCATGGCCCGTTCCTGAAGACTTTTGCCGAAAAGGTTGACCGCACCGTATTCGGTCACCACGTAGTGGACATCTCCCCGAGGAACCACCACCGCCGTGTCCTCGAGCATGGGAACGATGCGGCTTTTCCCGTCGCTGATCGAGGTGGAGGTCAGCATGATGATCGATTTTCCGTCTTCGGCCCGGGCAGCCCCTCGGACAAAATCGAGCATGCCGGTGACTCCGGAATAGTAGTTGTGGGAGAGGGCGTCCGCCGCCACCTGGCCGGTCAGGTCCATGGCCATGGCCACGTTCATGGAGACCATTCGGTGGTGGCGGGAAATAATGCCGGGATTGTTGACGTAGTCGGAGGGACGGAAATCCACCGCCGGATTGTCGTGAAGGAACTCATAGAGCACCTGGGTGCCGATGGCGCTGCTGGCCACCAGCTTTCCGTCGTTGAATCCCTTTTTCCGGTTGGTGATGACCCCCCGGGCCACCAGGTGCATCATGTCGTCGGTGAGATACTGGGTATGGACCCCGAGGTCGTTTTTTTCCGCCAAGGCCAGGAGGGTGGCCTGGGAGGTGGTGCCCAGGCCGATCTGAATGGTGGAGCCGTCGTCGATCAGGCGGGAGATGAGTTTGCCGATGGTGTTGGCCGCTTTCATTTCCGGAAGATCCCCGATGGTTAGGATATCCTCCTCGTGCTCCACAAAGACATCCACGTCGTTGACGTGAATAAAGCTCTGGCCGAGCACCCGAGGCATTTTCGGGTTGACTTCGGCGATGACCAGGTCCGCCGACAAAGCGGCGGCCAGAGTGATGTCCACCGAGACGCCCAGGCTGAGCCAGCCGAAATCATCCGGCGGCGTCACCTGAATCAGGGCCACGTGGATGGGCAGTTTACGGCTTTTAAACAACCGCGGAATATCGGAAAGGTTCATGGGCGTGATGAACCGTTTGTTTTCAGCCACCCCCCTGACCTTGCCCGACCCCAGATAGAAAGAGCGGATGTTCATGTTCTGGGTTTTGCTTTTATTGGCGATCAGGGTGAGCGGGGTCCGCTCCAGGGCCAGCAGGCGAACGATCTCCAGGTCGGTGAGAATCTTGGAGGTCTCGGACAGCACCTTTACCAGGTGCTGGGGCTCTCCGCAGGAAGACCCGATAAAGACCCGCTGCCCGGGCCGAATCAGCCGAATGGCCTCTTCCGCGCTCCTGGTTTTTTCGACATAATCATCAGCCCAGTAACTGGTGGCAACCATATTCCATCCTCTTTCTTAAAGTATTTAGGGTGCGTGAATCGGACCGCCCGACCGGGTGGGCATCCGCTTTATTGAAACGGGATAAATTTCTCATAAAACCGGTATTCGAATGAGCGGGCGAGGAATCAAGGATGCTGATTGAACGCCTTTATAAGATGGAACACCCGTCGATCGGCCGGTGCTCTGAATTGAAAGCGTCCTCCATTTTCGGCAGGGGTCGCCCCCCGGCCGAATGCGATATTTAACGGACTAAATTCAAAAGCTAAATATTGACAAGCCGCATATCATTCAATATAATGCCTCTTTGGTGATAATAAGAAATGTGAGAGTTATAGAGATTTCCGAGGTGGAAAAAATTCTGTTTATGCCGTCTGAAATTATAATAATCACGGATTCAAACCTTGTGCAAGGTTCTATATGGCATATCATTCTTAAAAGAAAGGGGGCTGATAGATTTTTGGGCGGCGGCTGAACAGCCGGGCCCATTTTTTTTGTCATCGTCTGTTAGGGGTTAAGGTAATGTTCAGATTGACAACTGGCGAACATTCAGAGGAGGTATGAAATTGGCTTTTCAATTCTTTAAGGAATCTTATTCCGGTGCTGTCAAAGAGGTTACGCTCGGAAAAGGCGACAAAGCGGTGAAGGTCGGCGGCGAAACCTGTTATCCTTTCTACCAGTTTGAAGGGGAGATGCCCAACAAGCCGAAAATCGCCATGGAAGTGTGGGACATGAAACCGGAGGACTGGCCCGAATCCGCGATCAAACCCTTTGAAGACGTGATCGATGATCCCGCCGCCTGGGCCAAAAAATGCGTGGAGGAGTACGGCGCGGATATGATCGCCCTCCTGCTTCGCAGCACCGATCCCAACGACAAGGACACCAGTCCGGAGGATGCGGTCAAGACGGTGAAAAAGATTCTGGATGCGGTGGACGTGCCGCTGATCATCTGGGGCACCGCCGCGCCCCAGAAAGACGAAGCGGTGCTCAAGAAGATCGCCGAAGACTGCCAGGGCGCCAACCTGATCCTGGGTCCGGTGGAGGATTCCAACCACAAGGGGATCGGGGCTGCGGCCATGGGCTTCGGCCATACCGTGATTTCCTCATCCCCCATCGACGTCAACCTGGCCAAGCAGGTCAACATTCTGCTCGAAAACCTCGGCATGCCCATGGACCGGGTCATCGTGGATCCCACCACCGGCGGTCTGGGGTATGGTATGGAGTATTCCTATTCGGTCATGGAGCGGCTGAGAATGGCGGCCATGAATCAGGGGGACGACAAACTTCAGTACCCGCTGCTCAACAATCTCGGCTTCGAGGTCTGGAAGAGCAAAGAGGCCAAACAACCGCTGGATGAGGATCCCACCATCGGTGATCCCGAACGCCGCGCCATCATGATGGAATCGGTGGGAGCGGTCGTCTACCTTCTGGCCGGTTCCGATGTTCTGATCATTCGCCATCCGGAAACGGTTCGCATGGTCAAAGCCTTCATCGATCTGGCCATCAACGGCGGCGCCGTGGGCGATGTGGCCGGTATTCAGAAGAAGCTTCCCGAATCCGATATCGACCTGGTCAAACTCGCCCCCGAACCGGATCTGACCATCGAGGAAGAAGAGAAAAAGCCGGCGCCCGCCAAGAAGGCCCCGCCGAAAGCCGCGGAAAAACCGAAGGAAGCGCCAAAAGCGGCCGCACCCAAGGCCGAAGCCAAACCTGCACCGGCCGTAGAGGCCAAAGCGGAAGAAGACGCCAAGAAGGCGGCCGAGGAGGCCAAGGCCCAGGCCGAAGCCAAACCGATCGACCAGGCGGCGGAAGACGCCAAACGGCAGGCCGAGGCGGAGGCCCGCAAGAAGGCGGAAGAAGAAGCCAAGGCCAAGGCGGAAGCGAAAGCCAAGGCAGAAGCCGAAGCCAAGGAAAAGGCGGAAAAAGATGCGCAAGCAAAGGTTGAGGCAGAAGCCAAGGCCAAGCGTGACAAGGAAGAAGAAGATATCCGTCAGAAACGGGCCAAAGAGCGTGAAGAGCGGTTGTCAAAACTGGCGGAGGAACGCGCCGAGCGGGTCGCCGAACAAGGCGAAATGACCGCCGCCGAGATTCAGAAAAGCGCTTTGGACCGGCTGGTCGAGCGCATTGATTGGGTGAACGGCAGATAAAGACATTCAGGAAAATCAGATCAGAATTAAACATTGAATTCGAGGAGGAACCTCAAAATGGCGGAAGTAACCAAGGTCGACAAAAAAAAACCGGCCAAAGCAAGCAAAGTGGTCGATCCCATGGCCGCATCGGTGGACAAAGCCACCCAGCAGATGATTATGCGGGCTCAGGACTTGGGTGTTGAGACCTGCTTTGACAGGGCGCTCACCCTCAAGCCGTGTAATATCGGGAATCAGGGGACCTGCTGCAAAAACTGCGGCATGGGACCCTGCCGTCTCCCGCTGCCCAAAGACTATGACGAAGCCAACGACGACCGGAAGGGCATCTGTGGGGCCACGCCCAACACCATCGCCGCTCGGAATTTCATTCGCATGATCGCCGGCGGAGCCGCAGCCCATTCGGATCACGGCCGTTGCGTGGCTGAAGTTTTTCTGTCGGCGGCTCGAAAAGAAACCGAAGCCTACCAGATCAAAGACACCCGCAAGCTCCTGGAGGTCGCACCCCTCTTGGGCGTTCCGACGACTGTTGAGAAAGACGGAGAAGTTTTGGATCGAGATCTCGATGAAATTGCCCTGGAGGTCGGAGAAAAAGCTTTCAGCGAATGGGGCAAGACCGAGGGTGAGATCGAATACCTCAAACGGGCGCCGAAACCCCGGTATGAGATTTGGAAAAAACAGGGCGTTCTGCCCCGGAACATAGATCGGGAGATCGTCGAGATCATGCATCGGACCCACATCGGTGTGGACCAGGATTACAAGAACCTGATGAAGCAGGGGGTTCGCGCCTCTCTGGCCGACGGATGGGGTGGTTCCATGCTGGCCACCGACCTTCAGGATATCCTGTTCGGGACTCCGTTCCCGAGGGTATCCGAGGCCAACCTCGGCGTCTTGAAAGAGGACCACGTCAATATCGTGATCCACGGCCATGAGCCGGTCCTGTCCGAGATGGTGGTGGCCGTGGCCCAGAAGCCCGAGATGGTGGAATATGCCAAACAGAAGGGCGCCAAGGGGATTCAGCTCTCCGGCATCTGCTGTACCGCCAACGAGATTCTGGAACGGCACGGTGTACCGCTCTGCGGTACCTTCCTGCAGCAGGAGCTGTCCATCATCACCGGCGCGGTGGATGCCATGGTGGTGGATATTCAATGCATTTTCCAGAATGTGGCCAATGTGGCCAAATGCTTTCACACCAAACTGATCACCACCCATCCCATCGCCAAGATGGAACAGGACAACGTGCTCCATATCGAATTCGACGAGCACCATGCCATCGAGGATGCCGAGCGGATCGTTAAATTGGCCATCGACAACTTCGAAAATCGCGGTGCGGATGTGATGATTCCGCCACAGAAATCTCCCATTGTGGCCGGGTTCGGGGTCGAGTCTGTCGAATATCATCTGGGCGGCTCTTTCCGGGGTACCTATTACACCCTGAACGACAACATCATCAACGGCCGGATTCGAGGGATCGCCGGCGTGGTCGGCTGCAACAACGCCCG
>JBKHDE010000212.1:0-7876 GCA_046541495.1 Desulfococcaceae bacterium
GCCGTTTTTCCATAATGTTGAGGGACTGGCGCTGAAGAGGCTCGGCCTTTTCAAATATTCGCTGCCGCACGAAAATATCGCTGAGAAGAAGCAGGGTGTCGGCCATCTGCGGGCTTGCGGGGCCGAACCTGCGGTGAGTGATGCGGACCGCCTCTTTGGCTGCACTGATCGCCTCTTGCCAGCGTTCACCGTCGAGGTGCGCCCGGGACTTGGATATCGCTTCCTTCCAGGCTTTCTGCCCTGCGAAGCCGATCATCGGAACCAGGAAAAACAGCAGGATCAGCAGAAGAATCATCCGTTTCATGTGCATGTCCACGTCTCCTGTCGTATTTCTATTCCGGGTGAATGCCTTCTGAGCGGCGGTCCATTTCCGTTTACGCTACATCCGGTTCTCGCATTCCAATCCGGCAACGCGTCTGAATTCTCTCAGATTGTTCGTCACGAGTGTATATTTTACGGATACGGCATGGGCCGCGATCAGCAGATCCATATTGCCGATGGGCGCGCCCTTTTTGTCGAGCTGTTTTCGAATTTTGCCGCATTGCACGGCGGCTTCGGCATTCCATGGCATCATGGCCAACCGCGAGACGAATTCATCCGGGGCTTGCTGATTCCGGTTCGGGAATGATGATTTTTCCACACCGTATTGCAGTTCCGCCTGGGTGATGACCGAAACGGGGTTTGGGGGTCAGGATGACGCGATCGTCTTCCCGGTGAATCCAGACCTCATCTCCCTCGAACCGAAATGCTTTGGGCAGTCGAACCGCCTGGCTTCGGCCGTTCATAAATAACCTGGCTGTTTTCGGGGCCATCACAACCTCCTTTGGATCTATACCATGGAAATATATTCAAGAGGGGCTTGTCAAGATAGTTTTACGCAAAATGTGCCCGGTTCAGACCCGTTTACTCCGTTTCCCGGAGACACCGAAGCGCCTTTTATTAATCATTGACATCCGACCTCAGTTTCGTTAACTAAGCCTTCTTTGATGAGTAACGACATCGGCGCGACCCTGAGTTGCGCCTGGAAATCGGGGGAATCCTTCATGAAGGCCGGAATTCTCAACCAGCTTAAATCCGCTTCGGACGTGGTTTCCGGAGAAGCCCTCAGCGCCGGGCTGGGAACCTCGCGGGTCACGGTGTGGAAGCATATTCAGAAACTTCAGGAGCTCGGGTACGAGATCGAGTCGACGCCCAAGGGGTACCGGCTTCTGAGTTCCCCCGACATTCCCTACCCCTGGGAAATTCCGGGCCGGGAAGCGACGCTTCATTATTTTCCCGAAACCACCTCCACCATGGACAACGCCCGCGAGATGGCCCGAAACGGCTGCCCCCATTTTACCACGGTGGCGGCCGGCCGCCAGACCCAGGGGCGGGGACGGCTTCAGCGAACCTGGCTCTCGGATGACGGCGGGCTCTATTTCACCGTGGTGATCCGGCCCGACATTCCGCCGGTGCTGGCCTCCCGGATCAATTTTGCCGCATCGCTCACCCTGGCCGAGGTGCTGAATGAAAGCTACCGGGTGGAGGCCCGGGTGAAGTGGCCCAACGACCTGCTGGTGGATGAGAAAAAGATCACCGGCATGCTCTCGGAGATGGAGGTGGACGCCGATATGGTCTCCTTCGTCAACATCGGCATGGGGATCAACGTCAATAATGATCCCGCCTCGGCAGAGCCCGCCGCCGACTCCCTGCACCGGATTCTGGGTCGAAAGATTTCCCGGAAAGAACTGCTGGCCGAGTTTCTGGATCGGTTCGAGGATCGCATGGCCCGCCTGGATTACGACACGGTGGTGGAGGAATGGAAGGCATACACCCTGACGTTGAACCGAAAGGTGCGGATCATCACCACATCGAATACCCACGAGGGCCGGGCCGTGGATGTGGCCCCGGACGGGGCTTTGATCCTGGAGCAGGCGGACGGCGCCATCCGGCGGGTGCTCTACGGAGACTGTTTTCTGGATATTCCCTGATTTTTAAACGCAACCCCGCCCCGCACCTTTGAAGGAAAGCGGGCGGATCTTTTTTTTGGAGGCTTTTGTATGACCCAGTCCCAGCAGCTTCACATGACCGTATACGCATCGCTTTTCGCCGCCCTGATCGCCGCCGGGGCCTATCTGGCCATCCCCATCGGACCGGTGCCGATCGTGCTTCAGAACCTCTTCGTCATGCTCGCCGGGCTTCTGCTGGGGAGCCGCTGGGGACTGGCCGCCGTGGGCGTGTATCTTCTGGCCGGGGCTTTGGGATTGCCGGTGTTCGCCGGTGGGGCAGGGGGCATCGGCCGCATTCTGGGGCCCACCGGCGGATATCTGATCGGCTATCTTCCGGTGGTGTTTCTCATCGGCTTTATCGCCGAACGGTCCAAAGGGCGCATCCCGTTTGACGTCCTGGCCATGATCTGCGGTACGGCGGTGCTCTATGCCTGCGGCGTTTCCTGGCTCAAGGTGGTGACCGGCATGGAATGGTCCAAGGCGATGGCGGCGGGGATGGTGCCGTTTCTGCCGGGCGACGTTCTCAAAATCATCGCGGCGGTGCCCATCGCCAAGACCTTGCGGCCGGTGATTCAGGGGAAATTTCAGGATACGGGCGCGGATGCCTATTCTCGAAGTTGAGGGGCTCCGCCACCGGTTCGCCGACGGCACCACCGCCCTTGCCGGCATCGATTTGTGCGTGAATGCGGGGGAATTCGTGGTCATCGCCGGGCCCAACGGGTGCGGTAAAACCACGCTGCTTCGGCACCTCAACGGATTGATTCCGCCCCGGACCGGCAGGGTTCGGGTGGACGGCGTCTCCGTGGCCAAAAACCCGGCCCGGGCCCGGCGGATGGTGGGGATGGTCTTTCAGGACGCCGACGCACAGATCGTGGGGGAGACGGTCTATGATGATGTGGCGTTCGGCCCGGAAAACCTTCGCCTGGTTCGATCCGATATTCACGACCGGGTCACTTCGGCCCTGGCCGCCGTGGGCATGACCCATCTGGCCGACCAGCGGCCCCATCTGCTTTCGGGCGGGGAAAAGCGCCGGGTGGCCATCGCCGGGATTCTGGCCATGCGCTCGCCCATTCTGGTTCTGGACGAACCCTTTTCCAACCTCGATTACCCCGGGGTCCGGGACGTGCTGGAACAGGTCCTTTCCCTTCACCGCATCGGCCATACCCTGATCCTGACCACCCATGATCTGGAAAAGGTCCTGGCCCACGCCGACCGACTGGTGGTGATGGGGGGCGGGCGCATTCTTCGGGACGGCCCGCCCGAGGCCGCGGTCAAGGGGATCGACGCTTTCGGGGTGCGCGAACCCTGGGCCTCCCGGCAGGGGCTGCCGCTGGATTCATGGCTGAGCTGACCGCCTTCGGGTATCGGTCCGGCCGGTCCCTCCTTCACCGGCTGGATCCCCGCACGAAGCTGGTCTCTTTGATCCTGATCAGCATCGGCAGCCTGGGGGCGGACCTCTCCGGTCTGGCCGTTCTGCTTCTGCTTTTCGGGGCCGCCCTTCGGACCGTTCATTTATCCCTGTCCGCAGTTATTCGAGAAATTCGATACTTTCTGTTCTTGCTGGCCGTGGTGTTTCTGGCCCGGGCTTTGTCGGCACCGGGATACCCGGTAGCCTCGGTCTGGGATGTGACGGTGACCCGGGAGGGAATCTACGAAGGGCTGCTGGTCTCCGGCCGGCTGCTGGTGGTGGTTCTCTGGGGATTGATCTTTGTGGCCGTCACCCGTCCTTCGGAGGTCCGCGCTACCATTATCCGGCTTTTGGGGCCGGTCCCCCTGATTCCGGAAAAGCGGGTGGCCACCATGTTCAGCCTGCTGGTCCGGTTTATTCCGGTGATCGCCCATCAGGCCCGGGAGACCGGCGAGGCCCAGCGGGCCCGGGGGATCGAGGCCCGCAGGAACCCGGTTTTTCGGCTGACCGCCTTTGCCGTGCCGCTCATGCGCAGGATATTCCAGGACGCCGACGAACTGGTGATCGCCATGGAGGCCCGCTGCTATTCCGAAGACCGCACCGGACCGGATCTTTGCTGGCGCCGGCGCGACCAGGTCGCGCTGCCGACGGTGGCGGTGTTGATTCTGGTGATCCGTTTTCTGTGACCAAGTCGGCAATTGACACATCCCACCGGCTATAGTACACCCATCCCCGAATTCAGCCAATCCATGGAATGAAGGAGTCACGACGTGAAGATCATCATCGTGGGGGCCGGCGAGGTCGGTTTCCATATTGCAAGCCACCTCACCCGGGAAAACAAGGAGGTGGTGGTGATCGACACCGATCCAACGGCCATCCGCCGGGTATCGGACAGTATCGACGCGCAGACCGTTCTCGGCTCCGGCAGCAGTCCGGTGGTGCTGGAGGATGCCGGCATTCGAGAGGCGGAGATTCTTCTGGCGGTCACCAATCGGGACGAAACCAACCTGGTGGCCTGCCTCATGGCGGACACCCTCTCTCCCACCACCAAAAAGCTGGCCCGGATCCGGGATGCCGATTATGACGGATACCATGAGGTCTTTCGGGACAATCCGCCCCATATCGAGACGGTCATCAACCCGGAAATCGAGGTGGTCAAGACCATCGAGCGACTGATGGACGTGCCCGGCGCGGTGGATGTGGGCGAGTTCGCCGACGGCCGGGTCAAGCTGGTCGGCATTCGCCTGGGTGAAGACAACCCGCTGGCCGGGGTCCGGCTTCATGAACTCGGCGCCAAGATCAAGGGGGCCCGGCCCCTGATCGCCTCCATCCTTCGGGAAGAACGGTTGATCATCCCCACCGGCAACGACCGGCTCAAGGCCGGGGACCTGGTCTATTTCATCAGCGAAGAGGGCCAGATGCTCAATACCCTGAAGGCGTTCGACAAGCACGGCGAACCGGTCAAACGGGTCTTGATCATCGGGGGCGGACGCATCGGCACCCGGCTGGCCCAGCGGCTGGAGGACAAATCGCTCTCGGTCAAGATCATCGAAAAAAGCCCCGACCGGTGTACCGAACTGGCCGATATTCTCCGCAAGACGGTGGTGCTGTGCGGCGACGGGTCGGATCAGGACCTGCTGCGGGAGGAGAATATACGGGATGTCGATCTGGTGGTCACCCTCACCAACGACGAAGAGACCAACATCCTCGCCTCACTCCTGGCCAAGCGGCTGGGGGCTCGAAAGAGCATCACCAAAATCAGTAAGTTCAGCTATTTTCCATTGATGCTGACCATCGGCATCGAACAGGTGGTGGACCCTCGGTTGTCGGCCATCAACTCCATTCTGCAGCATATCCGCCGCGGCAAGGTGTTATCCGCGGTCTCCATCAAGGGCGAGGAAGCCGAGGTGATGGAGGCGGTGGCCATGGAAACCTCCGATATCGTCGGCAAACCGCTCAAGGACATCAATTTTCCAAAGGGGGTGCTGGTGACCGCCATTTTGCGGGATGAGCATGTGATCATCCCCACCGGCGAGAGCATTGTGGAACCCAATGACCGCATCGTCATTTTTTCCAAGCGGGAGTCCATTTCCAAGATCGAAAAGATTCTGGCGGTCAAGCTGGAGTATTTCTAAATGCGCTGGCGGTCCATTCTCAGCGTAGTGGGGGTGCTGGTCTTTTTTCTGGGCCTGTTCATGCTCCTGCCCCTGATCGTGGGCCTCATCTATCGGGAAGACAGCGTCTATTCGGTTCTGCAGTCGATCGGAATAACGGTCGGATTCGGGGGCCTGCTTTATCTGATATCCGGCACCGGAAGCAAAACCGAGTACATCAGCCAGCGGGAGGGCATGGCCATCGTGGCCCTGGGATGGATCGGGGTGGGATTTTTCGGGGCCCTGCCGTTTTATTTCAGCGGTGAATTCGGCCCCTTCACCGACGCTTTTTTCGAATCGGTGTCGGGGTTCACCACCACCGGCTCCTCCATTCTGACGGAGATCGAGTCGATTTCCAAGGGGCTGCTTTTCTGGCGGTCGATCATTCAGTGGTTCGGCGGCATGGGGATTATCGTGCTTTCCCTGGCCATCCTGCCGTTTCTCGGGGTGGGCGGCATGCAGCTTTACAAGGCCGAGGTGCCCAGCCCGGTGCCGGACAAGCTCAAGCCCCGGATTCGGGACACCGCCATGATCCTCTGGAAGGTGTATGCCGGGTTTTCAGCGGCCCAGGTGGTGCTGCTCATGATCGGCGGCATGGATTTTTTCGATGCCCTGAACCACGCCTTCACCACCATGCCCACCGGCGGGTTTTCCACCAAGAACGCCTCCATCGCCTATTACGACAGCGTCTATTTCGATACCATTTTCATTATATTTATGATTTTTGCCGGAATCAATTTTTCCCTTCACTACCAGGTGCTTCGGGGGAAACCCCTGGCCTTCTGGAAGGATTCGGAATGCCGGTTTTTTTTAGGGCTGGTGCTGGTGCTGACGGCGGTGGTCAGTTTCGATATTTTCGGCACGGTCTACGACTCCATCGGCGGGGCCCTGCGGTACGGGGCCTTTCAAATCGCCTCCATCCTGACCACCACCGGATATGCGACGGCCGACTACGAGCAGTGGCCGGCCATGAGCCAGATCATCCTGCTGATCTGCATGTTCATCGGCGGATCGGCCGGCTCCACCGGGGGCGGCATGAAGTGCCTGCGGATCATGCTCTGTCTGAAATATTGCTACAAGGAGCTGTTTTCGCTCATCCATCCCCATGCGGTGACCCACGTCAAGATCGCCGGAAAATCGGTGCCCGAAGACGTCATGCGAAGTGTGCTCGGGTTTCTGGCTCTGTATATGCTTCTGTATGGTCTCTGCACCGTGCTTCTGGCCGGGATCGGGGTGGATCTGCTCACCGCCTTCGGTGCGGTGGCCGCCACCATCGGCAACATCGGCCCGGGCATCGGCATGGTGGGGCCGGCCGAGAACTTCGCCGGCATTCCCACCCCGGGCAAGTGGCTTCTGATCTGGTGCATGCTGCTGGGCCGGCTGGAGATTTATACGGTAATCATTCTGCTGGTGCCGGAGTTCTGGCGCAAATAAGGAATAATTACCTATTAAATCAAATGAATACGATGACACGGAAAAAAAATCGAAAAAAATGGATTTAGATTTCAAATTTCTGTTGACAACATGATCCGTTCTGGGTATAAACAATTTTTCGTTTGGCGGGAATCGCTGCTACGGGCCGTTAACTCAGTCGGTAGAGTATCTGCCTTTTAAGCAGAGAGTCGTTGGTTCGAGCCCAACACGGCCCACTTTGACATCCGTCCCCATCGTCTAGCCTGGTCCAGGACACCGGCCTTTCACGCCGGCAACAGGGGTTCAAATCCCCTTGGGGACGCCAGCAAATTCAAGGGTTTACAAACCTTTTAAAAGCCGATGGAAGAGTTGACGGCTCTTCCGACGGC
Source organism: Desulfococcaceae bacterium (assembly GCA_046541495.1). Lineage (GTDB taxonomy): Bacteria > Desulfobacterota > Desulfobacteria > Desulfobacterales > Desulfococcaceae > JAABSQ01. The sequence continues at coordinate 7,352 of JBKHDE010000212.1, forward strand.
TTTTTTATTTTTGACCAAAGTTTCAAGCCTTCCGGACCTTCTTTTTTTCCAGTTGAATAACTTGCCCTCTTTCCTTTTGTAGCGTATCCAGCGCCTCTCTGACTTTTTCAAGTCCCAGTGTTTTCAGATAACGCTCAGTTGTGTTGGGGCTCTTGTGGCGCAAAATGGACTGGATAATAGCGACCTCATATCCCCTGTTATAGAGAATAGTAGCCGTAAGATGGCGGATGGCATGGAAACCAAACCTTTTCACCCCGGCTCTGTCGCACATTCTGCGCATAAACTGGGTGCGCTTCTGAAAAGGTTGCTCGTAATACTCTTCACAAAAAGGCGTGTTTTCGAGGCAGACAAAAACGGATGGACTATCTTTCCTGATACGGGAAGACAGAAAAAAATCGAGTCGAGAACCCTCGCCAAGCGCCGGAATAATTGACAGTCAGTCTGTCAAAACGACCGAAGTCGGGGGTCCCAAAGGGTACGACGCCGGTAAAAAGGTGAACGGCAGAAAGCGCCACATTCTGGTCG
>JBKHDE010000213.1:0-7859 GCA_046541495.1 Desulfococcaceae bacterium
GGAATACCATACCCCCGAGGGTGAAATTCGCCGCGCCCTCCATCCCGGTATGCAACCGCCTTTGAATTAGCCCCGCTGAAGTGTCGATGAAGGATACCCTCCATATCGCCCAACACACCGTCTACCGGCAGCTCGTTTCGGATCTCGATCTTCGGCCGGAAGGCGGCGGTCTGTTTCTGCTCGTATACCGGGATGAGGCGGCGGTGAAAGCGGTGACGGCGGGTTTGAAGAAGGACCTTCAGGATGAAAACGTAACCCTGTCGGAACTGGCCGAACAGACCGGCGTGAGGGATCTTTTCCGCCCCATGGAGGGTTTTTCCGGCGAATTCAGGGCAGTCCCCCGTCTGGTTCAATACCTGGGCGTCGAGAGCCTTTCCGAACAGATGCGGCTGGATCTGCTGGGGCATTTGCAACACCGCATCACATCCGTTCCGCCCTCGGGTTCTTGGCTGGGGCTCTGGATCACTCCGGAGTTTGAAAAACTGCTTTTTCTTAAGATCCCCGGCCTCTATCATCGGACCGACGGGGTCTATGACTTTTCGGCCCTGTTCGGGGAAGAAGAGCCCCCCCGAAAACCGGCGCCGTCGCCCGCGGACCCATCCGCCATTCCGTTTGCCAAAATTTCACTTTATCTGGAGAAGGTCATCCACCAGTTTGAAAATTGGAAACGGGTCCGGGAATCCAGAGAGGAGTTTCTGATCGATGAGATGGGACATGCGGATCTGCATGATTTCTATCTTCCCACCCGGTTTACCAACAACAAGGGAAAGACCTTTCTCCTGGATGATCTTCTGAAGGTGTTTCTGGAAAACAAACAGATCAATTTTCTGACCCTGCTGGGCGGTGAAGGAATGGGCAAAACCGCTTTTGCCCTTCATTATTTCATTCAGCTGTCCAAGCAATTCCTGAAGCATCCCGAGGGACGGCGCATTCCGGTTTACATCTCTTTGAAAGACTATGCCGGGCGGCTGCATGTGGAGGAGTTCCTGATCGGTGAATTCGAACGGACCTTCCAGGTCCGGCTTTCTTCCCTGCAGCTTCAGGACATGCTGCTGCGAGGAAGATTCGTGTTTTTTGTGGACGGCTTCGATCGCATGGCTTCGGCCTATGACATCTATCTGACCCGGGACAATCTCGAATCTCTGGCCCGACTGTCCCTGAAAAACATTCTGATTCAGGAGGGGATGGAAAAACCCCAGGCCCCCAATAAGGTTTTCATCACCTGCCGTCCCCATTACTACCTGGTGAATATTCAGGAAAAGAACACCTTGAGAGCCGGTTACACCCCTTTATACCGCCATTACGCCACCAAGGAAAATTATCAGCTGGTTCGAATCAATCCCCAGGACCCTGACGAAACCCGGCTGAAAATCTATATCATCAAAAACGGACGGGATCCCATACTGGCCCGGAATGTTCTCAGTGTGGTCATGAACCCCGATCACCAGAACCGGCTTTCGGAACCTTCTCTTCTGGCGGAGATCGTCTGCCGTACTTTGAATTACTTCAAAGAGAAAAGAGAGGCCAATCTGGCCGATTTCTACCGGGCCTATGCGGATATGTGGATCCAGCGGGATGACTGGCGGTTCCGCATTCTGCCCGAGGGAAAACGCAATCTGTTGCACCGGATGGCTTTGAGAATGATTCAGAAAGCGGACCGCTCGGGTCTCCATTTTTCCGAGCTGGAGGCGCCCAAACGGGGGTTGGTAAAGAAAAATTTTCCCCTCGGCCATGCGGACGGATGCCGGGATGAGATACTGGCCTGTGAATTCATCATCCGTGAACAGGACGGCCATTACCGGTTTGTTCACCCGTCCTTCATGCATTATTTTGCGGCGGATGCCTTTTTCCGTTCCGTGCGGGAAGGAGCCCCGCCGCCGGTTCCCTATGTCAATCTGGAAGCGGACACCCGGGATTTTCTCAAGCTGATCATTTCATCGGAAAAATCCAATTTGCGGGAGCTCAATCTGAACCACCTGGACCTGGAGGGTATTAACCTGTATCAGGCCGATCTGGCCGGGGCCGGGTTGAACAAATCGCTTCTGAAGGGCGCGGTGCTGATTCGGGCCCGATTGACCGGCGCGGATCTGTCGGCCGCGGACCTTTCCATGGCCAAAATGAGCCGAAGTCTGCTGGAGGGGGCGGACCTTTCCGGCGCCGACGCCAAAAGCGGGGGGTTCCGGGAGGCCGATCTCACGGAGGCTCGGCTCAACGGGACCAATTTCCGGGGAGCGGATCTGCGCGGGGCCAGACTGATGGGGGCCCGAATGGCCTGGGCCGATCTTCGGGAGGCGGACCTGACCGGCGCCGATTTGACCGGCGCCAAGCTGACCGACGCGGATCTGACCGGGGCCAATCTGTTTAAAGCGATTCTCAACGAAGCGGATCTGACCGGCGCCACCCTGAGCGGCGCCCATCTGGGAATGGCCGAAGCCAATACCGCCAATTTCACCTATGCCGATCTGAGCCGATCGGATCTGACCGGCGCCAGCCTCAACTGGGCCCACCTTCACGGGGCGACTTTGACCCTGGCCGAGGTGTTCAAAACCCGCCTGCGGGAAGCCGACCTCACCCGGGCCAATCTCGATGAAGCCAACTGCGCCGAGGCCGATTTACGGTGGGCCCGGCTACCCGGCGCCAAACTTCAGACCGCCTCTTTTCATGAAGCCGATTTGACCGGCGCGGACCTCACCAAAGCCAAATTGACCGACGCCGATCTGAGTTGGGCCAACCTCAACGGGGTTCGACTTACGGATGCGGATCTCTCGAATGCCAGGCTTAACATGGTCAAGCTTCGGGATGCCCGGCTGATTCGGGCCAATTTCAGCGGAGCGGACCTGACCTGGGCCGATCTGACCAATGCCGATTTTACCGCCGCCGATCTGACCCGGGCCGATCTGAGCGAAGCCGATTTGAGCGGCTGTGTGCTGCGCAGGGCCAATCTGACCAAGACCCGGTTCAAGGGGGCGAACCTGCGCACCGCCGATTTAACCCAAACCGACAGGAAGACCGCTGATTTTGAAGGGGTCGATCTGTCCGATACCAAATTGTAGTTTAAGACAGTCCATGCGTTACGAAGGCCCCATCTATCGTCCCCCCAGCGAATCCCACTCGCTCCTGATCCAGGCCACCGTGGGGTGCCCCCACAACCGGTGCGCCTTCTGCATGATCTATAAAAAAGGTCCCCGGTTCAAAATCCGGCCGGTGGCCGAGATCAAGCAGGATATCGAAAGCGCCCGAGCGGTTCACGGGGAGCGGGTGCGCACCCTCTTTTTCCCGGCCGGAAACACCATCGCCATGAAAACCGCGGACCTGTGCGAGATCTGTCGGTTCTCCCGGAAAACCTTTCCGAATCTGGAGCGAATTACCGTCTACGGATCTTCCCAATACATTCACATGAAAGGCCTCGATGATTTGCGGCGTCTGGCCGATGCGGGCCTGTCCCGAATCCATGTGGGGCTGGAATCGGGAGATGACGTCATCCTGAAACGGATCTGCAAAGGCACCCACAGCCGGCAACAGGTGGAAGCCGGAAGGTGGGTGAAGGCGGCGGGTATTCAGCTCAGCCTGTATGTCATCCTGGGGATCGGGGGGAAGGACCGGACCCGGGAGCATGCGCTTCATACCGCCGAGGTGTTGAACCAAATCGAGCCGGATTTCATTCGGCTTCGAACATTCGTTCCCAAAGTCGATACACCGCTTCTGAAGGAGGTTCAGGACGGCGCTTTCCGAATGCTCGGTCCCCATGAGGCGCTGTCCGAGACCGCCCTCCTGATCGAGCACCTTCAGGCGCGGAGCTACTTGACGAGCGATCACTATACCAACTATATCAACCTGGAAGGACGGCTTCCGCAAGATCGACCCCGGCTGCTGAAACAGATTCGAGCGGCCCTGGCGCGGGCGGAATCGGATTTCCGGCCGTTTTTCATCGGCGATGCATAACGAGATGATAAATGAACCCTCAACATCCGTAGGGCACGGATGTATCTGAAATGGAGAGCGAACAATGGTCACATCGGAATCTTTGGCGTCACGAGAGGATAAAATCGCGGTCATCGGCCTGGGCTACGTGGGGTTGCCTCTGGCGGTGCATCTTTCAGAACACTTCGAGGTGGTCGGGTATGATCTGAAAAGCGAACGGGTGCGCGAACTTCAGGCCGGACACGATCGGACCCTGGAGGTGGAGGACGCGGACCTGCAGGCGGCCGAGCTTCGGTATACCGATGATCCTAAAGAGATCGCCGCCTGCCGGCTGATCATCGTGGCGGTCCCCACCCCCATCGATGAATACCGGATTCCGGACCTGAGCCCCCTGGAAGGCGCTTCCCGGATTGTGGGCGAAAATATGGTGGAAGGCGCCTGCGTGGTGTTCGAATCCACCGTATTTCCCGGCGCCACTGAAGAGGTCTGCATTCCCATCATCGAAGAAAAATCGGGGCTCAAATTCGGGGTCGACTTCACCGCCGGGTATTCTCCGGAACGGATCAACCCCGGAGACAAGGTTCACACCCTGGGGAGCATTGTCAAGATCGTGTCGGGCTCCGATGAAGAGACCCGACGGCTGCTGAGTTTCGTTTACGGCAAAGTGGTCAAAGCCGGGCTTCATCAGGCCTCCTCCATCAAAGTGGCCGAGGCGGCCAAGGTGATCGAAAACACCCAGCGGGACCTGAACATCGCCCTTATGAACGAACTGTCCATGATTTTCGACCGCATGGGCATCGACACCCTTCAGGTCTTGGAGGCGGCCGGCACCAAATGGAATTTTCTGCCGTTTCGGCCCGGTCTGGTCGGTGGCCACTGCATCGGTGTGGACCCCTACTATCTCACCTTCAAGGCCGAATCCATCGGATACCATCCGGAGATGATTCTGGCGGGCCGGCGGATCAACGACGGTATGGCCAAATTTGTGGCCGAACGGACGGTGAAGATGCTGATCCGGTTGGGAAAGCAGGTTCGAGGGGCCAAAATCGGGCTTCTCGGGTTGACCTTCAAGGAGGATGTTCCGGATCTGCGAAACACAAAAGTGGTGGACATCATCGCCGAACTGGAAGATTACGGCATCGAGGTGCTGGTCAATGATCCCCTGGCCGACCCGGAGGAGGCCCGGAAATATTACGGCATCCATTTGCGAAGCATGGAGGAAATTCAAGGTGTCGACGGGGTCATCGTGTCGGTGATGCATCGGTATTACCGGGAAATGGGGCTGGCCAGAATTTGCCGGTTCTGTTCCACCGGTTCTTCTTTGGTGGTGGACCTCAAAGGCGGGTTCGATCCGGCCGAGGCCGACCAGCTCAATATCCGGTACTGGCGCCTGTAGGGACTTTCGAACGATCCCCGGACATTCTTTTGACTCATTTCGAAAAGGAGGTGTTCATCATGACCATCGATCGGGCCATTTTGCGGTTTGCCGGATGTGTGGTGCTCGTTTCACTGCTGTTGTCGGTCATTCACACCCGCCACTGGCTCTGGCTCACCGCTTTTGCGGGTGCGAACCTGGTTCAGGCCTCCTTTACCGGATTCTGTCCGGTGGTGCGGGTTTTCAAGGCCCTGGGCATCAAGCCCGGCAGGGCGTTTGACTGATCGCACCCGCTGTCAATCAACTTTCGGAACAGCTTACGGAGTAGAATGTGAAAAATCGAAAACTTATGCTGGGCAACGAAGCCCTGGCTCAGGGTCTGCTGGAAAACGGATGCGCCATGGCGACTTCCTACCCCGGCACCCCGGCTTCCGAGATTCTGTCCTCGGTGGTCATGTTTCAACAAGCCGCTGGATATCCGATGCATGCCCAGTGGGCGGTGAACGAAAAGGTGGCTTTTGAAATCGCCTATGCCGGCTGCATGACCGGACTGCGCACCGCCGTGAGCATGAAGCAGGTCGGTCTCAATGTGGCCTCGGACCCGCTCATGAGCGCCGCCTACATGGGAACCAAAGGCGGGTTTATCGTGATCAGCGCCGATGATCCGGGTCCCCATTCTTCCCAGACCGAGCAGGACAGCCGTATGATGGCCATGATGGCCAAGATACCGGTGCTCGACCCGGACTCCCCGCAACAGGCCAAGGAGATGACCGGCCTTGGGTACGCCCTCTCCGAGGCCTTTCGCATACCGGTGATGATCCGGCCGACCACCCGAATCTGCCACAGCCGTCAGGATGTCTCGGTGGGGGAGGTGAGGCCCTTCGAAACCACCCCCGATTTTCAGAAAGACCCGGCCCGGTGGGCCGCCACGCCCAAGTTCCGGTTCCAATTGCACGGGGAGCTGGAAGAAAAGCTGGCCGGAATCTCCGCCTGGAGGGCCACGGCGCCGGTTCGACTCAATCCTGAAGCAAAAGGCGCCAAGGCCTTGGTGGTTTCGGGAGTGGCCGCGGCCCATGTCCGGGAAGTGTTGCAGGATCTGGATCGGTGGGAAACGCTCCCGCTTTACCAGGTGCTTCAACCCTTTCCCCTGCACAAGGAATTTGTCGACCGTTTGCTGAGTACCTATGATGAAATCCTGGTTTTGGAAGAGACCACCGGCGTCATCGAGATGCAGTTGGCCGACCGGAATCGGGTTCGCGGTAAGCTGAACGGAACGGTATCCCGGGTGGGGGAGCTGCTTCCGGAGACTGTGGAGAAAATCATCGGGGAATTCTCAGGAGCGGTGACGACCCCGGTGGAAAAACCGGCCCCGGGCGGGCGGCGGCCCACCCTCTGTGCCGGATGCCCTCATCGGGCCAGTTTTTTCGCTATCAAAAAGGCGGCCCCCAAGGGAATCTATACCAGCGATATCGGGTGCTACACTCTGGGCCTCAATCTCGGGGCGGTGGATACGGTCCTGTGCATGGGCGCGGCCGTCAGCCAGGCCGCCGGGTTCTTTCACGCCTATAAAAATCAGGAAAAGCGGCCGCCCATCGTGGCCACCCTGGGCGATTCCACTTTTTTTCATGCCGGAGTGCCGCCCCTGATCGATGCGGTGGTCCAGAAGGTGGGATTCGTGCTGGTGATTCTGGACAACCGGACCACGGCTATGACCGGCAGCCAGCCGACCCCGGCCTCCGGATTGGGGGCGGCGGGCGAACCCCTCAACACCGTGGATATCGAAACCCTGGTCCGGGGATGCGGGGTCCGGTACTGTAAAACCGCCGACCCTTATGATCTCCAGGGATTTACCGCTTTGATGAAGGAGGCGGTGACCTATTCCCGAAACCAGGGACCGGCGGTGGTGATTTCCCGCCATCCTTGTCTGCTGGACCGGGGGCGGAAGGAAGACCGACCCGAAAAGAAAACCGTCCGGGTGGGTGAGGACTGCGACGGATGCGCCTACTGCGTCACCCAGTTCGAATGTCCGGCCCTGGTCCATGATGAGGCGGCCGAGCAGGTACGAATCGACCGCATGACATGCAGCGGGTGCGGCGCCTGTCTTCAGGTCTGTCCCAAAGGCGCTATTGAGGAGGTGTTGTGATGAAGGAGTCGGTTCGACAACAGATCGTCATCAGCGGGGTCGGGGGCCAGGGGGTGCTGTTCGTAACGCGTTTATTGGCCGAAGCGGCCATCGACCGCGGATGGCCGGTTTTCACCTCGGAAACCCACGGCATGGCCCAGCGAGGGGGAACGGTGCTGTCGCACCTCAAAGTGGGGGACTTTTCAAGCCCTCTGATTCGGCCCGGCCGGGCCGACGGGCTCCTGGTGCTGCAGGAGGAAAACCTTTCTCAGCACCGGGTATTTCTGAAATCCACCGGATGGACGGTGGTCAACACCGCTTCTCCGGGCCCCGATGCCGGTATCGATCATTCTATCGATGCCGATCGGCTCGCCCTGGAGATGGGCAATTCCAAGGCGGTGAATCTGATCATGCTGGGCCGGATGGTTTCGCGGGTGAAGG
>JBKHDE010000214.1:0-7855 GCA_046541495.1 Desulfococcaceae bacterium
ATCTGGCCCAAGAAGCGGAGGAAATCGCTGTTCGAACGAACCGGGGGATGTCGGAACTGGTCGGGGATGTCGCCCGGGCCGCCGGCAATACCAATGAACTGATTTTCCGGATTTCTTCCCGAATCGGTGAAAACGGAACCCTGGCTTCGGAAACCGGCGAATCGCTGTCCCAGGTGGTTTCGATGAGTCAAAAAATAAGCCGACTGGCATTCCCATTTCACCGGAAGTGGCGGGCCGCTTCCTTTCAGGAAACCCTCCGGAGATTTTTCATTTCCGGGTTGCAAAAACACAGCAGATGATATAAATCAAATGCCCAATAAAAGATTTCTCCTGTCATTATCAGTCAGAATGTACATCCTACATTACAGAATCCCGCCGACCCCCGGACCTGTATCCGAAAAGCGGCGACCATCCACCGGAAAGGAGTTCCTTTGAAATCAAACCTCGCGGTCATCGAAGTGCTTTGGATAGGGCTGGTGCTTGTATTTTTCGGGATTCCGTGTTCCGCCGAAACGGAGGCGCCCGCGGGCAGTATCAAAACCATTGAATCCTCCGGGTGGATTTTTCGGGGAGACGAAAAATTAGCGGCAGAACCGGGAACCCGGTTGTTTTCAGGGGATCTGCTTCAGACCGGCCCCCAAGGCGCCATGGGGATCATTCTTCGGGACAACACCCTGATTTCCATGGGGCCGGACAGTGAGCTGGTCCTGAACGAATTCATTTTCGAACCCCGGGAAGGGCGGTTTTCTTTGATCGCCGAAATGGCCAAAGGCACCTTTTCCTTTCTTTCGGGGATGATCGGCAAACTCTCCCCCGAATCGGCGAGAATCGACACCCCGGTCGGCACCGTCGGCATTCGCGGCACCCGGTTTTTTGCGAAAGTGGAGGGATCCCGATGAAAATCTTTCACGATCGCATTCCAATACCGGTCAAACCGGCTTTATGGATAGTCCTGGCATGGTTTCTGACCGCCTGCGCCCCTCAGAACATGTTCGTGTTGATGCCCGATACCGAAGGACAGATCGGGGCCATCACCGTCCGCAATGACCGGGGCTCCCGAACCATCGACCGGGCCGGGCACGGCGTGGCCGTCGCCGGAAAGGAAGAAGTCCCCTCCGCCCCGGCCCCGGTTTCAGAGGAGAAGATTCAAGAATGGTTTGGAAAAGCCATAACGGCGGCGCCGACCCCGCCCGAGAATTTCATCCTGTTTTTCCATTCCGGGACCGCCGAATTGACCCCGAAGAGCCGGGCACAGATACCCGAAATCCTCACCGCCGTCGAAAACCGGGATTCCAGAGACATCAGCGTGGTGGGCCATTCGGACCGGGCGGGATCCGAGGAACTCAATTGGGCGCTTTCCCTGGAACGGGCCGCGGCGGTGGAAGGGATTCTGAAAGCATCGGGGGTACCGACCGATCACATCTCGACCACCTCCCACGGGGAGGGCAACCCCTTGATCCCCACCGAGGATGATGTTGCGGAACCCAGAAACCGGCGTGTGGAAGTCACCGTCCGATAAAAAAAATGAAGGCGCCGGCGAATCGACGGATACCTGCCGCCTGCCGGGTCCCCAAACGGTTTTCAACCGTCTCATTCGGACCTATCGGGTGCTGGTGGCCGCCAGTCTGATATCCACCCTCTTCTGGGCAGGGCTCTGCCTCATCCCGCCGCCCCTGTTTCGGCTGATCAATCACAAAATCTACGACGTCATGCACCACCGGCTGCCGACGCTCCCGGGCCCCGGCAAGCCGGTGATCATCGATATCGACGAGGAGAGTCTGGCCGAGATCGGACAGTGGCCATGGCCCCGGTACACCGTCGGCCGGCTCGTGATGAAAATCCAGGACATGGGGGCGAGCGCGGTGGGTCTGGATATCGTTTTCGCGGAGCCGGACCGCACCTCCGTTCATGTGCTTCAAAAAGACCTCTCCCGGGAGATCGGGGCTGCGGTTCACATCCTGGGGGTACCGGACAACTACCGGAACAACGACATTCTTTTCGCGGATGTCCTGAGCAGCGGCCCGTTCGTTCTGGGATACCCCTTTTTTTATTCGCCCAAGTCCATTCCCTACACCGCCGGGTGTGATCTCCACCCCCTGAAGCTTCTGGTGGCATCCTCCAAAAAGGTCGATCCCCAAAATCTGGACCTCCCCCTGGCCCGGGATGTGACCCCCAACCTCGATCGGTTCTGCAATGCGGCGGCCGCCTCCGGCTTCATCAACGCCTCCCCGGATGAAGACGGGGTGCTTCGAAAAATCGGCATGATCACCCGGTTCCGGAACCGCTTCTATCCCGGACTGGCTCTGGCGACCGTTGTCGAGGCCTACAATGCGAAAAACATCGTGCTGGAGGTCACCCGTCGCACCCCCGAATACCTGAAGATGACGGTCCGCGGCCGACCCGTGCGGATTCCGCTCGACAAGGAAGGCCACCTGATGATTCGGTATTACGCCCGCCCCGGTTTCTTCGAGACCATTTCCGCATCCGATGTTCTGAAGGGGCGAATTCAAACCGATTCCCTGGCGGGCCGAATCGCCTTTGTCGGCTCCTCCGCACCGGCCCTCTCCGATGCCCATCCGACTCCGCTGCACCCGCTGGTGCCGGGCATCGAGCTCCATGCCACCGTGGCCCAGAACATTCTGGGAAACGATTTTGTGGCCCGCCTCTGGTGGGGGATCTGGACCGAATCGGCACTGGTCCTGGCGGTCGGCATCTTGTCGACGGTGCTGCTGCTCTGGCGAAGGGCTCTGGCCGGTTTTCTGGTGATCGGCCTTTTCGGGATCGGTATCTGGTACGGGTGCCAGATCCTGCTGTCCCGGACCGGGCTGTTTATCTCGCCCCAGTTTCCGATCATCGCCATGATCAGCAATTTTTCCATGCTGACCCTGGTCAAGTTCATCCGGGAAGAACTGAACAGCCGGGAGACCGGAGAAATGCTGCTCAAGGCCCAGGAGCTGACCCTCCACAGCCTCGCCTCCCTGGCCGAAACCCGGGACAACGAAACCGGCAACCACCTCGTCCGCACCCAGGAATACGTTCGTCTCCTGGCGGAATACCTGAGCCGAACCTCCTGCAACTACACCGAATTTTCAGACAAGGAAAAAATCGCCTTCCTCTACAAAAGCGCCCCCCTGCATGACATCGGTAAAGTCGGCATACCGGACCGGATTCTGCTCAAACCCGAAAAACTGACGGTTGAGGAATTCGAACTCATGAAACGGCACACCGAGTACGGACGGGACGCCCTGCTGCGGGCCGAGGAACGGTTGGGCGATTCGATGGTATCCCCTTACTTCCGGTATGCCCGGGATGTCGTCTATTCTCACCACGAACAGTGGTCCGGAGAGGGATATCCCGAGGGCCTGGCCGGAAAGGAGATTCCGCTGGCCGGCCGTCTGATGGCCCTGGCCGATATCTATGACGCGCTGCGCACCAAGCGGGTCTACAAACCCGCTTTTTCTCACCGGAAAACCCGGGCCATTATCCTGTCGGGCCGCGACACCCATTTCGACCCCGAGGTGGTGGACGCCTTCGTCGCACTGGAAGACCGATTCCTCGAGATATCAGAGAAATACGCCGACCCGGCGGATCACTCAGAATCGGAAGACGCCCCTCTTCACCTGCACCGCCGCTCCCAACCCTGACCCATCCGAATCACCCAGAACATGGTGGATGTGATCATGGCCGACGACCCCCTGTTCATGGTGCTGAGCACACTTCGCGACCATGATGATTACACCTGCCGCCATTCGGTGAATGTGGCCATCCCAAAAAACGCATCCCCGCCCGAGATCGCTTTCCTGAAAACCGCAATCCCGAAAACCCGGATTTCTGCTTCGGCAAGAATTTCAATTCCTGTAATGGAAAAAAAGAGGTGCATACCGCTCGTCGGGATGCGTGAAGAAAGCCTGAAATCCGGGATTCCGGATCTCTTCATCGGATTTGTCTCTGTGAAACCGGTCATGGCATAGGGGATGCATATAACCTATGCCATACCCCTTTATTTATAAACCAGACAATGAAGCTTTCTATTGGATTCCGTGTATGAAATTTACCAGCAAAACAGAACAGCCGTCAAGACAGACAAAACAAATGGGCGATGCCGGTTTCAAATCGGCCGACCAGCGGTTTCTTCAGGAATTGACCGCCCGCAATCTTCGCATCATCCTGACTTCCGCATGGTGGGCTTTCTTTGCGGTTTTCCTGCTCGCTTTGACCGCCGGCGGGTACCGGGTCATGACCGTCTGCTTTATCGGCGCCGTTCTGACCACCGGACTCTTGAAAATGGATCACCGCGGCCGAACCCGGGCGGTGGGGATCTCCTCCTGTCTGCTCTTTTATCTGGCGGGAAGCACCTGCCTTTTAATCGGTGAGGGTTTTCGCGACGAAGCCATTCTGGTCTACCCGGCCGTCATCATCATTTCCAGTCTGCTCCTGAACCGGTTCTGGTTCGCCGTATTCGCTCTGCTCTCCATCGGCGGGGTGTTCGCCGTGGGGCTGGGGGAAATTCAGGGCCTGATCGTCCATGAACTGAGCGGATATACCCGGCTCAGCGGCGTCTTAACCGCCGTCACGATTCTGGCGGTCACCACCGTCGGGGTTCGGCTGCTGAACCGCGGCCTGCTCAATACCATCGCACAGGCCACCCACAGTGAAGGGAAATGCCGGTCGATTTTCGATTCGAGTCCCGACGGGATCATTCTGACCGACCTCAACGGCCGAATCATCGATGCCAACGCCCGCATGCGGCGCCTCTCAGGGTATACCCGATCCGAACTGAAGCACCACGAGTTTCGAGAGAACCTATCTGGCCTACTTCGATGTACTGACCGGACTCCCCAATCGCAAATCCTTTTACACCGATCTCGAGGAAATCCTGAAGCGGGAAGACCGCTGCCTCGGGGATACCAAAGGAGCGGTGCTGTTTCTGGATCTGGACAATTTTAAAAACGTCAATGAATCCCTCGGCCATGACGCCGGGGATGCCCTGCTCAAGTTGATCAGCGACCGGCTGCGGGGTTCTCTGAGAAAAAGCGATAAGCTTTACCGGACCGGCGGGGATGAATTCACCGTCATTTTACAGGGGCTGGAAAAAGATTACAATATCGCCCGGGTGGCTGAAAAAATGAATGCGGCGGTTTCCAACCCCTTTCGCATTCAACAGCATGATCTCTATGTCGCGGCCAGTATCGGCATCAGCGTATTTCCGGATGACGGAAACTGCGTGGAAGACCTGATCAAAAACGCCGATGTGGCCATGTACGAGGCCAAAAAACAGAGAAAGGGCTATCGGTTTTTTACCCGGCGAATGAACCGGCGGGCCCTGGATCGGATCACCCTGGAAAAGGAGCTGCGGACCGCTATGCAGAATGATCAATTCGTCATGTTTTACCAGCCGATTACGGATCAGCAGGAAATCACCCGGGGAATGGAATCGCTGATCCGGTGGATGCATCCCTCCAAAGGCATTACCCCGCCCGGGGTGTTTATATCGGTCCTCGAAGATATGGGGGAAATCCTGTCTATCGGGCGGTGGGTCCTGTACCGGTCCTGCATGGAAGTGAAAACCTGGAACCAGCGGTACGGAACCGACCTGTTTGTATCGGTGAATGTGTCCGCCCTGCAGCTTCAGGACGACCTGTTCGTCCATACGGTGGAGGATGCGCTGCACCGGTCCGGTCTCCCGCCGGCGCTGTTGAAACTGGAGATCACCGAAAGCACCATCATGAAAGATCCCGAATCGGTGATGGAGAAGATCAAGATTCTTCAGGCGCGGGGGGTGGAGTTTTCCATCGACGATTTCGGCACCGGGTATTCCTCCCTCAGCTATCTGCGAAAACTGCCTTTCAACACCTTGAAAATCGACCGTTCTTTTGTGGAAGATGCCGTGGCTTGTCACGAAACCCGTGAAATCATCAAGACCATCATCGCCATGTCCAAGGCCCTTCAAAAAAAGATCCTGGCCGAAGGCATCGAAACCGCGGAGCAGAAAGACCTTCTGAAACAGCTCGGCTGCAACCTGCTCCAAGGCTATTTTTTCAACAAACCCATGCCCGCGGCGGCGTTTGAAAGGGAAATCATTCGGTGGCAGACCAGCAACTGAGAGGATGCCGACACTGAAATCGTTTCTCCTGCGGATGGTGAAGGCGAACGTCGATTCAAATTGCTGCCGGACAGAAGCCGGAGGGAATAATATCCGGAAAGGCGATGTGGATTCAGTGACGGGGCTGGAAAGCCGGCTGCCGCATTTTCAGAAAGGGGTGGAATAGAGAGAGCTTTGATTCCGAATCCCGAATCACACGGAAGGAAGCGACATAACCCCAGATAAAACCCATTGTTTGTTCAAACAAGGTCTTGATGAAATTCATCACCATTCATAAATTTTGAAGACAAGTAGATGCGTAGATCAGGAAAAGCTCATAACAGGAAGGGTTGAGTGTAAACCAAACCGTCAAAAAAATACTGGAAGAAGCCCTTCTGCCCCAACAGGGGATCGTTACAGCGAAATCAAAAAGCTTTTATGGATCTTTTTAGAGCCTGGAATGATGACGATATCACCGAATCCATGGATGCCGCCAAAGATTTTGGATCGATTGATCCGGCGGGCTGGAAATGAAAAAAAACTGTTCTGAATACCCAGGGGGCGGCTCAATTCGTCATTTTTAGTTTTTCACTATCTTGACAACCCCTTTACACACTGGATAGTTGGAACAACCCCAAAAATATTGCCCTGCAAATTTGCCTCTTTTAGCCTTTCTCTTTTCCATTTCTCCGCCACATTGTGGGCACAACACCTTCTTATCCTCTGAAGTCTCGGCTTTTGCTATTTCCCTGGATGGTATGGGAGAAAGAGATCCTTCAGTTATTTGCAAAACCTTCGCCAATTTTTCATCAATTTCTCCCAAAAGGTATGTTGGCTTTGCTGGATAACGTATCAATGGCACACCAGCAGAAGAGAAAATGCGGTCCACAAAATCATCTCTTTTTATTCTATCAGAACGAGAATGGCTCTTGTCATCGAGTTCGATCGCACAAATAATCCTTAAATCACTTGCATTACAAATGAGAAAGTCAATATGTTTACTGGTTATTTTGTTCAAAGCCGTTTGCCTTGCGCTATTGGACAGGCCTTTCTTGACCTTTAAAATATCGGATAGACGTACTTTGGCGAATACCCGATACTGCTCCTGAACGACTTTGTCCAAAATACCTAAAAAGGAGCGTTCGGCGGGTGTAACCAATGAGGGACAAGCCTCATAATTACGGGTAATATCCTCTTTCCCCTTGAATTTTGTTGAAGAATAAATCAGAAAAACTAAAATTGCTAAAATTATCAAAACATAAAACCAACTCATGGCCATCGTCACTCCATCGGTAAAAATGAGTTTTATTCCCTGATTTTAATTTCTAATATGAGATTTGATCAGATAGAAATAGGATATTTCATTCCGGTATCCCAGGGTAATTGCAACCTTTTAAAAATTGAAAACAAACGGCTGTCTACGCTTTAATGCGATAAAAATCAAGCTTTCTATCACCGAAAAACGATATAAATCTATTTCGTTAAGAAGCAAATTGCTTTATAAGGAATAGAAAATCCCCCTGGGGGAAACCATTAGTTGACGACCTCATGAACCCTGCAATTCTGAAACAAAAATTCAGTAATCTCACCCTCTGGAAACGCGGCGGCGAAAGAGCGCCTCATAAACCGCTTCTGGCCCTGTATGCTTTAGGGCGTGTGCTTCGGAACGAGGATCGGTTCATCCCGTACCAAGAAGTCGACCGAAAGTTGACCCGACTTCTTCAGGAATTCGGCCCGGACCGGAAATCCTATAATCCTCAATATCCATTTTGG
>JBKHDE010000215.1:0-7852 GCA_046541495.1 Desulfococcaceae bacterium
TAAACTCTATCGTGATCATTCCTCGTCAATCCTTCGTGTCTCTATCCTGGTGTGGAATAGCCAGGGCTATTGCCTGGATGTCCTCTCTCCCGAGAGGATTATTCTGAAATTCTCAGAGAAAAAGGCTATCTCAAAAATTTCTCCTAAAGCTGTACTCTCTTTTCTTCTTGCGAACCCCGCCCCCGATCCATTATAAAAGCGGATTTTGATATGAGTTCCGGGAAGGGGGAGTGTCGAACGGATGTCGCGGGCGGTGGTTCAGCTTCAACATGTCACAAAGGCGTACGAGGGTCTGGCGGCGATCGATGATCTGAGCCTGGAGGTCTTTGCCGGGGAGTTTCTGACCCTGCTGGGGCCGTCGGGATGCGGCAAGACCACCATTCTGCGGCTGATCGCCGGGTTCGAGGCCCCGGACCGGGGCGACATCCGGATCGACGATGTGCGGGTCAATGCCTTGCCCCCCAACCGGCGGGACGTCAACACCGTCTTTCAGAGCTACGCCCTGTTTCCCCACATGAACGTCTTTGACAATGTGGCCTTCGGTTTGAAGCTCAAGGGCCTCAAGCGGGACGCCGTGGCCGACCGGGTGCGGGCGGTGCTGGAGATGGTCCAGCTGGGCGGGATGGAGTCCCGCCGGGTCACCCAGCTCTCCGGGGGGCAGCAGCAGCGGGTGGCCTTTGCCCGGGCGGTGGTGAACGAGCCCCTGGTGCTTCTGCTGGACGAGCCGCTGAGCGCCCTCGACTACCGGTTGCGCAAGGAGATGCAGCTGGAGCTGAAGCGGCTCCATCGAAAGCTCGGGATCACCTTCATCTTCGTCACCCATGACCAGGAGGAGGCGATCACCATGTCCGACCGGATCATCGTGATGAACCAGGGCCGGGTGGCGCAGGCGGGCAGCCCCAAGCAGATCTACGAAGAGCCGGCCAATCTCTTTGTGGCCCGGTTCGTGGGGGAAATCAACACCTTTGACGGAACTGTGGAAGCGGCGGGAGCGGACTGGCTGACCGCGCGCATTCATGAGACGGATTTTCGCCTGGTCAACAAGCGGGGCTTTCGATCCGGCGACCCGGTCAAGGTGCTGCTCCGGCCCGAGGACCTTCAGATCCACAAAACCGAACCGGCGGATGGAAAGCCCTCTCTGGCGGGGGCGGTGGAGGAGCTGATCTACAAGGGCTCCACCGTGGACGTCATCATTCGGCTGACCGACGGAAAACCGGTCTACGTGACCGAGTTTTTCAACGAGAACGCGGCCTATATTTTCTACGAACGGGGCCAGAAGGTGTGGCTTCGCTGGATCGACCGGTGGGAGGTGGTGCTGCCCGATGCGTGACCGAAGCCTCTTCCGCCGTCTGGTGATCGGGGTGGTCTTTTTCTGGATCACCGTCTTCGTCTTTTTCCCCAATCTCCTGGTGGTGATCACCAGTTTTCTGAAGCGGGACCCGGTCCGGTTTGTGGAAAATGCGTTTACCCTGGAAAGCTATGTCAACCTGTTCGATCCGGTCTTTTTTCAGATCTTCATCAAATCCTTCAAAAACGCCCTGGTCGCCACCCTGGTCTGCCTGGTCATGTCCTATCCCTTCGCCTACCTGCTCTGCCGCATTCCCCTGAGGATGCGCCGGTATCTGCTGGTGCTGGTGATCATTCCCTTCTGGACCAGCTCTCTGATTCGCACCTACGCCCTGGTGATCCTTCTCAAGGGCAACGGGATTCTGAATACCCTGCTGCTGGCGGCCGGGGTGATTCATCAGCCCCTGCAGATCCTCTACACCGAGGGGGCGGTCTTCTGCGGTCTGGTCTACACCCTGCTGCCCTTCATGATTCTGCCCCTGTACGCGGCCATCGAAAAACTGGACCCGCTGCTGGTGGAGGCGGCCTACGATCTGGGGGCCGGCCGGCTCCATGTTTTCACACAGGTGATTCTGCCCCTGACCCTGCCCGGGATCATCGCCGGGTGCATCCTGGTCTTTCTGCCGGCCCTGGGGCTGTTCTACATTCCGGACCTTCTGGGCGGGGCCAAGTCGATGCTTCTGGGCAACTTTATTCGGGACCAGTTTCTCACCGCCCGCAACTGGCCCTTCGGGTCGGCGGCCAGCGTCATCCTGACGGTGGTCATGGGGGTGATGCTGTATGCCTATTACCGCAGCCTCAAGCGGTTCAACGCCTCGGTGATGGAGTAGACGCCCGTGGCCAGGCATCGGTTCTTCACCCGGGTTTACCTGGGATTCATCTTTGGGTTTCTCTATCTTCCGCTGCTGGTTCTGATCGTCTATTCTTTCAATAAATCCAAGTATTCCACCAACTGGACCGGATGGACCCTTCACTGGTACCGCAGCCTGTGGGACAATGCCCTGCTCCTGGATGCCGCGGTCAACTCCCTGATCGTGGCCGGGATCTCCAGTATAACGGCCACCGCCATCGGCACCCTGGCGGCCGTGGCCTTTTACCGGTACCGGTTCATCGGTCGAAAGGTGCTCTATTCCCTGGTCTATGTGGTGATGATGAGCCCCGACATCGTGATGGGGATCTCTCTTTTGATCTTTTTCATGCTGGTGGGCCTGCCGATCGGGTTTCGAACCCTGCTGCTCTCCCACATCACCTTCTGCCTGCCCTTTGTGGTGGTCACCGTTTACGCCCGAATCAGCGGGTTCGACCCCAGAGTCATCGAGGCGGCCCGGGACCTGGGGGCGGGGGAGTTCCAGACCTTTCGGTATGTCCTGCTGCCGCTGCTGATGCCGGCGGTGGTCTCCGGATGGCTGCTCAGTTTCACCCTGTCTCTGGACGACGTCATCGTCAGTTTTTTTGTCACCGGCCCGTCGTTTGAGATTCTGCCGCTTAAAATTTATTCCATGGTGCGCCTGGGCGTCAAACCCGAGGTCAACGCCCTCAGCACCGTGCTGTTTGGATTCACCCTGATCATGGTCACCCTGTCACAGCTTTTGGTAAAGGAGAGAAAACGATGAAATTTTTTTCTGTATCCATCTGTAGTAGATTTCTTTCGGTCATCCTGATGTTCAGTGTCTTCTGGCTGGCCGTACCGGGGCCGGTCTCAGCCGAAAAGGGCGAGGTTTACGTCTATAACTGGTCCGAGTACATGCCCGATTCGGTGCTGTCCGAGTTTCAAAAGGAGACCGGCATCAAGGTGGTCTACACCACCTACGACAGCAACGAGGCGATGTTCGCCAAGGTCAAGCTGCTGAAGGGCGGTGGATATGACCTGGTCTTTCCCTCCACCTATTTCGTGGACCGAATGGGCAAAGAAGGGCTGCTTCAGCCCATCGATAAATCCCGGATCCCCAACTTAGAACATCTCGACCCCGGCCTGATGGACAAGCCCTACGATCCGGGCAATGTCTATTCGGTGCCCTATCTCTGGGGCTCCACCGCCATCGGCTACAACAGCGCCTATGTCGACCAGGACCGGGTGACGAGCTGGAACGATCTCTGGAATCCGGCCTACAAGGGGCGGGTGCTGCTCACCAATGACCTGCGGGAGGTCTTCGGCATGGGGCTCAAGGTGCTCGGCTACTCGGGCAACGACACCGATCCGGCCCATATCGAGGCGGCCTATGAAAAGCTGCGCACCCTGCTGCCCAATGTTCGGCTGTTCGCATCGGATTCGCCCAAGCTCCCCTTCCTTAACCAGGAGGTGACCATCGGGATGATCTGGAACGGCGAGATCTACATGGCCTCCCGGGAAAACCCGAAGATCGGATACATCTACCCCAAAGAAGGCGCCATGCTCTGGATGGACAGCATGGTCATCCCCAAGAACGCCCGGAATGTGGAGAACGCCCACGCCTTCATCGATTACCTGCTCCGGCCCGAGGTGGCCAAAACGATCAGCGAAGAGATCGGCTACGCCACCCCCAATACCGCGGCCTTGAAGTTGATGGCACCGGAGGTGCGGAACAACCCGATCGTCTACCCGGACGCCGAAACGGTGCAGAAGGGCGAGTTCCAGGTGGATGTCGGCGAGGCCATTCTGGTCTACCAGAAATACTGGGAAAAGCTGAAAGCGGGGCAGTAATCCGATTCCCGGGAAACGCATCGCGCCCTTTCGGCCGTGATCACCGTTCAGGCCGTCCAGGGCAGGCCCCCCAGGGTATTCTCCGGGGCCGGGAAGCTGTTTGAGTGAAGGCGAGTTCTTGCCGGGCCCGGAGAATATCCTGGGGGGTCTGCCCGTCGCTCCGGCATGGCCGAAATAAGGATCAAAGCCACCCTTTCTTTCGGCCAAAGATGCGTTACTGTTATTTCCATGACATCTGACCATCGAACGAATATCCCTGGCCCGACCTTTCTCCCCACCACCGAAGCGGAGGTGCGCCGCCTCGGGTGGTCGGGGCTGGACGCCATTCTGGTGACCGGGGACACCTATATCGACGCCCCCCACATCGGGGTCGCCGTCATCGGCCGGGTGCTGCTGGACGCGGGCTTTCGGGTGGGGATCATCGCCCAGCCGGATACCGCAAGCGATACGGACATCACCCGGCTCGGGGAACCGGCGCTGTTCTGGGGCGTCACCGGCGGATGCGTCGATTCCATGGTGGCCAATTTCACCGCCTCGGGAAAACGGCGAAAAAGCGACGACATGACCCCGGGGGGGCAAAACACCCGGCGTCCGGACCGGGCGGTGATCCACTACACCAATCTCATTCGCCGGTACTTCAAAGGAACCCGGCCCATCATTTTGGGCGGGATCGAGGCGAGCCTGCGGCGGATTTCCCACTATGACGCCTGGGCCGATGCGGTGCGCCGGTCGATCCTGTTCGACGCCAAGGCCGACATTCTGGTCTACGGCATGGGCGAGGCGACCCTTGTGGAACTCGCGCGAAGGTTGAAGGAACAGAGGCCCATCGAATCGATTCGCGGCATCTGCTATATTCGCCGGGAGATTCCGGAACCGAGCACCGAATTTCCGGTTCCGGACATCGAACTTCCGCCCCACGATGCGGTGGTTTCGGACAAAGACGCCTTCATCCGCATGTTCCGGACCTTTTACGACCACGCCGACCCGATCACCGCCGCACGGCTGATTCAGAAGCAGGACACCCGGTACCTGGTCCAGAACCCGCCGGCGTTTCCGCCGTCGCCTGAAACCCTCGACCGGGTCCATGAACTCCCCTATGTCCGGGATGTGCATCCCTTTTACAAAAAGTCCGGCCGGGTCGCGGCCCTGGATACGATTCGATTTTCCCTGGCCACCCACCGGGGCTGTTACGGGGAGTGCCGTTTCTGCGCCATTTCGGTCCACCAGGGGCGGCGGGTGGTGTCCCGAAGCCGGGATTCCATTCTGCGGGAGGCGGCCGGGTTCGCGGCCCATCCCGAGTTCAAGGGGGTCATTCCGGATGTGGGCGGCCCCACCGCCAACATGTACGGGGCCGACTGCGACCGTAAGGCGAAAAAGGGCGCCTGCCCCGAAAAAGGCTGTTTGTTTCCCGAGACCTGCAAGCGGCTGCCGGTGCATCACGGCCAACAGATCGCTCTCTTGCGAGCCCTGCGGAACCTGGACGGGGTGCGCAAAGTCTTCATCGGGTCGGGCATTCGGTATGACCTGATTCTGGCGGACCAGAAGGCCGGTGAAGCCTATTTGCAGGAAATCCTGCGCCACCATGTCTCCGGACAGCTCAAGATCGCCCCGGAGCATATCTCCGATCCGGTGCTCGATCTGATGGGAAAGCCCGGCCGGGAGCGGCTGGAAGCCTTTCTTCGGCTGTTTGCCTCCTGCAACCGAAAGGCCCCTCGAAAATCCTTTTTGACCTATTACCTGATGGCGGCCCATCCCGGCTGCACCCAAGCGGATATGGCGCAGCTTCGCGCCTATGCCCTTCAAAAGCTGGGGATGCTTCCCGAACAGGTCCAGATCTTCACCCCCACGCCGTCCACCTTTGCCACTCTGATGTATCATACGGAAAAGGATCCGTTTTCCGGAAAAAAGATCTTCGTGGAAAAACAGGTGAGCGGCAAATTGAAACAGAAGGGGGTGATGGCCGGACCCCGGCGCCCCAAGCGCCGGGCCGGGTAGACGGCCGTGTTTTCAGACCGTTTCGACTGGGGGGAAGCGCCCAACCCCCTGAGCCGCCTGCTTCAGGAAAAAACCGCTGCCGGGACGGCCGTTCTGGATCTGACCGCATCCAATCCCACCCGGGCCGGATTCGAGTATGATGCCGACATTATCCTGAATGCATTGGCCCATCCCGATGGGATGGTGTACACCCCCGATCCCCAAGGTTTGGAAACGGCGCGGCAGGCGGTGGCGGCTTATTATCGGGACATCGGCTGCGAACCGTCTCTCGACCGGTTGTTTTTGACCGCGAGCACCAGCGAGGCCTACTCGGTCCTGTTCAAGCTTCTGGGCAATCCCGAAGATGAAATCCTGATCCCCCGGCCGGGATATCCGCTTCTCACCCATCTGGCCCGGTTCGAGGGGCTGCGGCCCTTTTCCTATCCGCTGCGGTATGACGATGAACAGGGGTGGGATATCGATCTGGATGTGCTGGAGGCGCTGATCACGCCGCGAACCCGGGCCGTTGTGGTCGTCAGTCCCAACAACCCGACCGGCTCCTACCTTCGGCGGAAAACCCTGGCGGCTTTGGACCGGGTGTGCAGCCGAAGCCATCTGGCCCTGATCGTGGACGAAGTCTTTTCCGATTTTGTCGCAGAAGAAGCGCCCCCGGATCGGGTGGAGACGGCCCTGAACCGCACGGAGGCGTTGACATTCGTGCTGAACGGGTTTTCCAAACTGGTGGCATTGCCCCAGATGAAACTGGGCTGGATCGCCGTCTCCGGAGAATCCAACCGGGTGCGGGCGGCCCGGTCTCGACTGGAGACCCTTCTCGATTTTTATCTTTCCGTCGGCACCCCGATTCAACTGGCGGCGCCGGTCTTGTTCCGTCTTCGCGGCAAGATTCAATCCCAAGTTCAGTCGCGACTGTCCGAAAACCATCGGTACCTGAAAACCGAGACCGATTCGGCCCTGAACTGCCGGGTGCTGCGCCGGGAAGGGGGCTGGTATGCGGTCATCGACATCGCCGATGCGGTCACCGACGAAGATCGCGTGCTGCGGCTTCTGGATCTGGATAACACCCTGATTCATCCGGGCTATTTTTATGATTTTCACCGGGAGGGATTCGTGGTAGTCAGCCTGTTGCCGTCGCCGAATATATTTGCCGCCGGTATCGATCGGCTGATCGCCCGGTTCGGTTCAGTCACCGGATGACCCGGCCCTGAATGGCCGGTATGGATGCCTTCAACCGACGTCACCATTACGGAGAACACCCATGGATATCAAACTCAACCCCATTGAAGCCCGGATTCTCGGGGCCCTGATCGAAAAAGAGATGACCACCCCCGATTATTATCCGCTGACCCTCAACGCCCTGGTGAATGCCTGCAACCAGAAAACCAACCGGGAGCCGGTCATGGAGCTGAATGAAGCCACGGTGGAAGAGGCCCTGATTCCGCTGCGGAATCAGCGGTTGGCGTTTCAGGTCAAGTCCCACGGCAGCCGCTCCCTGAAATACAAGCACAACCTGGAGCAGGTGTTCAATTTCAACCCCCGGGAAAAGGCCCTGTTGTCTCTTCTGCTGCTGCGGGGTCCCCAGACCCTGGGGGAACTCCGGACCCGGTCCGCTCGAATGGCCGAGTTCCCGACGATCTCGGCGGTGGAGGCGGCGGTTCAAAAATTGATCGATATAGAGGGCGGCCCGTTTGTGACCCAGCTTCCCCGACGGCCGGGGCAGAAGGAAAGCCGGTATGCCCACCTGCTCGGCCA
Source organism: Desulfococcaceae bacterium (assembly GCA_046541495.1). Lineage (GTDB taxonomy): Bacteria > Desulfobacterota > Desulfobacteria > Desulfobacterales > Desulfococcaceae > JAABSQ01. Next base: position 7,772 of record JBKHDE010000215.1, read on the forward strand.
AGAGACGCCCACGGAGGAGGCGGCCGACCCCCAAACGGCAAGTCCGGTGGAGCCGAATGAACCGATGGAGGCCCCGGCCGA
>JBKHDE010000216.1:0-7843 GCA_046541495.1 Desulfococcaceae bacterium
GATCACCCCGTCCCGGTTCCGATCCCGGGATATGCTTTCCCCGGCAACGCCGGTTCGCCTTCCAGGAGGGCCTCAGCAAGGCTCCACGGGAGTTCATCCCCCCTCGACTATTCATGCTCCCGGGTCTTCAAAAATGAAATCTCCGGCCACTCCTCCATGACGAATCCGAGCCGCCACTCGTTGACCGCCAGATAACTGAGGTTGCCTTCCGCATCCAGGGCCAGGTTGGACTGATTGGCCTTTTCGAACTCCCGCAGACGCTTTGGATTATCGCAGCCCACCCACCGGGCCACCGAATAATTGACCGGTTCGTAGACGGCATCCACACTGTATTCCGCCTTGAGCCGGGCCATGGTCACATCGAACTGGAGCACCCCGACCGCGCCGAGAATGAAGTCATTGCCCTGAATGGGACGAAACACCTGAATCGCGCCCTCCTCCGCCAACTGGGTCAGCCCCTTTTGAAGCTGTTTGGCCTTGAGCGGTGATTTGAGCACCACCCGCTTGAAGTGCTCCGGCGCAAAACTGGGAATCCCGGTGAACTTGAGCGGTTCCTTTTCGGTGAAGGTGTCCCCGATCTTGATGGTGCCGTGGTTGTGAAGGCCGATAATGTCGCCGGCCCAGGCCTCCTCGATATTGGCCCGGTCCTGGGCCATGAAGATGATCGCATTGGAGAGAAGCACCTCTTTTCCGATGCGGTGATGGCGCACCTTCATGCCCCGCTGGAACCGGCCGGAGCAGATTCGAAGAAAGGCGATCCGGTCCCGGTGGGCCGGGTCCATATTGGCCTGAATCTTGAAAACAAAGCCGGAAAAGGCGGGCTCCTCGGGATCGACCACCCGGGTTTTGGCCGATCTCGGAATGGGGGGCGGGGCGATCTCCAAAAAGGCGTCGAGCATCTCCCGAACCCCGAAATTGTTGACGGCGCTGCCGAAAAAGACCGGGGTCTGGCTTCCCTTGAGGTAATCCTCCAGCACGAAGGGGTTGGCCGCCCCTTCCAGCAGGGCTACATCCTCTCGCAGCTCATCCGCCTGAGTGCCCAGCAGTTCATCGAGCTGAGGATCGTCCAGATCCCGAATGGTGATCATCTCGTCGGTCACCCGCTCTTGACCCGGGGTAAAGAGGTTCAGCTCCTTGCGGTAGAGGTTGTAAGTCCCCTTGAACCGCTTGCCCATGCCGATGGGCCAGGACAGGGGCGCGCATTCGATCTGAAGCGATTCCTCGATATCCCCGAGGATGTCCAGCGGATCCATGCCGTCCCGGTCGAGCTTGTTGATGAAGGTCAGAATCGGCGTGTTGCGCATGCGGCAGACCTCCATCAGCTTTCGGGTCTGGGGCTCCACCCCTTTGCCGTTGTCGATCACCATCACCGCGCTGTCGGCGGCCGTCAAAACCCGGTAGGTGTCTTCGGAGAAATCCTGATGGCCGGGAGTGTCCAGCAGGTTGATTTCATAATCCCGATAGTTGAATTTCATGACCGAGCTGGCCACGGAAATCCCGCGCTCCTGCTCCACCGCCATCCAGTCGCTGGTGGCGTGGCGGGCCGATTTGCGGGCCTTGATCGCCCCGGCCATCTGAATGGCGCCGCCGAAAAGCAGCAGCTTTTCGGTCAGGGTGGTCTTACCGGCATCGGGGTGGCTGATGATGCCGAAGGTGCGGCGGCGTTCCACCTCCGATTTTTGTTTCTTCTTCGTCGTTGGAAAATCGATGGTTGTCATACAGACTCATTTACATAGTAGTTTGATGCATCGGTTACGGATAAACGCATAAAATAGGAACCATTTTGATTTTAGCAAGGGTTCTCATGTAGGCCGGCGTTCCCGCCGATTCGAAAAACGGGGTGATTTCAATTTCACGGGCAGGAAGATCTCAGCCGATGCGGGAAATTGCAAACATTACGACAAAAAGGGAACTGTACCGCCGGACCCGGGTCATTCAATGAATATCGGCGGGGTCGGCTACAGCAGAAACATGGGGCCGGCCGTCTCGGTAATCCTGGCCAGTTTGCGAATATCCGACCAGCCGTAGCCGATCTCCAGAAGACGGGTGCCGCCGAAGTTGGTGGTTTTCTGATGCACGATGCTCCCGCCCAGGGACTGATAGAAGGCGCAGGACGGGTTATAGACGAGCACCCAGATCAAGAGATTGCCGATTTTTTCCCGAAGAAACCGCCGGGCCGCCACCGATACCAGTTTACGGCCGATCCCCTGAAGCTGATACGGCTTCGGAATATAGAGTTCGTACAACTCCCCCTCAAATCGGGTCAGGCCGGTGCGTTCCCGGCCTCCGGTGGCATATCCGATGATCCGGTGCTTCTCATCTTCAGCGACATAGATAAAATCGGACGGATTTCCGGAAAAGAGCCGCTGACGAAAGATCTCCTCCAGCCGGTCATAGCAGAGGCTGTGCAGGAAGGGCCTGGACAAGATTCCCTGATAAGTGGACCGCCAGCTGTCGACGCTGACTTCGGCGATCTCCCTGGCATCCAGAAAAGTGGCTTCACGAATAATCATAGCGCTGCCCCATTTAGAAAGCGGATTGGATAAAGCACCCCCCGCCGTCATCTCCGTCTCCGCCGGAGTCGATTTCTCCATCGTCTACAGGATTATCGTCGTTCTCACCGCCTTCGGCGGATTCCGCTGCAAAGACGGCGGTGATCGCCTGATCGCAGGTCAGGGTAATGGACACGGCATCGGCATCGGAGGCCACATCTCCGGTCCATTCCACAAACGTAAACCCCTCATGGGGAACGGCTTCAAGTTCGACGAGCGAATCATTCGAAAGGTTGTAGTTTGCGGGAAAGGCGGCGGGGACATCCCCGTTCACCCGAATCAGGCCGCTTGCTTCAGGGCTGACGATCACGGTCAGCAGGGGGTTCCCTCACCCGCCGGCGGCCTGCCCCGCCCCGATTCCGAGGACCAGCAATACCATTGCCCACCACACCATGATCGATTTTCCGCTCCGCATCCGCTTTTCCATGAAGTCTCCGTTTTTCCGCCGTCGTTTGATCGCCGATTTTGGCGACTGCGCGTGTGATCCGCAGATCAAGCCGTTGCAATTTTTGATTGTGATGTCATCTTAGCATTAAACTTCGGGGACGACAATGGTTCAGATGAAAACCGAATCCGCCCCAAAAATGACGGGGATCAAGAAGATAAAGATCGGCATTGATCATCGGGGCTTTTTTCGATTATACCGAATACGTGAATCATCGAATTTACAGACCGGATCTTTGCACCTGAATTCGGACGGTAAAACAGAGATAGTGCCTGGCCATGTCCGACAAACAGAACAGCGGATGAAATTCTTTCAGCGACGCACATAAAAAAGGATCAACCGGGATGACGACCAAAGAAAAAGCCGATATCGAAAAAACACTGACCAGCCTGCGGAAAAAAATCGACGCCGTCGATGAAAAAATCGTTGCTTCTCTGGCGGAGCGGCAGAAGGTCGTGGACCAGGTGGTGGCCCTGAAAAAGGCCCACAACCTGCCGGTGTATCACCCGGCCCGGGAAGAGGACCTGATCTCGAAACGTCGGCAGCAGGGCGCGGCATCCGACCTGGACCCGGATTTCATCGAGGATCTCTACCGCACCATTATTCGCCGGTCCCGGGTCGAACAGGCCTCCCGAATGGCCATGAAAAGCGTGCGGCCCGGCGCGGTGGTGCTGATGGTCGGCGGCGAAGGACGTTTGGGACGATACTTTTCCAACACCTTTTCCGAAGCCGGATATGTGGTGCGCATTCTGGACCAAAATGACTGGCCCGAGGTCCAACGGCTGTGCCGGGGGATCGATCTAGCCGTGCTCAGCGTACCCATCGATCGGACCGCCGACATCGCCCGTCGCCTCGCCCCCCACCTGCCCCCCGAGGCGGTTCTGGCCGACTTGACCAGCCTCAAGGCGGAGCCGTTGAAGGCCATGCTGGCGGCCCATACGGGACCGGTGATCGGGCTGCATCCCCTGTTCGGCCCCACCACCGCCTCTCTGGACAAACAGATCATCGTGGCCACTCCCGGCCGGGATTCGTCCGCCTGCCGGTGGCTTCTGGACCAGTTCGGCACCTGGGGCAGCATTATCGTCACCGCCGACGCCGAAGAACATGACGAAATCATGGATATCGTCCAGGCCCTTCGCCATTTCGCCACCTTCGCCTTCGGCCGATTTCTGAGCCAGAAGCAGATTCAGCTCTCCCGCACCCTCGAATTTTCCAGCCCCATCTATCGGCTGGAACTGGGCATGGTCGGCCGGCTCTTCGCCCAGGACCCGTCGCTCTACCGCGAAATCATCCTGGCCTCTCCCCAACGGCGGGCCCTGCTCAAGGATTACATCGCCTCCATGAACGAAAACCTGGAGATGATCGAATCCGACGATAAGGAGCGATTTCAGTCTGAATTCAAAAAAATCGCCGAATGGTTCGGGGCCTTCAGCGACCAGGCGCTGCGGGAAAGCTCCTATCTGATCAATAAATTGATTGAGCGGTTTTAAATTTCATAGGATACAAGAAGAATCATTCTATTTAGAAAAAATTGCTTGACAAATCTCTTCTTTTTAGCTTCACTTACTACTGGGGAACGTCGCCCCCGTTTCGCCGCTCTTCCAAAATACCCGTTTATCCCCTGCCAAAAAATGAGACCGGAATATGACCCTCCCGAATCCTTACGTATTTGAATCGCTACCGGCCAAACTCAGCAGACCGCACTTGTATCGAATATTTCCGCGCGAAAGGGTTTTTAGAAAGCTTTCCGATATTCAATCGTTCAGAGCGGTATGGGTAACCGGCCCCGCCGGATCGGGTAAAACGGCAGTGGTGAACAGCTTTCTGGAAAACGGCAATTGCCCCTGCCTGTGGTATTCGATGGATGAGGGCGATTCGGATATCGCTTCTTTCTTTTACTACATGAGATTGGCGGCGAAAGCGTATCTTACCGCGGAAGCGGTATTGCCGCCCACGCTCACACCGGACTATTTTCCGAATGTTTCGGTGTACGCCAAAAGATTTTTCGAAAAAGTATTTGCGATTTTCCCTTCACCGTTCGCCCTTGTTTTGGATGATTATCACGAAGTAGATGATGAATCTCCCCTGCATGAAGTGATTTGCAACGCCATCACGCAGATACCAAATGGAATCCGCCTGTATGTGCTCAGCAGAGAAGAGCCGCCTTCGGAGCTCGCCCGACCGCGGGCCAATTGCAAACTGTATCTGTTGGGGTGGGAACATCTTCGACTGACACCGGATGAAACCCGGGGTATCGCCCATAAGATCCTGGGAAACCATGTTCCGAAACAGTCCATGACCGACCTTCAATCCAAAACCGACGGATGGGTGGCCGGACTGATTCTGCTTCTGCGTCGCGGCGAGTTCGAGGGAATCAAGCCCCAATTTTTAAGCAAGCATACGCCCCAAGAAATTTTTGATTATTTCGGCGGCGAACTTTTTGATCGATTACACCCATCCATACGCTTAAAAATGCTTCAGTTCGCATTTCTCTCAAGGATTTCCGCGGGCGCCGCCGACCAAATCACCCGAAGCGAGGACGGGCAGACAATTTTGGAGCAGCTCCATAAAAGAAATGTGTTTTTGAGCCGATTGGTGGAGGAGGAAATTTCGTACCGGTTTCACCCCCTCTTGCGGGATTTTCTGCAGTTGAGGGCCCACCAGACACTGCCCCCCGCCGAACTTGGAAATCTAAAACGAAGGAGTGCCGATATCCTTGCCCGGGAAGAAAATACCGAGGAAGCGGTGAAACTCTATTTGGAAGCGGGGGAAATCGAGGCCGCCACGCATCTGACCTTGACCCGGGCCCGCGTGTTTGCCGGTCAGGGGCGTTTTCGGGCATTGGACAAGCTGATCAACAGTCTGCCGGAAACGGTCACCGAAGCCTCTCCGTGGTTTATCTATTGGCGTGCGGCCTGCCGCCTTCCTTTTGCGGTGAAAAAAGGCGAAGACCTGCCGCCCAATACTGAGTTACGAGATCTGCTCTCCCGTGCATTGTCGCTGTTTGAACAGGCCGGCGATCCGGTGGGAAGCTATCTGGCCGTGGCCGGCATTCTGGAATCCATCTGGATGGAATTGAACGAATTGGCGGCTTTGGATCCCTGGATTCTCAAATATGAGGAAATGCGCAAAAAATGGGGATCGAATCATCCGCCCGAGGTGATGCCGTGGTTAACACCGGCGGTGCTCGGATCGCTGATGTTTCGCCAACCGAATCACCCCCTGGTTACCGAATGGATTGAAAAGGGGATGGGGGTACTCAGGACAGTCTCCGAAAATGCGGTGCGCATTCGGGTATTTCTTACCTTGGCGCTTTTTCGATTGTTCCAGGGGGATTTGACCGGCACAAAAGAACTGATCACCGTTTTCCAAGCAAGTGCGGATGAATCTATTTCGCCGGTGGGCGCCCTCCTTTTCCATTCTGTGAATTCATTCTACTGCTGGCATTCGGGTCGATTCGATCAGTGTACGGCGACATCGACCGAATCCGTCGCCCTGATGAAAAAATACGGCATTCATATGCTGCACCCCCTGCTTCATGGCGCCATCGGCGCCATCAACAGCGACGACATGAACACCGCCGAGCGGCTTCTTCGAAAGGCGGACCCGATCATTTCAGGAGCCGGCTGGTGGGCCAAGGCCCTTTACCAGGTGGTTCAGGGCTGGTGTGCACTGACGGAAAAGGATTTCGTTCGGGCGAAAGCCCATGCGGAAGAAGGGCTGGACGCCGGAGAAAAAGCGGGGTGTCCCTCCACCTTGTCGGTCCACTATTTACAATGCGCAGTTACGTATCACTTATTAGGGGAGACGAACCCCGCCGCCGCTCATCTGAGGCAAGCATTCGAATTTTGCCGGCGGTACCACACCCGTCAAGTCGAATTCGGTTGCAGACTGGCCGAAGCCGAGTTTGCCCTCAGCAAAAATGATCCGAATTGTCTGGGGAAATATCTTGAAAGTGCGTTTCAACTGGGCCGTGAATACGGATACGTCACCACCTATTTTTGGCGTCCCCAAATAATAGCCGTCTTATGCGCCGAAGCTTTAACCCGAGGCATTGAAGTCGATTATGTTCAACACCTGATTCAGCAGCGCCACCTTGTTCCCGACCAACCGCCCCGCAATATCGTACACTGGCCCTGGCCGTTCAAAATCCGCACCTTCGGCGGATTCTCTCTCCACATAAACGGGGAGCCGTTTTTTTTCAAAGGAAAAGCCGGTATGCGGCTTTATTCGCTATTGAAATACCTTCTGGCCGCCAAAGGCCACCGGGTGCCCGACTTTCAAATACAGGACGATTTGTGGCCGGATTCCGACGGGGACCGCGCCACCAATGCCTTTCGAGTCGCCCTGCATCGCCTTCGAAAACTGATGGGGGATCCGGAGGCGATTTTGCGGCGTTCAGGCAATGTCTCTTTGAATGACCGGAAATGCTGGACCGATGTATGGGCATTCGAGGATATTGCCGGAGAGGCCGAATCCCTGCCGAAAGGATCTGAATCGGCCCCGCAGGCCCGGAATTTGGCGCAGCGCCTGCTGCAACTCTACCAGGGGCCGTTCCTCCCCGGAGAGGAAGCCTTCTGGGCGATTCATACACGACAGACATCTACCCATCGCTTCGTCCGGCTCATTGAACTATTCACCGGCATCCTGGCTCAAACCGGAGACCACCATTCCGTCGTCGACATTCTCAACCGCTCCATCACCGCCGAACCCTTTGAAGAGACCCTTTATTTTATTCTGATGAAAACACTCCACCGAATGGGCGAACCTTACAAAGCCATCCGACTCTACGAACGATACCAGGAAAATCTGTCTACCCGATTCGGCGTTTCTCCATCGGAAAGGA
>JBKHDE010000217.1:0-7835 GCA_046541495.1 Desulfococcaceae bacterium
TGAGCATCGTTTCGGTCCGACCTGAATGACCAGGCCGCCCCGAGAATCTTTTCCCGGGCCGGGAAGCTGTTTGAGCGATGAGCGAGTTCTTGCCGGGCCGGGAAAAGATTCTCGGGGCGGCCGACACGGTGGCCAAGGCCCGCTATGTGCAGGGGTTCGTCAGGAAGTCTAAGAGGTCTCCGGCGTCGTCATGGCCTGCCGGGGCCGATATGTGCAAGGGGTCGTCAGAGGGTCTTCATCATGGCGATCCCCTCGCAATCCGGAAACCGGACGCAGAGCATGCAGTCCGACCAGATTTTGAGGGGAAGATCGGCCCGGTCGATGCGGACGAATCCGAAGCGCTCGAAAAACCCGGGCTTGAAGGTGAGGCAGAAGAGCCGGCTCATCTCGAAAGACCGAGCCTCCTCGATGCAGGTGTTCACCAGGCCGGTGGCGGTCCCTCGGCCCCGCAGGTCGGTGTCCACGGCCAGGGAGCGGATTTCCCCCAGGTCTTCCCAGCAAAACTGAAGGGCGCAGCACCCCGCCACCCGGCCGGATTCCGGATCGACCGCCACCCAGAAATCCCGCACATGGTCGTAGAGCCGACTCAAAGGCCGGGGAATCAGGTCCCCCTCGCCGCTGTAAGCGTGCAGCAGCCGATGCACGGATTTGACATCTTCGATGGTCGCTTTGCGGATTTGCATGGCGCCGGTTTTGGTTTCTGTGTCCGCCATTTTTCAAGGTTCCGGCCGGATGATTTCCCGGCCGAAAAGGAATTCGGTTTCAGCTGCTCTCTTCGCCGCCCAGAAAATCCTGAAGCTCCATGGCGCACTTCATTCTGGCCTCCGGAGGTCCGTCGATATCCAATACCTGGTTTTCCAGGTCCATTTCGATAATTTCACAGCCATGCTTGGTCACGATGGTGGTGATCAGCTGCATAAGCTGCATTTCAGTTAGGTTTTCAACCATTTTGAGAATATACCTTTCCTGTTTCGATACCCCTTGGAACATTCGGGGGGTTATGTTGCTTGTGACTATGGAAACAGCCTAATACCTTGGCAAGAAAGGGTCAAGATTTTTAATATCCCACCGCCTGACCATCCTTCCGGTGATCCGATGCCCCGCAATACCCCTTCGGAAGCCGACAGATGAGCTGGGCCCCGCCGTATCCGCCGAAGGAGGTCTCCGTGGTCAGGCGGTGACCCCTTCGGCGAAGTTTTTCCGCCGTGGCCGGATCGAAACCCGGCTCCAGGGCCAGGCGGTTGTCTTTACAGAGGTGCCACCGGGGCGCGTCCGATGCGGCCTGGGGGTTCTGACCGTAATCGAAGATCCGCACCATCATCTGCACATGCCCCTGGGGCTGCATGTGGCCGCCCATCACCCCGAAGCTCATCGCCGCCTCGGGCCCCTGCGTGACGAATCCCGGAAGGATGGTGTGGTAGGGCCGCTTGCCGCCCGCCACCTGATTGGGATGGTTTTCTTCCAGACAGAATCCGGCCCCCCGATTCTGCATGCTGATGCCGGTGCCGGGAATCACCACCCCGGACCCGAATCCCGCGTAGTTGGATTGAATAAAGGAGACCATCATGCCGTCCCGGTCCGCGGCGGTCAGGTAGACGGTGCCGTGATCGGTGGGCGGCGGGGGCCCCGGCTCCGCGGCCCGGTCCGGTGAAATGGCCGCCGCTTCCGCCGTCAGAAAATCATCCTCCAGAAAATCATAATAATCCACCGTCATGAAATCGGGATCAGCCACCCGGGCGTGAGCCACGGCAAAAGCCCTTTTCATGGCCTCCACCTGAAGATGGACGCTCTCCGCAGAATCCACCGGGTGCGAAGAAAGATCCAGATGCCGAAGCATTCCCAGGGCCAGCAGCGCGGCCAATCCCTGGCCGTTGGGCGGGATTTCGTGCAGCCGCATCCCCCGGTAGTCGATGCCGATAGGGGTGACCCAGTCGGTGCGGTGCCGGGCCAGATCCTCCACGGTCATGGCTCCGCCCTGCTGACGAGCGCAAAGGGCGATGGCCTCGGCCAGATCTCCGCGGTAAAAGGATTCTCCGCGGGTGTCGGCGATCCGCTCCAGGGTGTTCGCCTGATCCGGCTGGGCAAAACGCCGGCCGGGTTTGGGGGCTTGGCCGCCGGGAAGAAAGGCCTGTGCAAAATCGGGCAAATGGCCCAACCGGTCCCGGGCCTCGGTCCAGGCTGCGGCGATAATCGGGGAGACAAGAAATCCCTCCCGCGCATATTGAACGGCCGGCTGAAAAAGATCGGCAAAGTCCAATTTTCCGAACCGCTCCCACAGCCGCGCCCAGGCATCCACCGCACCCGGCACGGTGACCGCGTTCCAGCCTTCCTCCGGCATGGCGGACCATCCCTTGAACCGCTCCGGCGTCCAGGCCCGGGGAGACCGCCCCGACCCGTTCAGCCCGTGAAGGGCTTTCCCGTCCCAGACCAGGGCAAAGGCATCCCCGCCCAGGCCGTTGCTGGTGGGCTCCACCACCGTTAAGGCGATGGCCGCGGCCAGGGCCGCATCCACGGCATTGCCGCCCTGGAGCAGCATGCGAAGCCCGGCCTGAGCCGCCAGGGGCTGCGAAGCGGCCACCAGGTTTTCGGCAAACACCGGCATCCGCTGGGAAGGATATGGAAAATCCCAGGCCAAATCATTCACTTTCCCCATCATCCGCGCCCTTGTTTTTCGAACCGCCGCCGCTGCTTGTAAGGAAAGATATGCACGAACCCGTTGGACCGAAGCCGCTCCTGCAGGGTTCGCCAGAATTTGACATCGAACAGATCGCCGTGCACCTTCTCGAACACCTCGCCCAATCCCTCGGGAAACCGAAGAAAGGTGCGAAACTCCTCGGGAAAGACATCCTGCTCCCCCACGAAATACCAGGGTTCCGAAGACATCTCTTCGGTGTATCCCCTCGATTTGGGGATTTTCCGAAACCGGCAATCGGTCAGCAGGCAAAGTTCGTCATAATCGTAAAAGACCACCCGGCCGTGGCGGGTGACGCCGAAATTTTTCAGAAACAGATCCCCGGGAAAGATGTTGGAGGCGGCCAGTTCCTTGATGGCCCGGCCGTAATCGACCACCGCATCCCGGGCCGCTTCTTCTCCGGCTTCTTTCAGATAGAGATCCAGAGGGCTCAGCCGCCGTTCTGTATAAAGATGCTTAATCACCACATGATCATCCCGAATTTCCACCGTCTGTTGGGCATGTTTTCGCATTTCTTCGAGAAGCGCGTCCGAAAACCGCTTCCGGTCGAAGCGCATGTGCTCGAACTCCTGGGCGTCCACCAGACGGCCCGCCCGGTCATGGCGGAACACCAGATCGTACCGGTTCATGACCTCCTCCCGACTGGCGGTCTTGGGGTACTCGAAGCTGTCCTTGATGATCTTGAAGACGACGTCGAAGGACGGCAGGGTGAAGACCAGCATCACCATCCCCTTTTTGCCCCGGGCGATCTGGAACCGGTCTTTGGAATAGGCGAGATTCCGGGTGAGTTCCCGATACAGCTCCGCCTTGCCGTGCTTGTGAAACCCTAGCGAGGTATAGATCTCGGAGACCCGTTTGAGGGGGATGATGGTTTTCAGAAAATTGACCATCTCGGCCGGACGATCCACTTCCACATGGAAATAGGAGCGGGTGAAGCTGAAAAGAATGGAGACCTCCTCCTCCGTCAAGAGCACCGCATCCGCCGTCACCCCCGAGGGTTCGCTCAGAAGGGCGATCACCAGCGGCAGAATCCGTTCTCCGATCCGCATGCGTCCGATCAGATAGGCGGCATTGTCCCGGTAAAAGACCGAATCGATCATCTCCACCCCTTTGACTGGGGAGGATAGGTCGTTTTCCGCCAGATAGGCGGTAACGGCATCGGCGATTCGATCGACGTCCCGGTTGATATCCTGATAGGGAAAACGCGTTGCATACCCGGCCAGGATTGTGCCGATCATGTCCCGAATCCCGGCCCCGCCGTCCACATAATCCCCATAGAGGGTGCACACCGGGCAGGTGCGGTCTTCGATATAGGGCACCTTGAAATCGGCGGCGGTGAATTCCATTCCGGGGTTGACGCCCACTGTGGAAAACACCCGCCGAATGACCGAGTTGAAAAAGGTTTCAGCCAACTCCCAGTCGTCCCGGTCCGCCACCCGGACCGCAAAGGCCGACTTCATCTCGGTCAGCACCCGTTCCCGGTCGGAGACATTTGCCAGAAGGTCCTGAATGCGATCCACGGCCCGGCTCACCCGTCGGCTGTATACATCGAGCCGTTCCATGGCATCCTGATGCATTCCCTTCCAGTCCCGACGATTGAACCGGTCCGCGGCCCGCCGAGTAATCTCGGTGAAAGAGACCTGATATTCGTTGTAGGCCGATAGAATCCGGTCGGCCCCTTGGGACACAACCGTGTCCGGCAGAGGTTCTGTTGTCATGACATTCCTGTTCTGATTGCACCGCTTTTAAGCGGTGCGGATTTATTTTGCCCGCCGCATGTCGACACCGCATCCGCCGGCCGGAATCACCGTTTCGGTCTATCTGTCATTCAGGCTTTGGCCCGAACGATGATCAAAACCCATCGGCCCTTCCGGCACCTTTCGAACCTGCTCCGGATCTCATGTTCAAACCCTCGCAAGCGGCGCCCATATTGACATCCTTTTACGACATTCTTATCTTTTTTCCAAATTTTTCAATATTTTTTTCTTACGCAGCTCACCTTGGCGGATCGATTCGTCGCTGAAGAAGGGAGGATTGGCTATGGCACCCGCACTCGATATCAACGGCGTCACCGTTCACGGAACCCTTACCCCTGAATTCAAAGAGATTCTGACTTCCGAAGCCCTCGATTTCGTGGCCACCCTCGCCCGTGAGTTCGACGACCGGCGTGTGGAGCTTCTGGAACGCCGCCGGCAGGTTCAGAAAAGGCTCGACCAGGGCAGACTCCCCGATTTTCTGGAAGAGACCCGAGAAATCCGGACCGGCGACTGGAAAATCGCACCGGTTCCCCGAGACCTTCAAGACCGCCGGGTGGAAATCACCGGTCCGGTGGACCGAAAGATGGTCATCAACGCCCTCAACTCCGGCGCCAAAACCTACATGGCCGACTTCGAGGATTCCCACGCCCCCACCTGGGAGGGCACCATCGAGGGCCAGATCAATCTTCGGGATGCGGTGGGCGGCAATATCGATTTCGTGAGCCCCGAAGGCAAAGAATACCGCCTCGGAGATCAATTGGCCACCCTGATCGTGCGGCCCCGGGGATGGCACCTGACAGAAAAACATGTCCATGTCGACGGCAAACCGATCTCCGGAAGCATCTTCGACTTCGGCCTGTTTTTTTTCCACAACGCCCGCAAGCTGACGGACAAGGGCTCCGGCCCCTATTTTTATCTGCCGAAACTGGAAAGCCATCTCGAAGCCCGCCTCTGGAACGACATCTTCGTTCGGGCGCAGGATCTGCTGAACATTCCCCAAGGGACCATCAAGGCCACGGTCCTCATCGAAACCATTCTGGCGGCCTTTGAAATGGATGAAATCCTTTACGAGCTTCGGGAGCATATGGCCGGGCTCAACTGCGGCCGGTGGGATTACATCTTCAGCTTCATCAAACGGTTTCGAAACAACTCCGACTACCTGTTCCCGGACCGGGCCCAGATCACCATGACCCGCCACTGCATGCATTCCTACTCCCTGCTGGCGATTCAGACCTGCCACAAGCGCGGGGCCCACGCCATCGGCGGCATGGCGGCCCAGATCCCCATCAAGGGCGACCCCAAGGCCAATGAGGCCGCCCTCAACAAGGTCCGGGACGACAAGATTCGGGAAGCCGGCGACGGCCATGACGGCACCTGGGTGGCCCATCCGGGGCTGGTGCCCATCGCCCTGGAACAGTTCGACAAGGCCATGCCTCAGGCCAATCAGGTGGACAAACGGCGGGATGACGTATCGGTCTCCCAGTCCGATCTGCTCAAACTCCCCGAAGGGACCATCACCGAGGCGGGGCTGCGGACCAACGTCAACGTGGGCATCCAGTACATGGCGGCCTGGCTCTCCGGAAACGGATGCGTGCCCATCAACCACCTGATGGAGGATGCGGCCACCGCCGAGATCTCCCGCACCCAGGTCTGGCAGTGGGTCCATCATCCCGAGGGCAAACTGGACGACGGCCGAAAGGTGACCCTGGAGTTTTTCCGGGAAGTCAAACAGGAAGAGCTGGACAAGATCCGCCAGGCCGTGGGAGACGACTGGTTTAAAACCGGCAACTATGAAAAGGCCGCCGCGCTGTTCGACGACATTATCGCCGACCCCGAACTGGCGGAGTTCCTGACCCTGCGCGCCTACGAAGAATTGGATTAATTTCGGTACAAAACCGGCCCGGGCCGTGCGTACCGTGTCAACTTTCAAGCAAAAAGGGATTTAAACCATGGAGACCATCGAACAAAACGCCATCGACCTCGAAAAGAAACTGTCCTGCCACGAAATCGACTTTACCGAAATCGACGAACTGGAAAACCGATGGAAGAACGACCCCCGCTGGAAGGGCATTCTCCGACCCTACACCCCCGCCGAAGTGCTCAACCTGCGGGGCACCCTTCCGGTCCAATTCACTTATGCCGAGGTCGGCGCCAAACGGCTCTGGCGGCTGCTTCAGACCGAAGAATACATCGCGGCCCTGGGGGCCCTGACCGGCAACCAGGCGGTTCAGCAGGTGGAGGCCGGGCTGAAGGCGATCTATCTCAGCGGCTGGCAGGTGGCCGCCGACAACAACCTGGCCGGAGAGATGTATCCGGACCAGAGCCTCTACCCTTCAAACAGCGTGCCCGCCGTGGTTCGAAAGATCAACAATGCCCTGCGCCGGGCCGATCAGATCCAGGTGCTCGAGTGCCGCAAAGGCGGCCCCTACTGGTTCGCCCCGATCGTGGCCGACGCCGAGGCCGGGTTCGGGGGCCCGCTCAACGCCTTTGAGCTGATGAAGGCGATGATCGACGCTGGCGCCGCCGGGGTCCATTTCGAGGACCAGCTCGCCTCGGCCAAAAAATGCGGCCACATGGGCGGCAAGGTCCTGGTGCCCACCCGGGAGTTCATCACCAAACTGGTGGCGGCCCGGCTGGCCGCGGATGTCTGCGACGTGCCCACCGTTCTCATCGCCCGCACCGACGCGGATGCCGCCAAGCTGCTCACCAGCGACATCGACGAGCGGGACCAGCCCTTTATCACCAGCAACGAGCGGACCATGGAAGGGTTCTATCACATTCGAGGCGGCATCGAGGCGGCCATCGCCCGGGGCCTGGCCTATGCGCCTTTTGCCGACATCATCTGGTGCGAAACCTCCCACCCCGATCTGGAGCAGGCCAAACAGTTCGCCGAAGCCATCAAAAAGGAGTATCCGGACAAGCTCCTGAGCTACAACTGCTCCCCTTCTTTCAACTGGAAGTCCCACATGGATGATGTCACCATCGGCAAATTCCAGCGGGAACTGGCGGCCATGGGCTATAAGTTCCAGTTCGTGACCCTGGCCGGGTTCCACACCCTCAACCTGGGGATGTTCGAACTGGCCCGAAAATACAAGGAAGAGGGGATGCTGGCCTATTCCATGTTCCAGCAGGAGGAGTTCAAGCACGAGAAGACCTCCGGCTACATGGCCACCACCCACCAGAAATTCGTGGGCACCGGCTATTTCGACCGGGTGATGACCTCCCTCTCCGGCGGAGAAAGCTCGGTGGCGGCCCTGACCGGATCCACGGAAGAAGAGCAGTTCAAGTAAGCGACCATTCCCCCCTTTTTCACTTCCCCCCATCCGGATACCCGGATGGGGGGACACCGAAATTCGACCCTTCATAAGTACCTGTGCATATATTTC
>JBKHDE010000218.1:0-7807 GCA_046541495.1 Desulfococcaceae bacterium
TCGGATAGATAATAGTAGCTGCCGGTCCCCCGATCGGCAATGGCGGTCATCAGCGCCTCGTTGAAATCCTCCCCGACACCCACAGTGGAAATCCCGAACTCCCGCTTTCGTGCAATCCCGGCCATATCGCCAAGGGCAGTCGTATCGGTAACCCCTTCATTGGCCAATCCGTCGGAAATCAGAATCACTCGTCCCAGGTTTCCGGTTCGGCCGCCCTCCATGAGCGTATTGATGCCGAGTTGAAGCCCGGCCCCTAAATTGGTGCCGCCGCCGGAATAGACGCGATTGATCTGATGCATCAGGCTTTCCCGGGTCGAGGCCGTTACCGGCACCAGACCGGAATGGCGCTGAACCCCGCTGGAATAGCTGACCAGCGCAAACCGGTCTTTGGAGGATAACCGGCCCAGCAGATCCCGAACCGCCCGTTTGGCGTCGTTCAGCTTGGCGCCTTCCATGGATCCGCTTCGATCCAGAACAATCACCATATCCACCTGCCGGACTTCTCGGTTTTCGGCAGACGGCATCTCCTCGGCGGTCAAGGTGAGGGACAAAGCGGTGATGCCGTCTCCGCCGGCCAGGATTTTGTCCTGAGTCAGTTCGCCGGTCAGCGTCACCGGACCGGTTCTGGCGGTGACCGGTTCAATTCCGTCGGGGATAAAGGGGGTGTCCTGTTTTGAATAGGCCAGGGCGACGCATGTGAGTGCAATCAAACACCCGATCAGAAGGAAGGATTGAAACTGAGGTTTTTTCATTTTTTGGCTCCTTTCATGAATGGTTTGAGGTCTTCGATTCCGTTGTGGTGATAATAACCCGCTGAAATCGAAATACAATTCAAAGAAATGGAAAAAAGAAAGGAGTGGATTTTGCAAAAGTTTTACGTTTCAATCGCATTCCCCAGATGGGGAAAGGCATCCGAGTTATGATTATGGATAGGTCTTGCATTCCGCGCGCCCAAGCCATACAAGAACAAGAAGCTTGAACAAAGATTTTCAAAAGCTTTCCGGATCTGAGATTCACCCCCCCGTCCGGAATCGGGCATTTACGCAATTTTATTGCATTTCCAAAGGAGAAAATTAAATTATGGAAGGCACCATACGGAAGAATATCCGTCCGGGAATGAAAGTCGCCATCGTCCTCAAAAAAGACCAGCGAACCGGAAAATTGACCGAGGGCGCAGTAAAGGATCTATTGACCAAATCACCGACCCACCCCCACGGCATCAAAGTTCGTTTGGAAACCGGTGAGGTGGGCCGGGTCAAAGAAATTCTGGAATGATTATGCGGAGCGGACGTGGGTGATAATAAACCGGCTTTTCGTTATGGCCGGTATTCTGGACAGATCGATGTGATGATTTTGTTGGGGAACGTCGTAGCGCATGCGTCCGGTGAGTTGGGATAGAGCGTTTTTAATCAATTCGATGGTGATCCACTCGCCCGGACACCGATGGGTGTCGTCGTGATTTCCCGCACCTTGGGGAATGAAGTTGAAAGGGCTCTCATCCCAGTTCCGGAAACGTTCCGGGTCAAAGGTATCCGGCGCCTTCCAGGATCTCGGGTCCCGATTGGTTCCGTAAAGATCCAGCATGATCCAATCCCCCTTTTTAAATCCACGCCCACGCCACGTAAACGGAATCTGTACACGGCCGGCCACAGCCGGAAAATAGGGATAAAATCGACGCACCTCCTGGGCGAACATTTCCAGGTCGTCGTCCGCCCCGGATTGAAGCTTTCGTCTCCAATCCGGATGTTGGTGCAAGGCAAGGGCGGCAAAGGCGATGTACCGCGCCACCGCCACGGTGGGGCGCAGAAAATTGATCAGCTCCACGGCCGCGACCTTGTCGTCCAGAAGGTCGCCTTCCGGGTTCCGGTACCAGGCGGTGACGTCCGCCGCACTTCCTTCAAGCACCTTCACCTTCTGCTTGCGCACCCCACGGATAAAACCCCGACCCCATCTTTCCGATCGGGCCCGAAGCACCAGCCCCAGCCAGTTCCTCGGTCCCACGGTACCGGCCCCCTCGATCATGGCGGCAAACTCATGGGTTCGCTTTTTTGCATCCGAATCCGAAAGGGGAATACCGGCCCATCGGCATACCGACCGGGTGAGGATCTCCTGGACTTCCGGATGAAGAACGACACGGTCCATTCCCTCCCATTTTTTTAATTTTTGGTGCCATTCCGCCTCCGTTATCCGGACCAACCGCTGAATGCTTTCCGTGGACATGAGCGACATGAACATTTTTTTGCGATGGCGATGGAGATTTCCGCTCAAGGTCTGCACGGAGCCTTTGTCCTGCAACAGCTTCACCGTCGTTGGGGGAATGGCGCCTTGCCGGGTGAACCGGTCCGGATGGTAAAACATCCGTGCCGCGTCTTCTCCCGTGACACAAGTTGCTTTTTTAAACATAATCCGGGTGTCAAACACATCCGTATTCATCCGGGCACAGCGGTTGGAGATAAACCGGTACCCTTCTGAAAAAAAGGCCGGCGTGCTGTCCCAGGTGTCTTCCTGCGGAATGGCTGTCTCAGGCATGGCCTCTCCCGTCAATTCTTGGTGGTGGAATCTGAATCACTTATATCCATGGGAAACTCGATACTGATCGGACCGGTGTCGGCCCCCTGTGAACCTGGCAAGATCCGGCCCGTGTTTAAAACGGCCTTATTTACGAATATCGTGCAGGACCTCCTCTGCTTTGGTCCGTGTCGAACCGGGAGAGGGTTCGGGGGTCTCTTCAAAATCACCTCGAATCATTTTCAGGGCATACCGCTCGTAATCGATTTCATTTCGAGTACGGATTCCCATCCGTCGAAAAACGGATACTGGCGGACACCACCCCTGGAGTGCGTGCTGTAAAAGGAATCCTGCAATCACGGCGGGAAAGGCAAACCACCGACGATCAACCGTGGCGCCAAGGGTAAGTCCCGCCAAAGCCAAAACAGATGCATTCGCCTCCAGAGCTCTTTCGATATCCCACTCGTAATCCAATTCTTTCAGCCGCTGATTCAGATCACCTCTGCCGGTCGAGGCATAATAATCGATATTATCCTCAATTTCGTTTAAAATGGCCTCATTGACATGGTCGGGTGAATGATCTGAAACTCGGGTTCTTGATACCGCAAACATAGTATGCCTCCTCAAAAATAAATTTTGATTTAAGATTTTAATCCTCTCTTAATTCAAAATAGTCCCGAATCAAGGAAAATTAAATAAGGAAACCTATGTATTGAAAGGGTGTAGGGACCTTATATTTAGGCTTGGTTTCTTCGGGTCAAAGCCATTTTTTGGGCTCTCGCCCAAAGCTTACCTGCAGGCGCACATTAAGATCCGAAATTATATTAAAATACCAAAAACTTACATTCTTATACTACAATTTTTGAGGTAAACAATAGGCACCCTAAGAAGCATTAAAAACAATGTTTTTTTTGAACCGTTCAAGTCATCTCATTTTTAAAAGTTTGAATTTAAATGCTTTTTTGGCTGGAGGAAACCTGCACCTTGCTGGAGTCGGCGTTAAAATCCCTATACAACCGGAAATACAAAGCTTTTCAGCAATTCCTCTAAAGCCGAAAATTGGTAGGGGAAAACTATCATTGCTTTTTGGTACTGTCATATGACAGTACGGTATGTAAATGCCATCTGTCATGTGTCACCCGAGAGACAGGCAAAAATACTAAATGATTTCAATCCTGTCATCCCTGGTGTCCTTCACTTGTCAGACACGCCTTACAATGTAAAGGATTTGTCACATGTATGACGATATAGAATACTTATCCATCCCGCAGATCGCCGTCGAAGTCGGTGGCAGCGACAACCTGGTTCGAAGATACTCCCAACGATTCCCCGAATTTTTTACCGGTCGGGTAGTAGATGGGGTGATGAAATACCCCCCCTCCACGGTCGATATGGTGGAGCATATCAAGGCGCTCTACGAAAAGGGAAAAAGCCGCTCGGAGATCAGGGACATTTTATATTCCGAGTACCATCCGACAATCGAGCTTCAAAAGGCCGTAGCCCCTCCCGACACCTTCGACACCATGCCGACACCACGGAGAGATCCCGTCGCCGACATCCAGAAAGTCATCGCCGGAGCGATTACGGAAGCGGTACAATCCATTTCGGACCAAAAAGCCGAAATTACAGAACTCCGAAACCGGTTGGCGGAACTGGAAACAAAGATGGAAAAGATGTCTAAAAACGGGAAAGTCGAGCAAAAAAGCCGCTCGTGGATCGACAAATTATTCGGACTGAACAAAGAACCCGAGGAGGAAGGTGAAAGATGGGAACCGACCAATCAAAGGCATCAGGAATAGCCGAAATCTATGAAAAAAACTCAGGAATGCACCCTGCCCGGAGAAGGGGATGGGCGATAGCCGGTGAGTGAAAGAATCATCAACAAGCCGGTATAGATAGTTGAAAAAAATGGGCCTGCCAGGTGCGGCAACACCGAAGCAGACCCCAAACCAACAACCCGGGTAATAGGCGGGCAATGGCAAATTGATTATAACCCACCTATGCCCTTCATGCAAGGGGGATTTGTAATGCACGCATCCATTTTCATTGAACTCACCATCTGCACGGTATCTTTCGGGGTAGCGTTGGCGGCCATATGGCGACTGAATAAAGCCGAGCAGTACATTCGGCGACTTGAGGAACAAACCCTTCTTTTGTGGTATTTCACCCTTACTCATAACAACTCCGGCAACGGCATTGAATCGGAAGATCCCCAGAAGACAGATAGAAGGCAAGTCGAACACTCATTCAGACCGAGACTGAGGGTTATTACCCCCGCCTGAAAGCGGACCACCTTGAATGCCGAAGAAAAGAATCCCCGCTCTCGCAAAATCATCCATATCGACATGGATGCTTTCTATGCCTCGGTAGAGCAGCGGGATCATCCTGAGTTGAGAGGCAAACCGGTGATCGTGGGGGGCGACCCCCATCGGCGGGGCGTGGTGGCCGCCTGTTCTTATGAAGCCAGAAGATTCGGAATCCATTCGGCCATGGCGGGAAAAAGCGCCTATCACCGGTGCCCTCAGGCCGTTTTCTTAAAGCCCCGGTTTGAGGTTTACCGGTATGTATCCAAACAG
Organism: Desulfococcaceae bacterium; assembly: GCA_046541495.1. Lineage (GTDB taxonomy): Bacteria > Desulfobacterota > Desulfobacteria > Desulfobacterales > Desulfococcaceae > JAABSQ01. The sequence continues at coordinate 5,085 of JBKHDE010000218.1, forward strand.
ATCAGGGACATTTTCTATTCCTACACCGATCTGGTGGAGCCGCTTTCTCTGGATGAAGCCTTTCTGGATGTCACGGTCAACAAGAAAGATATTCCGTCCGCTACCCGAATCGCCCAACTGATTCGCAAAGAAATTTTGCAAAAGACCGAACTCACCGCCTCGGCCGGGGTTTCCTTTAACAAATTTTTGGCCAAAGTCGCATCGGACGAGAACAAACCCAACGGCATCACCGTAATCCCCCCCGACCAGGCGGACGATTTCATTGACCGGCTTCCCATTCGAAAATTCCACGGGGTCGGCAAGGCCACTGAAAAAAAGATGCGGGAGCTGGGTATTCGTACCGGTAAGGATCTCAAAGCTTTCCGGAAAGAAGATCTGATCCGTTATTTCGGAAAATCGGGAAACTATTTTTATGCGATCGCCCACGGACAGGATGAACGGCCGGTGAATCCGGAACGAATCCAAAAATCACTCGGAAAGGAGACCACGTTTGATGAAGATCTGGCGGATCGAAACCGAATGCTGGAGATTCTGACCCATATCGCCCAACGGCTGGAGGGCCTGATCCAAAAGAACGATATTCACGGAATGACCGTCACTCTGAAGGTGAAGTACGCCGATTTCCAGTGCATTACCCGAAGCATCACCGACACCGAACCGGTGCGGGATGCCCAGCGGATGATGGCCCATGTCCGTCTTCTCCTGGAAAATACCGAGGCCGGGCCCCGCAAGGTCCGTCTACTGGGAATTACCATTTCCAACTTCGCGGATGACACCTCCCCCAAAAAACACCGGCAATTGCCGCTTCCTTTCTACCTGAAATTTCAACCGCAACCGCCGCGCCTTCGACTCTCCTAAAAAAAACTTTCACTCCGATCCTTGTCCTTGCATTTATCCTCTTCTTTTTTTCACCGGAATCGGCCGGACCCGAAAAACAGCAACGGCGGGAAGGATCACCCTCCCCGCCGCTGATTCCGCTCATCGATAATCCTCATTTCTTGAGGTTTTTCCGCATCCATTCCGGAATGTTCCCCTCCTTTTTCATACGCTTAAAGGCTTTGGAAGGGTTTCGCATCCATTCGGGCATCGCTTCCAGATCTTCGGGCTGTCGATTTTTCCGGGAACGGGGCTTTGAAAGTTCAGACCCGCTGCCGGAACTTTTTTTCAGATCCGGCGGATTTCGCATCCAGTCGGGAAGATCCGCTTCTTCTTTTTTCGGATTTTCAGGAGACTGAATCGGTTCCCGCATCCAATCCGGAATGTCGGCAGACTCCACGACCGGGGCATTTTTTTTCTTCGGCGGCTTTTCCGAAGGAATGGGCGGCGGTTTGGGTAAATTAGCGGTATTCCGCATCCACTCGGGGAGATCTTCTTTTCGGGGTTGCGGCTTGGTGGCCCTGGGAATATCAGAAGGATTGGGCGCGCGCAGGTTCAAATCGAATTCATTGGGATGAAAACCGAGGGCCTGGCAGATCTCCCGAATCACCAGCCGCTCGTTGTTGTCGAATTCCAGATCGGCCTGTCCGATGGCGCAGCTGAGAAGGATCAAAAGCCTGGCTTCCTCGGTCCTTGGGGGCAGCCGTCGAACCGCCTTCATGGCCTTTTCCCGACCGATCCGAAGATCGAATTCAAAACTCTCCACATATCGCTCGAAGGTCTGGATCACCTCGCCGGCGTCGAACACCTTGAGGGCTTCGTCCAGCCGAATGTATTCGATCAGTTTCTCCAACTCCTCCGGCGTGGCCAATCCATCGGCATATGCCACCATGGCCGAGGCCGCGGAGACCGCTTCCATAAATTCTTTGCTCTTGATTTTCTTGACCCGGTCGAACAGGCCCATACCCGATGCCTCATGAAATCAATTCATCATTGTCGCCCTCCTTTATATCCCCGTCAACCCCATCTGTAAAGGTTTCCGCCGACCCTCCGCCGCAAAGATGCGCATACAGCTCCGTCATCTCTGACATTTTGGACAAAAATATGCGGTGCGACTTGCAATTTTCTCTTTTTCGATCTCTCCGCCGCACCCGGGGCACTTCTCCCCTTTTGTACGATGAGGAAGCATAAAATGGTTCGGCATGGCTTCCGGGTCGGCGCGATGCTTGATCGCGGTCTCCAGCACTTTTCGCATTGTGTCGTAAAGCTTCCGGAGCCGATCTTCATCCAACTCCTTGGGTTTGGTTTTTGGATGGATGCCCGCCTGAAACAGGATTTCATCAGAGTAGATATTCCCGATTCCGGCGATCAGGCTCTGATTCATCAGGGCCGATTTGATCATGGCGCCGGATTTGAAAAACCGTTCTCTGAAATCGGTAAAGGAGAGGTCTGACGAAAGCGCATCCGGCCCCAGCCGTTTTTCTTCAATATAGTCCGTCATCGAATCGACCCACGCCACCTGACCGAACATCCGCTGACAGTCGAAGGCGAGATGATATCCATTGGAAAACGCCACCAACAGCCGAGCATGATCCGGTTCTTTTTCCATATCCTTAAAATACTTGAGGAATCCGGTCATTCCGAAGTGAAGCACCAGATGGCCGCGCCCATCGGTTTCGATAAAAAGGTATTTTCCGTGCCGGCACGATTTTTCAAATGATGCGCCCGCCAGACGGTCTCGAAGTTTTTCGGCGGAGACGCTCTCCAATACCCGTTTCTCTTTCACCTCCACCCGCTTGATCTTCTGGTGAAGGGCGGTGGAATCCAGATATTTTTTAAATACGGCG
>JBKHDE010000219.1:0-7806 GCA_046541495.1 Desulfococcaceae bacterium
TTTTTCAAATTCGGCATGTTTGCCCGGCGGCGTCAGGTCTTGAATGGTAAAGCCGCGCAATTCCTTCAGCGAGTATCCTGTAAGATTTAAAGCGGCTGTATTGGCGTCGACATATTTCCCCTGTTCATTGGTGACCAGAATGGCGTCGCCGGCATTTTCAAAAATGGTTCGGAAGCGCTCTTCGCTCTTTCGCAGCGCATCGGCGGCAGCCATGTAATGGGTAATATCGGTGAGTACGGCATAGTAGCCGCGCACCCGGCCGTCTTCATCGAAATCGGGCAGAAGAACCCCGTCCATATCCCGCATGCCGCCCACCGGGTAGTCGAAACGCTCATGGTATCGGACTACTTCCCCGGTCAAAGCTTTTTCAATGTGGGGGCGCGCTTTTTCGAAGGCTTTTCGACCGATGATTTGAGGGAGTGCCTTGCCGATCACATCATCGGACGACAGGCCGAATTGGTCTTGATAGGCTTTATTGACAAATCGATAGTGCAATGCCTTGTCGGTATAGGCGATGAACTGCGGCACCGTGTCCACAATGGTTCGGAAGCGTTTTTCGCTTTCTTGAAGGGCTTTTTCGGTCTGTTTTCGTTCCGTGATGTCTTCGAGGGTGGCGATGACCCCGGTGGGGGTTCGGCCGGGGTGGATGGGGTTGAACACGACCCGCAGATGGGTGGTTTTGCCGCCGGTGACGGAGATGTATTCGTCTTCAAAAACCGCCGTATTTCCGGCCAGTGCCCTGCGAATCGTTTCGCGCATTTTCGGCGTGGACTGCCGGGCGGTGTTGAAGCCGATCAGCTTTTCTCTGGATGAGTCCATGAGGTGAATGAACTGTTCGTTGCAATCGAGGATGGCGCCGTCTTCCGAGAATCGAATCATGCCCAGAGGGGATTTTTCGAAAATGATCCGGTGATGGGATTCGCTTTTTCGAAGGGCCTCCTCGAACGTTTTTTGTTCCGTAATATCCTGAAATGTACCCCGCAGCCACCGAGTCCCGTCCGGGTCCATTTCACCCCGGCCGGTGTGGCGGGCGTGTCGTATTTCGCCGCCCCGCCGAACATATCGACAGTCGTGGGCATACGCCGTCAGGTTCTGGTATGCGGCCCTGAGTCTTTCCGCGATCCGATCCCGGTCGTCGGAATGGATATGGTTCAGAAACAGCTCGAATGAATGGGAAACTTCCCCCGGTTGATATCCGAACAGCCGGTAGTGTTCGTCCGACCAGCATCCCCGGCCGGTATCCAGATTGCGTTCATAATTGGCGATTCGGGCCATCCTTTGGGCTTCCTGCAAACGCCGTTCACTTTTTCGCAGGTCTTCTTCGGCCCGTTTCTGGTCGGTGATATCAAGACCGAATCCGGCTGTGCTTCGTTTTCCCTGAGCGTTCCGAATGGGAATTTTGACCACCCGGCATACTCGGCGCTCTCCATCGGCGCAGTCGGCTTCCTCTAAAAATTCCAGGGGACGGTCCTTTTCAATCACCTGAAGGTCATTTTCAGTGAACTTGGCCGCAATCTCCGGCGGGTAGAGGTCATGGCATGTTTTTCCGAGCCAGTCTTCCCCGCGGATTCCGAAGTATTTTTCAAAGTTTCGGCTGAGATAAATATACCGACCCGCTTCATCCTTGATCCAGGTGATGGTGGGGCCGGTGTCTAAGATCGCCCGGAACCGGGTCTCGTTCGCCCGCAATTGATCCATCATTTTTTTTCGCTGGGTCACGTCCCGGGAAATGCCGACAATGCCCGCGAATCGGCCGTCTTCATCCCGCAGGGTGCGGGTGGTGGTTTCGGCGGTGATCCGCTTTCCGTCCTTTCGAATCCAGTCCGATTCGAACAATCGAGGAGCCCCATCACCCCGGCCCGCTTTTTCCATGGCCAGGCGATACTGAATCGCCGTCTGAAAGATTTCCAGGCCGGCGGGTGTCAGGATTCGAGCCCAGTCCAAATCCAGGATTTCGTGGGGATGATATCCCAGCACTTGACGAACCGAGGGGCTGACATATCGAACCGCGAAGGTGCGGTCGGTGACCCAGATCACATCCCGGGCGTGGTCCGCGGCCAGTCGGTAGTAGGGGGTGTTTTCGGCCGCGGCTTTATAGTCGGCGATTTCCGCCCGGGCCGTCCTCAGCTCGGCGATGAGTTCTTCCCGGGATTTTTCGTGATCAGGTTTTTGCATATGTCCTTCCTGCCTGAGTGGAACCGCTTATCCGGTTTTTTTGAAGCACCTCCTGCAACAGGGTGCCCAATTCGGCCATTCGAAACGGCTTCTGAAGAAAACCGGCGAAGCCCTCGGTTTCATATCGGTGTCGCAGGTCTTCCGTGCTGTATCCGCTGGTCAGAATCACCGGCACGGTGTCGTCCATACCCCGCAGTTTACGCAAAAGCTCCACACCATGGATGCCGGGCATGCGCATATCGCACAGCACCAGGTCGATCTCCCTCTTGCGATCGCGGAAAATACGGACGGCCTTCGACCCACTGGAGGCGGATATCACGGAATATCCCAATTGAGTGAGCATTCGGCGGACCATTTCCCGAACCGGTTCTTCATCCTCCACAAGGAGGATATGGCCGGTGCCGCGAGGGAGGGGGGCCGTCGCCGGGGTCGTCACCTTTTCAGGGCTTTCAGTGATGGCTGCCACCGGAAACATGACCCGAACGGTCGTCCCCTGATTCGGTCGAGAGTCGACCCGGATGTATCCCCGGTGTCCCCGGATAATGCCGAATACGGCCGCCAACCCGAGCCCTCTGCCTACAAATTTGGTGCTAAAAAACGGTTCGAAGATTCGCTTGCGAACCTCGGAATCCATGCCGCACCCGGTATCCGTGATGTCGATGTATACGTAATCGGTTTCAACGAACGGGGTTTCATAGCTTAGCCAGACGTCCTTGAGGGTTTGAGAAAGGGAGTCCTCATCGCAAAATATCGTGCCTGCTGAAAGGGTCACCTCACCACCGGTTTGTTCATCGTAGGATTCCGCGGCGTTCACAACCAGGTGGGTCAGAATCTGCTGAAGCTGGGATGCATTCCCTTGGATTTTGGGGAGGTTCGGCTCAATATTCATTAGAAGGGATATGTTTTCCGGAATCGCGGACGTCAGCAGTCCGTCCGTCTCTTGAATCACCGATTCGAGGTCGACCGTCCGAAAGGCCAGGTATCCCTTCCCGGAATAGTCCAGCATTTGTTGGGTTAGGGATACCGGCCGTTTGAGCGCCGTGTCGCATTGGTCGAGATAGGCACTTACCAAAGCGACATCCTCCGTCTCTTCCCGGGCCATTTCAAGATAACCGAGAGCCACCATCAGGCTGTTGTTGAAATCATGGGCGATGCCCCCGGCCATGGCGCCAAGGCTTTCCAGTCGATGGGCGGTCTGGAGACGCCGTTCCATTTGAAGCCGCTCCTGTTCCAGCCGCTTTCGGTCGGTCATGTCACGGACGATGGCGGTTACCTCATCATTCCCACTTTTCACCATTCTGGCTTCATAGTCTCGCATGCCCTGTCCGGGTATCGATAATTCAAATTCATAAACCTGCATTTTGCCTGTTCGCAGCGTCGCTTCGATGTAATGATCCGTCAAATCCGCAAATTCGGCGGGAACCAGGTCCCGGTTTCTTTTGCCCACCAGGGTTTCCGGTTCCTGGGCATGAAGGTTTTCGGGATCGGCCTTATAGTCCAGGAAAACCCCGTTCCGGTCCAAGCGGAACATCAGGTCCGGTATCGCTTCGAGCAGGGCCCGGCTTCTGGCTTCGCTTTCCGCCAGTACCGACGCCATTCGTTCTATTTCCTGAATTTGGGTTTCCAAATCGAGATTGCAGGTCATCAGCGCTTTTTGCTGCCGGCGGAGGGTGACATGGGCGGTCACCCGGGCCAGGACCTCTTCCTGGTGAAAAGGCTTGCCGATGTAATCCACGCCCCCGGTGTCGAACCCGTTGAGGATGTTTTCCGGGTCGGCCAGGGCGGACAAGAAGATGACCGGTATGTCCCGGGTTTTCGGGTTTTTCTTGAGTCGCCGGCAGGTTTCATGGCCGTCGATTCCCGGCATGACGATATCCAGCAGAATCGCATCCGGTTGCCCCAACTCCGCGCTTTCGAGGCATTGCAACCCATCTTCGGCCAACAGCACCTGGAATCCGGTGTTTTCCAGCACATCATTTAAAACTTTCAGATTGTTGGGATCGTCGTCCACGATCAGGACCGTGCCTCGGTCTTCCGTTTTCATGATTCCTTACCTGTGTAATTTTTCATCAAATTTCGAATGGCCGTGATGTCGCAATCCTGAGCCAGGGTTTCGAGGTGTCGGCAAAAGGGTTCCATCTTCGGATCGGTCCGGCGCATGTGTTTCACATGAGCGCAAATGCCGGATAGATTTCCGATGCGGGACATGCCGTAGAGCGCGTCGATGTCGGCTTTCGGGGGCGAGATCGGCGGCATCTCCGGTGTCTCCTCCTTTGCAGCGGATATTTTCGGGCTGTCGTATTGCCAGCACAAGCTTAGGTGATGCTCGATTTTTCTCAGCAGTTCCTCCTGAGAAATCGGTTTGAATATACAGTCATCCGCGCCGCTTTTTCGAATCTCATTTTGCGTTTGGGAATCGGCATGTCCGGTGATGACGATGATCACGGGGCCGCCCCCTCCGCCTATAGTGCGGATTCGCCGAACGGCTTCTCTGCCGCCGATGCCGGGCAGCACCCAATCCATAAAAATGAGATCGGGTTTGAAGGCCTCGGCCCGGGATACCGCCTCCAGCGCGTCCGAGGCTTCTTCAATGGCAAAGCCCAGCGGCTCTATCATGGCCCGAACCACCTGCAGATTCAATTCGAAATCGTCTACAATGAGGACCTTTCTCCGTTTTCCCTCGTAACCGGAAATGAGGCCGGAGCGCCCGGATTTTTCGGTTCGGCCGCCGCTGCCGGCTTCATACAGGGGGATTTCAAAACGGAAGGTACTGCCGCGGCCCGCCGTGCTCTCCACCGTGATCCGGCCGCCCATCCGCAATATCAGATTTCGGCTGATGGTGAGCCCGAGGCCGGTTCCTTCGGTTTTCGAGTCAACCGGATTCAACTGCTGAAATGCCTCGAAGATGTCGGAAAGCTTTTCCTCCGGAATGCCGATGCCGGTATCCGATACGGAAAACGTGATGTTACCTTCGCTGACGTGGACCCGAAGGGTGATCTCGCCTCGGTCCGTAAATTTGACCGCATTGGAGAGCAGGTTGAGTAATACCTGCCGCAGCCTTTTTTCATCCACATGAACGAAACGCGGAAGGGTTGGATCGATCTCCGTTTGGAATCGAAGCTTTTTCTGAAGTGCCTTCACGCGAACCATGTCGGCCGTATTGGAGACTACCGACCTTACATCCGTCGATTCCGGATGGAGGTCGATTTTACCGGCTTCGATTCTGGCGATGTCCAGAATATCGTTGATCAAAATCAGCAGGTGCTCGCCGCTGTTTCTGATGACGGAGATTTTCTGCCGATTGCTTTCGGAAAGCGCCTGATCCCGGCCCAGAATCTGGCAGTATCCGAGAATGGCATTCAAAGGGGTGCGCAGTTCATGGCTCATGTTGGCGATGAATTCGCTTTTGGCCCGGTCGGCGGCTTCGGCGGCCTCCCGGGCTTTGATCAAATCCCGTTCCATCCGCTTGCGATCGGTGATATCCCGGGAAACCCCCTCGTAGCCGATGATTTTGCCGTTCGAATCACGCAAGACGACCACATTGATTTCAAACGGGGCTGTTTCGCCGTGTTTGGCAATATAATCCACTTCCATGACGAAGTGATCCTGTGGATTAGGTTCCGGACTCAGGCAAAGGAGCTTTTCCATGAGACGATCAATGGATTTCTGATCCATATAGTTGGAAATGCTCAAGCCGACCACCTCTTCCCGTGTGTACCCGAGCAGGTTTTCCACCGCCGAGTTCAAAAAGACCATTTTACCTTTCCAATCGGTTCTCCAGATGATGTCCCGTGCATTTTCGGTCAGCCGCCGGTAGCGCGCTTCACTTTCCCGGAGTCTCGCTTCGGCTTTTCTCTGGTCGGTGATATCGAAAATTTGCGACAGGAAATACCCTTCCCCCTCCAGGATCACTTTCTGAGTGGAAATCAGACCGGTTCGAATGTCGCCCGATTTGGTTCTGATTTTTATTTCAGTATTTCTCACGTAGCCGTCGCGCTTGAATTGATCCATCAGTTCAGTTCGACGACCGGGTGAATGCCAGATGCCCAACTCCCGGGATGTTTTGCCGATCACCTCTTCTTTGCTGTAGCCGATGAACTCGGTAAAGGCATGATTGACTTCCACATACCGGCCTTCCTCCATGGTGGTGATGATGAGAATAGCCGGGCTCGACAGGAATGCGGCGCTGAATTTCTGTTCGCTTTCCTTTAACTTTTCTTCTGCTTGCTTTTGCTCCGTAATCTCCAGCCCGATTCCGCCGAGATATTTTTTCCCGGAGGCGTTCCTGAAAGGAATCTTGTGAACCTGAAAGAACCGGTTTTCTCCCGATGGGGTCACCACTTCTTCGATATACTCCACAGGATGGTCCTGCTCCAGAGCCCGCAGATCGTTTTGTCGAAAAACCGCCGCCGTCTCGGAGGGCAGCACCTCTTCGACGGTTTTTCCGAGCCAGTCTTCGGCGGGAATCCCGAAATACTCTGTATGCTTTCGGCTCAGATAAACATAGCGGCCCTCGTCATCCTTGATCCACGAGAGGGTGGGGCTGTAATCCATAAACAGGCGGAACCGTTCTTCGCTGTCGTGCAGCGCCTCTTCCACCTGCTTTCGCTCGATGATGCGTCCGATTCGTTCCGCAACCGCCTCGATCAGCAATCGCTCCTCTTTCAAAAACGGACCTTCATCGGCGGAGGAAGGTGATGCCAGGTAGCCGACCTGGACCCTCCCGACCCGTTCGTCGAGAACGTGAAGCTCGGCGGAAAGAACGGCGTCGCATGCCCCCCGATCACCGGTTTCGAACACCCGGTCTCCCCAACGAATGCGGCCGACCGCATTCTCGGGAAACCGCATGACGGGCGGCAGCAGGGCCGCCGTCCGTTCCAGAATTCCCTCAATGGTGATGCTCTTTTGCTCGACAATACGGGCGAGTTCGTAAAGACAGTTGAGTTCCCTGATCCGTCCCCCCAAGGCCGATTCGGCGGCCCGCCCGGCGGTGACGTCATGGATGATGGCGTGAAGCATTCGCCGGCCGCCCAGGTGGATGGGATCGCTGAAGACTTCGACGTCCCGAATCGAACCGTCGGCCAACCGGTGGCGGAACAGAAAATGCCGCCGCTTCTGTGCCCGGGCCGCCTCCATTTCTCTCTGAATTTCTTCAGAAGACAGGGTATTCAGATCGGCGATGTTCATCCGCGTCAATATTTGGCGAGACCAGCCGTAAAAGGCCTCGGCGGAGCGGTTGGCGTCGACGATGGCGCCGGTGTCCGGATCGATCATCAGCATCACGGCATGACTGTCTTCAAACAGGTTTCGGTATTGTTCTTCTTTCCTGTCCGCGCGCAGCGTCTCCAATTCAGCCTCGGCCCGGCGGCATCGGCGTTCCAGTTCTTCGTAGGTCGGCTTACCTTTTTTCATGATGGTTTTCTCCCGTAAACCTTTTCTTTGTGGCTCAGGTTAGGAAAAAAGTCAAATACCATCCGAACGCCGCCGGCGGATGAATCCCCCGGCTGAATCCGAAAAAGCGGCGTTGACCATTTTTTCGGCCAAATCTGAATGATAGGCAGGCCGCTCACGGGGTGATTTTTTCCGGGCCGGGAAGCTGTTTGAGCGAATGCGAGTTCTTGCCGGGCCGGA
>JBKHDE010000220.1:0-7802 GCA_046541495.1 Desulfococcaceae bacterium
AGCTTCTTCCGACAGATTATCAGACGGGAAACCGAAAACTTCTGCAAGCGGGTGATCAGCCATTGCGTCCTCAATGCTGTGGTGTTAGTCGAAAACGGCTGCTTGGGTCGCGCCCCCGACCCCGGTTTCAATGGTTCTGGGGAACACCAGCGTAAACCGGCTGCCCTGGCCGGGAGCGGTTTCGATTTCCAGACTGCCCCCGATCAGCGTGATCCGCTCGCGGATGCTGAACAGTCCGAAGCCGCCCTCCTGATTTGGTCCGGAGTCGATTCGTTCGAGGTCGAATCCGGCCCCTTCATCGCTGACCATGATCCGCAGGCGGTCGGCGTCATCCGGGCCCAGGCTCACCCGTGCTTGCGTTACACGGGCATGCTTGACCGCATTGAACAGCAATTCACGCACCGAATCAAAGGCCATAAACTTGATCTCTTCGGCCGGTTCGCCGGCTTTTTCCATGTAAATCTCGACCTCCAAATTATGTTTCTCGCGCATCGACCGGGCCAGCCACTGAAGCCCGGCTTCAAGACCGATATCATGCAGAACCGGAGGGCTCAGGTCCATGGAGAGAGACCGGGAGACCTGTATCGACTCGGACAGGATATCCGCAATCAGATCCGCCGACCGTTTGAGATCGGCTTGGTTCAATTTCTTTGACAAGGTTTCGACCTGCATTCGCGCCGACGCCAGCATCTGCTGAAGACCGTCATGAAGAATTTTTGACATCTGCCGGCGTTCCCGCTGCTCGGTCATGGTCAGTTCGGATGACAACCGGGCCAGCTGCTCGGCACGTCTTTCAAGCTCTTTATTTTTTTGAATCAGCCGCTGCGAATAGGAGGCGAGGATCGCTTCGTTATTTTTCTGCTCCGTCAGGTCGGTTACGACCATGCACAGACTCTCAAGCCCGTCCACGGGCAGGGTGCACAGCGAAGTCAGGGTGGGAATCCGCTCACCGCCGGCGGCGATCAAATCGATTTCGGTTTTGGCCGTCTTTTCTTCATAAGCCCGGCTGCACAACCTTCGAAAAGAATCGGTATCCCCCGGCGCCAGGAATCCTGACATTTCACTTCCCAGGAGATGATTGACCGGCACCCGGAGCAAGTCGGACAACCGGCGGTTGCAATACAGAATGACCTCCTCCCCGGACAGGATGACGGCGCCCTCGTCCATGGATTCGATCAGTACCCGGTAGGTGTGGTCGGCGCCCTGAAGGGTATAGATGCTCTCTTCATCCGCATGATCCTGAATCACCAGCGCATCGATGCTGCCGCTGCGGATCGCATCGATCAGTTCTTCGGCCTCGCGAAGCCTTTCTTTCAAATCCGCGATTTCATCCGGGGGAGTGGTGTTTAAATCAATTCCTTTTTCCATTCTCTTTCCTTGCAAATCGGACCCGCTGCGGTATCGAGGTTTTCGAAATCGCCGATGTCGAGATCACGGCGGCGACTCGGCCTCCGTCTTTTCACTTCGTGCGCTTGGGTATCAGGTCGAGACCGACCAGGATTTTGTCGGTGTCGGACAGATCGCCGATGAACTGTCTCAACGGCATCGGCAATTTTTTGATAAGGGTGGGGGCGGCGATGATCTGCTCGCGTTTGCCCAGCTCGGGCTGCTGATAGATGTCGATGACTTCAAGCTCATATCGACCATCGAGGTGGTCCCGGCATATGCGCCGGGTATTCTGAATCGCCTTCAGGGACCTGGGCGTCATGCCGCTGACGAAAAGCTTCAGCACATACACCTTCTCTTCCTTGAGCGCCTTTTCGAATGCACCCGTAGCGCTTTTGATGCCGTTTTCTTCACTCATTACAATAAAGTCCCTCAGTTATGCAGAATCAATTGGATTTCGGAAACAGATCCAGCCCCACCAAGACCCGCTCGGTATTCGAAAGATCACCGATGATCTTGCGCAAGGGCTGCGGAAGTTTGCGCACCAGGGTGGGAATGGCCAGAATCTGATCCCCTTTGGCCAACTGAGGGTTTTCGACCAGATCGATCACTTCGATTTGGTACCGCCCCTGCAGGTGCTCCTCGCAAATCTGTTTCAGATTGGCGAATGCCTGGAGCGATTTTGGGGTCTGACCCGCCACATACAGCCTCAGATTATATTCTTTGCCGTTTTCGGGACCGGATTTCTCTTGCATCGGTTCTCACTCTCCTTCATCCGCCATGCGCAAATGGGCCATTCGCACGCGGTTTTGAAAAGCCGTTCGTTTACGATCTTCATGCTCCTGAATGATCCGCTCCATCTCTTCCTGCTCAGCGGCCATTCGGGCGCGCAATTCGGCGATGCGGGCTTCGGTCGTGGCGCGCATTTGTTCCATTTCGCGTTTTTTACGTTCGATCTCCCGCTCGCTCCGCTCCGATTCGGCCCTTTCCCGTGCCTCCTGAAGCGTGCGGGCGGTGCCGGTCAATACCCCGGCAGGCCCCGTGTACACGTCGATCAGCTCGATTCCTCTGTCGGTGAGTACAAACTCACGAAGCTGATTCGAATGGGGCATTCCCCGGGATTTGATGATATTCAGGATTCGGTTGGTTTCGCCCCCGCTTTCGATCTCTTTGAGCAGCATCCAGGTATCGATCAGGGAGGATACCATAGAGTTGGAAGTGGCCGGCTCCATTTCCATCCGATGGTTCCCGCTTTGAAGCAGGCTGGTGAAAAAAGAGGTGATTATGCTGGGCTTGAGCATATCCACCAGGCGCATCAGGGCGATTTTCACCTCTTCCGGATCACCGACCGTGATCAGGTTGGAAATCGGATCGACCACCACCACCGTCGGATTGAATTCCGAAATCTCCTTATACATGGTGGTCAGGTGCATTTCCAGGCCGTAAAAGGTGGGTCGAACCGAATGAAACCGCAAAACCCCCCGGTCCAGGGCCGGGGCAAGGTCGATTCCGATAGAGCGCATGTTTCGAATGATCTGGCTGCTCGACTCCTCAAATGCATAATAGAGACATTTTTCACCCTGTCGGCAGGCATCCTGAACAAACTGGGCGGCGAAACTGGTCTTTCCGGTGCCGGCCGTGCCCGAAATCAGAACATTGCTGCCTCGGTAGAACCCCTGGCCCCCGAACATGGCATCCAGACGGGGAATGCCTGATGAGAGGCGCTCCGAGGAGACTTCGTAATCGAGCCCGACCGAGGTGATCGGCATCACGGAAATGCCCCCCTCATCCATCAGAAACGGGTATTCATTGGTGCCGTGGGTAGACCCCCGAAATTTCACCACCCGCAGCCGGCGGGTGGAGATCTGTTCGTTAACCCGGTGATCCAGCACGATCACGCAGTCGGAAACGAACTCTTCCAGCCCGTGCCGGGTCAGACCGGCTTCCGAAAAGCCGCGCTCAGCGGTGATCACGGCTGAAATGCCTCTTTCTTTCAACCAGAGAAAAAGCCGCCGAATCTCGGAACGAAGTATGAATTGATTGGTGAACCCGGAAAACAGGGCTTCCAGGGTATCCAGCACCATGCGTTTGGCATGGATCGAATCGATGGCGTATCCGAGCCGCACGAAGAGCCCTTCCAGGTTGTATTCGCCGGTTTCCTCGATTTCGGATCGGTCGATATGCACGTGATCCAGAAGAATCTGTTTTTCTTCCTGCATCCGGTTCAGATCGAAGCCGAGCGACAGAAAATTGGCGGTCAGATCCTTTTCCGTCTCTTCGAAACTGACGAACACCCCGGGTTCACCGAAATCAGAGGCGCCCCGGACCAGAAATTCCATGCCGAACATGGTTTTACCGCTGCCGGCCCCGCCGGTGACCAGGGTCGGCCGGCCTTTCGGCAGCCCTCCGAAGGTGATTTCATCAAAGCCTTTGATACCGGTGGGAGATTTGGGCAATGTGTCGGTCGCGTGCGGATTCTTTCCCAATGCCGTTCCTTTCTTCAATGGCTGCGAATCAGATCAATTGGACGTCCAGGTGGAAGTCTGTATATCACAAAAATTCATATCACTAAATTTGAAGATGAAAATAGATAGCATATAAAGAAGAAATTTTAAACAGAATACTCATCTGGAACCCGGGTAGTCGGGGGTGAGGCCTTCCCAAAAGAAAAAATAGCAAGTGATCAGAACAGGTTTTTCAGGTTCCGTGCCCCTTGAACGACGCGGACGACTTCTACGCCGTTCGGGATAATTCGGTACAGAATGAGATAATTATTAAAGGGGAAATACCGAAGGCCAGGCGCTATGTCCTCACGTGAAGGGCCAAGTCCAGGCTGCTCCGCCAACAGCCGAGTTTTGCTGTCAATGGTATCGAGCAAACGATCAGCGGCGGCAGGATTGTCTTGAGCAATATAAATCCAGATATCGATCAGATCTTCTTCAGCCTGTGCGGTTCGCCTGACATCGAGCATGGATCCTCACGTTTCGTTCTGGTGATTCCCGGTGTCTTCAAGCCGCCGGCGCGCTTCCTTTTTAAGGGCATCGACATTCAAAAATCGCCCCGGCCCGTTTTCCAAACCTTCTTCCCACAACCGTCTGATTTCATCAATTTCCTTTTCCCGCCATATACGTTTGCGGTTCCAGTCCCGCAAGGCATCCCGGATCACTTCACTACTGCTGGCATATTCTCCGCTTTCCACAGCTTGACGAACAAGGGCCGCCATTTCCGGCGTCAACGCCACACTCATTTTCTCTATGTTGGGCATACTCAAACCACCTCCTTATTCTTAAAGTAGAAATATTTACCACCAGAAATCATCGCCCTCCCATTATCGGCGGTCAAACAGACAGCTTCTCCCACCTGAGAAGCTGCGCCACGATCATTCCGACAATGAATCCGGCCGCCAGATTCGACGCCAGGGTGATGCCCAGAATCAGGGTGGCGACGAAATAGTCCTTGCGCTCTTTCAGGTCCATGATGGTCAGCGTCAACTGGGCGCCCGCGAACACCAGCAGAACGCCCAGAATGGACATGGGCAGAAGATTGAACAACCCCACGATATCGTCGCCGAACAGAAGCGCCAGCCCCAAAAAAAGCCCCCCGATCATCAGGTTGGACCCGGCGGTTCGGGCCCCGAACCGGTAATGGGCCGCCAGCCCGCCCGCCCCGTGGCACAGGGGCATTCCGCCCAGGAAAAAGAAAACCGGTCAGGGAGGAAAAGCAGACGATGAAGGTCGAGGAGGCGGCGGCGATTTTGGCGGGCGTCTTGAGCGCGTAAATGAGCAGCGGCACCACGAACACGCCGCCGCCGATCCCCAGAAGGCCGTCCATGAGTCCGATGCAGGCCCCGATGACGATGCCGCCGGCGATCTTCTTGGACGGCGCCATGCCGTCGGTTTCCGCAGGCTCGCCGGGCGACAGGAGCATCCGCACCCCCGCCAGGGCCGACCATGGTCAGCACCAGGGAGATCGGAAAAATGGCCCCCGCCAGCAAAAGTGTGGGGTTCATCTTTCCATATCAAAAAGATTCTTGGCCCTTTTATGCCATTCATCCAGTGTTTTTCCGTTCACCCGGTAATGAACGAAATACCCTCGTTTTTCCGCGGTGACGATTTCCGCATCGCGCAGTATGCGGAGGTGTTGAGACACGGCCGCGGGCGTTATGTCCAGAGCCTTCGCCAGGGCGTTGACGCATAATGAACGCTTCTTCAACAAATGGATCATGCGGACCCGCGTACCCACGGAAAGCACCTTGAAGATGCGGGCCTGTTTTTCCGAATCGGTCAAGGCATCTCCTTTGATTAAGTGACCAAGCGGATACTTTAAAAAAAGTGTCGGCCCGATGTCAACAGATAATTGTCAGCCACCTGAATGGTGAGGGTTTCAGTTGCAGACCGGCATTTTGAAGGCAAAGGCAGGTGTTAAGAAAATTGTCGCGTTTTCAGACCGCGCAGGTCGCCTCCGCCGACCGGGTTGTCAAGGATCAAGATGAACGCGCTGATCGCTTCGCGCCCTTGACAACCCAGTCGGCTCGGGTGTTTAAGCCTTTTTCCATCCCGGTGAGATATCGGGGTTTTTCGAATTCGTTATTTTTCCAAAAATGCATCCGCCTCTTTCAGGCCGGCGCGCTCCGAATCCCCCGTTTTGGCAAACAGCCGCTCATAATGCTTTCGAGCGGTCCGCTCGTCGCCCGCTTCCCTGGCCGCCCGCGCTGCACCGAGCAGGGTGTTGTAGCGCCCCGGCCAGATCGCATCGGATGCCTCATAAGCCTCAAGTGCTTCGTCGGGGCGGTCGAGGTTCATGAGCAGATCGCCGACCGCTTCGTAAGGCGGCAGTAATGCGCCCGGGGTGACCGGGTGCTTTTCGACGGTTTTCTCGAGTTCGGCGGCTGAGCGCGTCAATTCCACCGCTTTTTCCGGTTCTTTCCGAGCGTATGCGATTCGGCCCGCGAGAACACGGCGGTCGATTTCGATATAGGTGGCCATATGTTCGTTGTCGGCGGCCTTCGCACGATCACGAAGTTCCCCGAGATGTCGCTCGGCCTCGCCTGCGGCTTCAATATCACCCATGTGGGCCGCGCCGATACCCCGTGCGAACCGGATCAATCCTTCCGCCCACGGCGACTCATCCCACGGCAGATACTGCGGCGTGCGAGGCGTCAGGGCGGCGGCCCGTTTCCAGTCATGCTGCTCGACGGCCATTCGTGCGGGCATCGCGGCGATATGGAAGGTACTGATGAACGTCGGCTGGTATTTCTGTTTGGCTTGAGCTTCCTCGAAGGCGGCGCCGGCTCTGTCGTCTTCGCCTCGCTGCAGATAGGCATAGATCAGATAATCGACGGCATGGATATAATGATGGGAGACGGCCCCGTTGGCAGGATGCTTGAGTGCGGCCTCTGCCGAACGCCGGTTCCAGTCGATGACCTTGGGCCAGTCGCCTAAACGCACATAGATGTGTGAAGGCATGTGCAGGGCATGAGGGACTTCCGGTGCGATCTTGCCGTAGACCTCCACCATGTCGAGGGCATTCCGGGCGCGGCCGTCGACATCGGTGGCATGGATGCTGTAATGGATTGCACCGGGATGCTTGGGAACCCGCTCAAAGACCTTTCGAAGAACGGCTTCGGCTTCGTCATAAAGCGGGTCCGGGTCTTCGGCACGCTGAGCGAGGGCCAGTCTTGACAGCCCATACAGGGCGGCGATGTCCGGGTCATCGGGATGGGCTTCATAAGCGGTTTTCATGGCATCGGCCCATCGTCGGAATCGGGTGTGGTATTCCGCCGTTTCAGGCTCCCGGAAAAAGGCCGCGGTGCTTTCGATCAGATGCCCTTCACGTTCGGAATGATCCAGGCCCCGGGCTTTTTCGATGTGGCGCCGGCCGCGTTCGAGCTGATCCTCGCTCGGGCGCGTGTCCCAAAGCGGCTGGAACAATGTGGTCGCAACGCCCCAGTAGGCCATCGCGCAGTCGGGCTCGGCTTCGATGATCTCTTCGAAAACAGCCCTCGATTTCACATACATCATGTGGTGCAGCATGCCGAGGGCATGGTCGAAATCATCCTGAACGGCCTTTTTGCAGGAGACCCCGAAATCGACCCGCCCGATGGATTCGCCCTCGGGTCCGGATTCGTTACCCTGCCGGGCCAAGCCGGCAGGCGGAAATAGCAGAATAAGAATCAGTACGGCCGCCGCCATAGACGCGATCAACCGATTTTCATTGCCCGTTTTTCCTCTATCTATTTCAGGTAGAATTTTAAAAGACATATCTTCCTCCTTTTTTCCATTTCATATGGATTCTGTTTCAGTGGTTTCCAACTATAGCGCGTCCCCGCAAATTTTTAATACTAAACAAGTGGATGAAGACATATGTAATCAAGCAAACATCCGTGGATTGTAGTATCATGAATTCCGGTACACCCC
>JBKHDE010000221.1:0-7721 GCA_046541495.1 Desulfococcaceae bacterium
GCGTTGCCGATGCGGATCTTGATGATTTCGGCGGTGCGTTCGCCGATGATGAAGTTGTACTTTTTTTTGATGTACCGAATGATGGCGTCGTCCATTTCATCCCCGGCCACCTTCACCGACTTGGAGGAGACGATCCCCGACAGGGATATGACCGCTACCTCGGTGGTGCCGCCGCCGATGTCCACCACCATGTTGCAGGTGGGTTCGGTCACCGGCAGGTCGGCCCCGATGGCGGCGGCCATGGGCTCTTCGATGAGAAAAACCTCCCTGGCCCCGGCTTTTTCCGCCGATTCCTTCACGGCCCGTTTTTCCACCTGGGTGATGCCGGAGGGCACGGCGATGATCATTCGGGGCCGAAAAAAATACCCCCGTTTTTTACGGACTTTTTGAATGAACTCCCGCAGCATGGCCCCCGCCACCTCGAAATCGGCGATGACCCCGTCGCGCATGGGCCGGATCGCTTTGACGTTGTCCGGGGTGCGGCCCATCATCCGCTTGGCGTCCCGGCCCACCGCCAGGATGCGTTTTCCATTCTGGGCATCGACACGAAAGGCCACCACCGAGGCTTCATTGAGCACGATGCCTTTTCTTCGAATATACACCAGGGTGTTGGCGGTGCCCAGATCGATGGCCAGGTCATTGGAAAACAGTCCGAGCAGGCCGTGGCGCAGGCTGAAAGGAAACGTCCGTTTGCCGTTGGAATCGGGATGGCCCTCCGTTTTTTTTTCCGGGGGCGGGGTCGGGGCGGCCGGCGGGGGCGCTTTCAGGGCCGCCAGCCGGGTGTGGCATTCGAAACAGACCGAATGGCCGTTATACCGGTAGAGGTTTTCAAGCTTTCCGATGCGGCGGTCGCAGTTGTCGCAGGTCACCCGGCGGCGCGGTGCCGGGGCCGGATTCGGAGAAGCGGACTTGAGTTTCAGAAGAAACCGGTGTCTGCATCGGCCGCACCGGGCGTAAATGCCCCGGGCCGGAATTTTGGCGGCATCCACAGGGAAGCGGGTTCGGCATTTGGGGCATCGAATGGTGTGCATGAAGGCCGGTCGCTTTCGGCATTGGGTTCGGAGCAGCGGCACAAGGGATCGTTTGTTCGTGGCTGAAGACTATCCGGTAAAGCGAACGGAAGTTCAATAGGAGAAAGGCGAATAATAGGGGGCGTGTTCTCCTACTTTTGCCCATTTTTCATCAGCCGCCGAAAGTGTGGGGAAGAAAAGAGACTCAGGAAGAAACCGGGGCGGGGTTCGGCGGCCGCTGATGGGCCGTTGATGGAATGATCAGGAAGATTGAATCCGAAAATGGAGGCGCAGAAGGACTCTGTATCCGGTCTCGGCCTGAACCGGAATATCGGTGCGGTCGCCCTCCCGTATGCCGCCGGGCAGGGTGAGCCGAACCCGGTGGTCTTGGGAGAGAAAGCCGCTTCCGCCGCAACGGCGGCAGGACAGCAGCAGGTCTGATGCCGATGCGCCCCGGCAGGCCGGGCAGACCTTGGTGAAGGGCAGTTCCAGGGTGGTGGAAAACCCGTGCCGGGCCTCCTCGGCGGAAAGGATCACCTCCAGATCCAGATTCGGGGGATTTCCTCGAGGGCGGGTGCGGCCGGTGCGGCGGCCGAATCGAAAATCGAAAAAAGGGTCCCGGTCGAAGGGAGATCCGCCGAACGGAAAACGGCCTGAAAAAAGATCCTCCGGCGGTGATTCCGAAGCGGGTGCGGGTCGGGATCGGGGATTGTTTTCGGACCCGGGCCGGTCTTCTTTTTTGTGAAGCCGGCGGTTGTATTCGGACCGTTTCTTCGGGTCCGAAAGCACCTCATAGGCTTCGGTGATGTCCTGAAAAAAGGAGGTCCCCTCCTGCCCGGTTTTGTCCGGGTGGTACTGTTTGGCCTTTTCGCGAAAGGCCTGGCGAACACCGTCCGCATTCGCCTGAGGGGAAATGCCGAGTATGATGTAGTAGTTCTTCATAGGCAGAGTAGAATGCGCACCCCTGAAGAAGCCCACAGGGAGAAGCCGAAGACCGCAAGGAGGCAACCTGAAAACGGTCTTCGGCTTCAAAGCCGATGGGTCGGCTTGCCCCGTTCGGGAGGACCGGTTTTTTATCCGGCCTGCACCGTAATCTTTCGCGGTTTGGCTTTTTCCACCTTGGGCAGTGAGAGCCGAAGCACGCCGTCGTTGAGTTTGGCGTCGATCTTACCCTGGTCGATGACCTCCGACAGGGTGAACTGACGGAAGTATTTGCCGGTTTCATATTCCCGCAGGACATCCGCTTCCTCGGCGGATTCGGGAGCCGCCACCTCACCGGCGAGGGTGAGGGTGTTTTCCCGCAGGTCGATGTCGAGATGATCCGGGCTGACCCCGGGCATATCGGCGATCAGGGTGATGTCGCGTTCGGTTTCAAAGATGTCCACCGCCGGCATGAAGGTTCTGCCGGGTGTGGTCTGTTCGACGGACGGGGTGGATTCCTGTTTTTCTTTTACCTGAATGTCTGCCATCTTTCTATCCCTCCCTTCAATAAATGCCGGTTTATTTGACCTTGATCTGTCTCGGTTTGGCCGCTTCCGCCTTGGGCAGAACCACGGTCAGGATGCCGTTGGCCATTTTGGCCTCCACCTTTTCGCCGTCCACATGGTCGGGCAGTTCGATCATTCGGCTGAACTTGCCGGATTCCCGCTCCCGGCGATGATACTTGGCGTCTTTGGCCTCTTCGGAGATCTTCCGTTCCCCGGAGAGGGCCAGGCTGTTGCCGGTGATGGAGATGTCGAGATCTTCCGCGCTGAGCCCGGGAAGTTCGGCCCGAACCCGATAGTAATCCTTATCTTCGGTGACGTTGATCAGGGGGAATACCCCGGCCGACTGCTGAAACGGGGTCTCTCCGGACAGGGTCCGCGACAGGGTGTTCATCCGGCTGCGCAGCAGTTCGAGTTCATCAAACGGGCTTCGCCATCCCCAATTGGGTGTGTTGAACATTCTTCTGACGATCATTTTTTTCCTCCTTGGTTGGTGGTGCTGAAACGGTGCCGAATACATATGCTTTAACCATCCGTATTTATACTGTTATATGCTCCTTTTTGTGGAAAAATATAAACACGGTTTCAGGCCGGTCAAGGGGGTATTTTAATTTTTTATTCAGGGGGTGGCACAAATATTGTATAAATTTTTGAAGAGAGGGGTCTTGACATCGGAACAGGATGTAATAACCGCGTGGAAAGAGCGCTTACCGGGGTCGTGATCACCGCTTCATTTATCTGTTAAAGATTTTCGAGAAAAGATTTGAAAAACATAAAGCGACCCAAGAACGATATATTTCTTGACATAGGTATCAATTGATCCTATATATGATATATATGAAAAGGCCGTCTCATAAGGAACTCTCTG
The DNA here is from genome assembly GCA_046541495.1 of Desulfococcaceae bacterium. Lineage (GTDB taxonomy): Bacteria > Desulfobacterota > Desulfobacteria > Desulfobacterales > Desulfococcaceae > JAABSQ01. The sequence goes on from JBKHDE010000221.1 coordinate 3,363, forward strand.
GGAAAATCAGACAGGCGATACAAGCGGTAAGTGAAAAAAGGGTGACTCTGCTCAATTCGGATGTGATAGTCTCCGATGCCTTGGAATTGGGCTATTTAATTGGAGACGAGTTAATAGAAATTCTATCTGAACTGCTGAACAGCATACAGCCAGAGCATTACGCAGGCACACGTCCCCCTCAAAGATCCTATGAAGAAGAGATACAAGATTTGGAACTTTACGCATTTTCCTTATTTGTGAATCGGTTCAATTGTGAGATTTATTTGAAATTTGCTCTTTATGACGATGAGCTATGGGTTGTTTCACTGCATAAGAGCAGAGGTAAGTAAGGGGGGGTTAAGGAGGAGAAAATATGGCTACTATCAAGAAATGCCCCAGGGGACATGGGGAAATGAAAATTGAAAGTTTGGAGAAAAACACCCATTTCAAGGGAGTGGATATAAGCTATCAAGCTGAAGTCTATGTGTGCTCCGAATGTGGGTTGGAAGCGGGAACGGTCGCTCAGGCAGCGGAAATACAAAAAGTGATTTCGGATGCTTATCGGAAAGAAGTCGGATTACTGACCGGCGAGGAAATCCGTAAATACCGAGAGGATTTTGGTTTAACTCAACAAGCATTGGCAAATGAAATGACCGTGGGTATTGCCAGCATTAAACGATGGGAAGCCGGGGCAATCCAAAGTCGGTCCATGGATAACGCTTTACGTTCGGTTTTTTGGAACCGGCAACGGAAAAACGATTATACTGGAAATCGTCAGTTTTCAATTTCAAGAATAAAGTTGATCCTGAAAATGTTGGAAGAACTATTGGGAAAAAAGCTTTTATTGAAAGGGGATAAAATGCTTTTTGCGGCAAAATACCTCTGGTACGCCGACATGCTTGCATTCAGAGAATTAAAAAAAAGCATGACCGGCGCAACCTATGCCGCACTTCCATATGGGCCGCAACTTAATAATTACAAAGACTTGATTGATGTAATAAAGAAATCTGATGAAACCACGGCTGAACCCTTAACATATCATGAGCGGTCCATCCTTCAAAGGATTGCAAGCAAATTTCCCCAGGAACGCATGGTTTATGATACGTCCCACAAAGAATCTATCTGGAAAAACAAGAAGTCTGGTGAGATTATCCTTTATTCAGAATCTTTTGAACTGACCGAATTATAAAATAGAACCCAGGCGTAGCCGCTCCGAACAATTTCTTCATTAACGAAGGTGTCATCAACGTAGACAGAACCGACGATCCGCCCATACCTGTCTACTTCTTCTTGATATTACTATACTCGGCCTCCCGAATATTCCGGACCGGACGAAACGATGATCAACGCCCTTACCGGTATGCCAGTCCAGGATACAGCAGCTGAATGGCCAGAAGGTGAACCGGCCGGAAAATATAGCCAAAGGCGTTCCAGGCTATGATCAATCCGATCAGGCCGAAGGCGGGGTTGTGCATGAAATCCATGTACTTGACCGTGGCCCGTTCGGTGAGGAAGAGCGGCACGATGCCGCTGCCGTCCAGGGGGGGAAAGGGGAGGAGGTTAAACAGGAACAGCAGGATGTTCAGGGTGAAAAAGATGCTGACCAGGGCGGCGGCCGCCGAAAAGAGTCCCCCCGGGGCCGCGGCGGTGACCTGGGAGAGGGTGATGGAATCGGGCGGATAAAAGACCCCGCCGGCCATGCCCAGGCGGATCAACAGCCCGGCCGCAACCGCCAGCAGCAGGTTGGAAGAAGGACCGGCCAGGGCCATAAATGCCGACCGTTTGGGGTACCGCTGAGCCCAGACCGGATCATAGGGGGTGCTCGCCCACCCGATCATCCACCCGCCCATGAGAAACGAAATCAAGGGCACCGCCACCGTGCCGAAGGGCTCCCGCCGAATGTGCGGGGCCGGATTCAGGGAGACCTGCCCGCCCTCATAGGCGGTCGGGTCCCCCAGTTTATAGGCCAGCAGAGCATGGGCCGCCTCGTGAAACACCGTCGAAAACAGGAAGGCCAGGTACCAAAGAAAACCGTCGGCGAGATTCGGCATTATGGATCTCTTAGAAAAATATTTCGGACTACTGCAGCCGGACCACCGGGTGAGAGGATCGCACTGATCCAAATATTTGTATCAGGCACAATCCGGATCATTTATTCTTTAGTCTTCTCGTCTCTTTTATGGCTTCTGCTATAATTTTTTCTGTCTCTTCAGGGTCTTCTGACTTGATATTTTCCCAAATGCTTGTGAGTGCTTCTCTGGCTTCCTTTCGTTTCAAATCATTTATCCCTTTCTTCCCCTTAATCGTTCGCAGCATCATTTTTCCACAAATTTCTTCAATCTCCAGGTAATCCCCACTATCAATATTCAGTTTTTGACGCAATACCCGGGGCAATGTGATCTGATGCTTTTGACTAACTTTAACTATCGGCATACCTCCCCCTCATGACGGTTGTTTTTGTTTGGTCTTTTTAAAACTTTAAGCATTTTAACATGCTCAGACCACCAAAAAGAAAGAAATCCGCCAAAGTTTTTTCAGTGCGCTTCCGCCCAGTTCTCCCCGCTGTCCACATTCACCTTGAGCGGGACCCGCAGATCGGGCCAGACATTTTCCATGATCTCCCGGACCAGGTCGGTGACCTCGTCCAGCTCTTCGGGGGGAACCTCGAAGACCAGCTCGTCGTGGACGGTGAGGAGCATGGCCGATTTCAGGTTCCGCTCCCTGAGGGCCCGGTCCACCTGAATCATGGCCAGCTTGATGAGATCGGCGGCGGTGCCCTGAATGGGGGTGTTGACCGCGGTCCGCTCGGCGAATGCCCGGACGTTCCGGTTGGAACTGTTGATGTCGGGCAGAAGCCGAATGCGACCGAGAAGGGTGCTGGTTTGCCGGGTTTTACGGGCGGTCTCGATGGTCTCCTCGATAAACCGCTTCACCCCTTTGTACCGGGCGAAATAATTGTCGATATAGGTGGCGGCCATTTTTCGGCTGATCCCCAGCTCTTTGGAGAGGCTGAAGGCGCCCATCCCATACATGATCCCGAAGTTGATGGTTTTGGCCTGCCGCCGCAGGTCCGGGGTGACCATCTGGGGGAAGACCTGGAAGATTTCGGCGGCGGTGCGGGCATGGATGTCTTCCTCCTCCTGAAAGGCCTGAAGCAGGATCTGGTCGTCGGAATAGTGGGCCAGCAGCCGCAGTTCGATCTGGGAATAATCGGCGGCCAGCAGGGTCCAGCCCGGGTGGGGCACGAAGGCCCGGCGAATCTCCACCCCTTCTTCGGTGCGGATGGGGATGTTCTGAAGGTTGGGCTCGGAGCTGCTGAGCCGTCCGGTGGCGGTGACGGTCTGGTTGTAGGAGGTATGAATGCGGCCGGTGTCGGGATGAATCAGATCGATCAGGGCGTCGGCATAGGTCGATTTCAGTTTGCACAGGGTTCGGTGGCGCAGAATCAGGGCGGGCATTTCATGGCGTTCGGCCAGGGTGGTCAGGACCTCCACATCGGTGGAGTAGCCGGTCCGCTTTTTGGTCTTTTTTTGCACCGGAAGCTTCAGTTTTTCAAACAGAATGATCCCGAGCTGCTGGGGGGAGTTGATGTTGAAAGGCTCTCCGGCGATGGTATGGATGTCGGTCTCCAGGCACTGAATCTGATGGTCGAACCCCTTGGAGAGTTCGTACAGCCGGTCCCGGTCGACCCGAATGCCGCGCATTTCCATGTCTTTGAGCACCGGAATCAGGGGCACCTCCACCGTCTCCATCAGCCGGGTGAGGCCGAGGTCCGCCAGTTTGGGCTGAAGCTTGTGAAAGGCCAGAAAGGTGATGTCGGCATCCTCGCAGGCGTATGGCATGGCCTTGTCCAGAACCACCTGGTCGAAGGGAACCATCGATTTGCCCTTGCCGGCCACCTCCTGGTAGGTGGTGGTTTTGTGATTCAGAAAATCCATGGCGATGGAATCCAAACCGTGGGCCCGCTTGGAGGGGTTGAGCAGATAGGAGGCGACCATGGTATCGAAGACCACCCCGTCGAGATGCACCCCGTGGCGCTCCAGAATGATCCAGTCGTATTTGATGTTCTGACCCACCTTCTTATGGGCCGGGTCCTCCAGAACCGGTTGAAGCTTTTTCAAGACCCCGGTGGGGGAGAGCTGTTCCGGCGCACCGGGGTAGCAGTGGCCGCAGGGGACGTAAAAGGCTTCGTCCGCCTCGACGGCGAAGGAGAGGCCCACCAGGTCGGCCTGCATCGGGTTTTGGGAGGTGGTTTCGGTGTCCAGGGCGAAGATCTCGGCCTTTTTGAGCTGATCGATCAGCCGGTTCAGGGCGTCCTCGTCCAGGATCATGGTGTAGCACTTTTCCCGGGTATCCGCTGCTGTTGAAAAGGTGTCATGA
>JBKHDE010000222.1:0-7622 GCA_046541495.1 Desulfococcaceae bacterium
GGCATTTGCACAAGCCATGTCACGGATCGAAAGGGCGATTCGAGACCTTCCCCGATCCTTTCAACTCGACAGATTTTCAGACAATTGGCAAACCCGGTTCGGCCGGTTCTTTCATCATTTTACCCTCCCTCAATGGATTCTGATCCTGATGGGAATCGGCGGGATCATTTTCCTTTTACTTAAAGACTGGAATTGATCATATCCTTGAAGAATATTCCTATCCAGTTTAAATTACAGGTCTTTCCTTCTCAATCTACATAGTTCCGAGTATACCCCGGCGCCTCGGTTTCATTTTAGTGAAGCTTAAACACCGAACCCTTTTTCCCGGAGGCGTGCATGACCCTGAATAAACTGCTGTCGTCGTTTCGCTATCTTCGCCCCCTGTCCCGTGATACCCGATGTCCGCCGGAACCTGTCTCGTCCGACTGGGCCGAAATCCGCTCCGGACAGCGGGATTGGGAGGAATTCTACCGCCGACGGTGGCAGTACGATAAAAAGGTGCGCTCCACCCATGGGGTCAACTGCACCGGCTCCTGCTCCTGGGATGTCTATGTCAAAAACGGAATCGTGGTCTGGGAAATGCAGCGGACCGATTACCCGAGCTGCGGACCGGGGTTCCCCAACCACGAACCCCGGGGATGCCCGCGCGGGGCCACTTTTTCCTGGTATACCTACAGCCCCATTCGGCTCAAATACCCCCTGGTCCGCTCCAGCCTGCTGGAGATGTGGCGAAGCGAGCTGGCTCGGGCCGGGGATCCGGTGGCGGCCTGGCGAAGCATCGCCGAAGACCCCGACAAGAAAAAACGATATCAGAAGAACCGTGGCAAGGGCGGATTCGTCCGAACCTCCTGGGACGAGGTCTCCACCCTGATCGCCGCCTCCCTGATCCATACCATTCAGACCCACGGGCCGGACAGAATCTTCGGGTTCACCCCGATTCCGGCCATGTCGATGGTCTGCTATGCTTCCGGGTCGCGGTTTCTGTCTCTGATCGGCGGGTCCATGCTCAGCTTTTACGACTGGTACTGCGACCTGCCGCCGGCCTCCCCGCAGATCTGGGGAGAGCAGACCGATGTGCCCGAAAGCGCCGACTGGTATGAATCGACCTACATGATCGTCTGGGGCACCAACCTGCCCATGACCCGGTCGCCGGACGCCCATTTTTTCATCGAGGCCCGGTACCGGGGCGCCAAGGTGACGGGGGTGGCCCCCGATTACGCCGAGTACATCAAATTCGCCGACACCTGGCTGCCGGCCAAGGCGGGCACCGATGCGGCCCTGGCCATGGCCATGACCCATGTGGTCTTCAAAGAGTTCTACATCGACCGGCAGGTCGAATATTTCACCATTTATGCCAAGACCTACACCGATCTGCCTTTTTTAGTGATTTTGGAAGAAAAAGGCGATCAATATGCACCGGGCCGATTTCTGCGAGCCTCGGATATCGGGCTCGAAACCGAAAACAACCCGGAATGGAAAACCCTGGTATTCGACGCCGGCACCGGCGAGTTGATGGTTCCCAACGGCAGCATCGGCTTCCGGTGGGGCGAAGAGGGGCGGTGGAATTTGAAGCTCGACACCCATTCCGGAGATGGCTCCATCGATCCGCTGTTGAGCTTCGCGGAAAATCCCGACGAATGGATCACCACCGCCTTTCCCCTGTTCGAGTTCAGCGGAAACCGGATCAAAACCGGCCGGGTGCCGATCAAACGAATCACCACCGAAAAGGGCGCCTTTCCGGCGGCCACCGTGTTCGACCTGATGGCCGCCAATCTCGGGGTCCGCCGGGAAACCGACCCGGCGCCGACCCCCGATTACCCGGAAAGCTACGAAGACATGAAACCCTACACCCCGGCCTGGCAGGAGAAGATCACCGGGGTGCCGGCCGCAGACGCCGTTCGGGTGGCCCGGGAGTTCGCCGAAAACGCCGAAAAGACTCGGGGAAAATCGATGATCTTCCTGGGAGCCGGCACCAACCACTGGTACCACAGCGACATGACCTACCGGACCATCATCAATCTCACCACCCTCTGCGGATGCCAGGGGGTCAACGGCGGCGGCTGGGCCCACTACGTGGGCCAGGAAAAGGTCCGCCCCCTGGCCGGCTGGGCCCATCTCGCCTTCGGGCTCGACTGGATGCGGCCGCCGAGGCAGCAGAACGGGACCTCCTTTTATTATTTCGCCAGCGATCAGTGGCGGTACGAATCCTTCGACGCCCGGCACATCGCCTCACCATTGTCCGAGGACGAGACCGGCGGCCATCTGGCCGACTACAATGTTCGGGCGGCACGCATGGGGTGGCTTCCCTCCTATCCCCAGTTCAACCGGAATCCCCTGGAGCTCTGCCGGGAGGCCGAAGCCGGCGGGGCATCCTCCGACGAGGAGATCGTGGCCCATGTAACCGATCAGCTCAAAGAGGGCAAGCTCGATTTCGCCGTCGAGGATCCGGACAGCCCGGAAAACTTCCCCCGCGTCCTGTTCCTGTGGCGGGCCAACCTGCTGGGGGCCAGCGGCAAGGGGCACGAATATTTTCTCAAACACCTGCTGGGGGTGGAAAACGCGGTCTTCAACACCGACGGCGAGATTCGCCCCGAAGAGCTGAAGTGGCGGGACCCGGCCCCGGAAGGAAAACTCGATCTTCTGGTCACCCTGGAGCTTCGCATGTCCACCAGCGCCATGTATTCGGATATCGCCCTGCCCGCGGCCAGCTGGTACGAGATGCACGATCTGAGCACCACCGATCTTCACCCATTTATCCATCCCTTCAACCCGGCCATCGATCCGCCGTGGGAGACCCGCACCAACTGGGACCAGTTCAAGGCCATCGCGGAGAAGTTTTCGAAGCTGGCCGCCGACCACCTCCCCCCGGCCAAAGACCTGGTGGCCACGCCGCTGATGCACGACAGCCCCGGCGAGATCGCCCAGCCCGAAGTGAAGGACTGGAAGCGCGGAGACATCGATCCCATCCCCGGAAAAACCATGCCCAATCTGACGGTGGTCCATCGGGATTTTGCCCACATCTATAAAATGATGACCGCTTTGGGCCCCCTCTGCCGGGATGTCGGTGTCGGCACCAAGGGGGTGGCCTGGTCGGCGGCCGAGGAGTACGAGGAGCTGAAAACCCGAATCGGTACGGTCACCGAAGCGGGCATCACCTACGGCATGCCGTCGCTGGAAACCGGCAAGCAGGCGGCCGAAACCATCCTGGCCCTGGCCCCCGAAACCAACGGCGCGGTGGCGGTGAAATCCTGGGGATCGGTGGAAAAAAGGACCGGTCTCCATCTGAAACACCTCAGCCGGGAACGGGAAGCGGAAAAGATCGATTTCAAGGACATCACGGCCCAGCCGCGAAAGATCATCACCTCCCCCGTCTGGAGCGGGATCGAATCCGAAGACCGTCGGTATTCGCCCTTCGTCATCAACATCGAGGAGAAAATCCCCTTTCGAACCCTCACCGGCCGGGCCCAGTTCTATCTCGACCATCCCTGGATGCGCCGGTTCGGGGAAGGGCTGCCGGTCTACCGACCGCCCCTGGACATGCAGGCCCTCGGGTCCACCAAGCTGGACCGGGAACCGGGCCGGGAGATCATCCTCAACTACCTGACCCCCCACTCCAAATGGTCGATCCACAGCACCTATTCGGATACCCTGACCATGCTGACCCTGTTTCGGGGCGGGGAGGCGATCTGGATCAACAACGAAGACGCCGCCGCCATCGGGGTGAAGGACAACGAGTGGCTGGAATGCTTCAACGTCAACGGGGTGATTATCGCCAAGGCGGTGGTCAGCCACAGAATTCCGCCCGGCAAGGCGTTCATGTATCATGCCCAGGAACGGCTCATCAACACCCCGGGCTCCAAGCGCTCCGGCATGCGGGCCGGGGTCCACAACAGCGTCACCCGAATCCTGGTCAAACCGACCCACATGATCGGCGGATACGCCCAATTCAGCTACGGCTTCAACTACTACGGACCGGTCGGCCCCCAGCGGGACGAGGTGATCGTGGTCCGCAAGGCGGAAGAGGTGGAATGGTATGAAGATTAAAGCCCAACTGGCCATGGTGCTCAACCTCGACAAGTGTATCGGATGCCACACCTGCTCCATTCCCTGCAAGAACGTCTGGACCAACCGGCAGGGGGTCGAATATGTCTGGTTCAACAATGTGGAAACCAAACCGGGCATCGGATACCCGAAAAAATGGGCGGACCAGGACGTCCACCGGGGCGGATGGAAGCTCGGTTTCGGGGGGCTGACCCTGAAGGCCGGCGGCCGGCTGAAAAAGACGGTCAACATCTTTCACAACCCGGACCTGCCGCCCATCGACGAATACTACGAACCCTGGAATTACGACTACGGAAAACTGATCTCCAGCCCGGCCAAAAAGCACCAGCCCTCCATCCGGCCGAGATCCCAGATCACCGGCGAGGAGATGAGCGTGCGGTGGGGTCCCAACTGGGAGGACGATCTGGCCGGGGTGACCGAAACCGGCGGGGGCGACGTCAACTTTCGAAACATCGACTATCAGACCTATCTCGCCTTCAAAAAAGTCTTCATGTTCTATCTGCCCCGGCTCTGCGAACACTGCCTCAACCCGGCCTGCGTAGCCTCCTGCCCCTCGGGTGCGCTGTACAAACGGGACGAGGACGGAATCGTGCTGGTGGACCAGGAGCTTTGCCGGGGCTGGCGGTACTGCGTCTCCGGATGCCCCTACAAGAAGGTCTACTTCAACTGGAAAACCGGCCGGTCCGAAAAATGCATCTTCTGCTATCCCCGGGCCGAATCGGGGGTGACCACCCTCTGCGCCGAAACCTGCGTGGGGCGCATCCGGTATGTGGGGGTGGTCCTCTATGACGCCGACAAGATCCGGTTCGCCGCGGCACAAAAAGACGAGCACGATCTCTATCCGGCCCATACCGCCATTCTGCTCGACCCCCATGATCCGGAAGTGATTCAAACCGCCGAGAACCAGGGAATTCCCCCGGCCTATCTGAAAGCGGCGCAGAATTCTCCGGTCTACAAACTGGCCAAGGAGTGGAAGATCGCCTTTCCGCTTCACCCGGAGTTTCGAACATTGCCCATGGTCTGGTACGTCCCGCCCCTCAGCCCGGTCACCGATGCGGTCAAGGGCGAGGTGGGCGCGGATGTCATCGACCGGATGCGGATCCCCATCACCTATCTGGCCAACATGCTCACCGCCGGCGACGAAGGCCCGATTCGCGTGGCCCTGAAACGGCTGACGGCGCTTCGCTCTCACATGCGGACCCGACGGGTCGAGCACCGCACCGATGTCACGGCGCTGGAAAAGGTGGGACTCACGGCCGAGACCGCCGAGGAGATGTACCGACTTCTGGCCATCGCCCGGCATGAAGACCGGTTCGTTTTGCCCACCGTCCAGAAGACCTCCACCGAAGACCTCTACAGAGGCCAGGGCAGTTGCGGATACACCCGGCGGGAACCGCTCTACCAGCTTCCCCCGGAGGAAGGAGAACCCGGACCATGAACCGGAACAATCCAGACATCCGGATGGCGGACACCCCCCGGGAGAATCTGAATCACCGGCTGAAGGTGATCTCCCTGCTGCTGGGATTTCCGGATTCGGAACTGATCGACTGCCTTCCTTTTCTGGAAGAAGCCGTGGACGGGCTGTTTCCGGATGAGGCCGCTCCGAAGTGCCGATCGGTTATCGCCTACCTCACATCGACGCCGCTGATGCGGCTTCAGGAAACCTATACCGCGACCTTCGACCTGAATCCGGCGGTCTGCCTCAATCTGACCTACCACCGGTGGGGCGACGGGGAAGACCGCGGAAAGGCACTGGCCGACATTCAGGAGGTCTATTACCGGGGCGGATACGGCCGGGCCATGGGCGAACTGCCCGATTACCTGCCCATGGTGCTGGAGTTCCTCGCCGCCTGCCCCGATCCGGCCCTGATTCCGGTATTCACCGATTACCTCGATGCCCTTGACACCATTGCCGACGGGCTGCGAAAAGCCGACAGCCCGTATGCCGGTCTTCTGGAAATTCTCAGGACCGATTTTGCAGCCCTCATGCAAACCGAAGATCCGCCGGCGTTATCGAAAGGAGCGTATGCCACATGAGCCTCTTCAATACCCTCGCCTTTCTGGTTTTTCCCTATATCGCCCTGACCGTATTCGTGGTGGGCCACACCTACCGCTATTTCACCGACGAGGTGACCTGGAACGCCCGCTCCAGCGAGTTCCTGGACAAGGAGAGCCTCAAGTACCCGATCATCATTTTTCACTGGGGAATCATCTTCACCCTGCTCGGCCATGCCGGCGGCATGCTGATCCCCCAGCGGGTGTTCGACGCCGTGGGCATCAGCGGCGAGGCCCATACCGAACTCGCCGTCTACTCCGGGTTTTTCATCGGACTGGCGGCCCTGGTCGGCGCCGTGCTGCTGGTACGCCGCCGAATGACCCGGGAGCGCATCAAAATCCATACCTCGGTCAACGACTGGATCACCATCGGGGGGCTCGTCTTCGTGATCGCGGTGGGGATGTACAATGTGGTCTTCGGCCATTATTACGTGCTGGATACCGTGGCTCCCTGGATTCGGTCCATCCTCATTTTCGCCCCGAAACCGGAATTGATGACGGAGGTGCCGCCGAGCTACAAGCTCCATATCCTGAGTGCGCTGGCCCTGATCGGTTTTTCCCCCTTTACCCGGCTGGTCCATATCTGGAGCGTACCGCTGGGGTATCTCAATCGGCGATACATCCTGTTCCGCCGCCGGGCTGCGGGGTGCTGATATGGTCCGATCCAAGGAAACACCCGTCAAGGTCGACACCTCCGCGGAAGAACCGGTCTGCTATGCCCAGTCGAGTCCGCCCAAGGCCCTGACCTGGTCCACCGTCGCCTTTTTCGGCGGCTTCGGGGGGGTATCCGCCTTCGGCCCCATTGTTTCGGAAATCAGAGACGCCCTGGCATTGACCCCTCTGATGATGGGCCTCCTGGCGTCCAGCCCGGCCCTCACCGGCTCTCTGCTCCGCATCCCTTTCGGGGCCATGGTCGACCGCATGGGCGGCAAAAAGCCGATTCTCATCCTGCTGGGACTGGCGGTGCTCGGCATCGCCGGCATCACCCTCATGTTCACCCTCTACGACACCCTGCTGCCGGTCCATCTTCCCTTTTTTCTGGCCTTCGGCATTCTCTGCGGCTGCGGCATCGCTATTTTTTCGGTGGGGATTCCGTCGGTCTCGTACTGGTTTCCCCAGAAAAAACAGGGCACCGCATTGGCGATTTATGCCGGCCTGGGCAATCTCGCACCGGGTCTGTTCGCTTTTCTGCTGCCGTTCATGGTGGCTTCGATGGGCTTCACCCGGTCCTATGTGCTCTGGCTCGGGATGCTCCTGATCGTGCTGATTCTGGTGGCGGTCTTCATGAAAGACGCCCCCTACTTTCAATACAAGGAGATGGGCCTCGATATCGATCCGGAGGCCCTGTACATCGCCTGCGGGGAGGAGTTGCTCCCCTCGGGCAACGCCCTGGGTTCCCTCAAGAAGGCGGGCGCCGACTGGCGCACCTGGATTCTCACCTTCTTCTATTTCGTCACCTTCGGCGGGTTCATCGCCCTGACCGTCTGGTTTCCGACCTACTGGGC
>JBKHDE010000223.1:0-7620 GCA_046541495.1 Desulfococcaceae bacterium
GTTCGAGCAATCCCGCTGAGGGATGAAGACCGGCGGTTTGAAATCGAGGTAAAAACGGGATAACGATAGAAAAAGCAGTTGAATCGCGCGTTCCAGCAGGTTTTGCTTTCAAAGGTGTTGAAAACCAGCGGCGGCCCCGAATCCCGCAGGATCGGAGCCGCCGTTATAGCATTTTGCTATCGAAAAGCCGATTCCCTTAGGGAAGCTTTTCATCCTTCTTTATTGTTGCACCGGTGGGCGCCGGCTTGGAAGACACCGGCGGTTTGGTTCCGGTCGACGGATGGACTTTCGCTGAAGTCGATACTTCCGATTTAAGTTCGTCGGCACCGCTGTGGGTCTCGCCGAAGGCGCTCGATCCGGAAGTCAGCCCCTTATTCCGGGCTTCCTCTTTAGCCGTCTCGGCGGCGGTTCTGCCGCTCTCCTTGGCCGCTTCCTTCGCCTGCTCAAGGGTTTCTTTTCCACGGGTCTTTGCTTTTTCCACTAATTCATCCCGGGTCTCCCCCATCCATTCGCTCTCTTTGCGGGTCTCCGGAATCAAAAACCCGAGAGCCGCCCCGATACCGAAAAGAGCGCCGGCCATCATCAGCGGATTGTCATCTTTCATGCGTCGCGTTTTATCACCGGCCCGCCGGGAAAGCCGCCGGGCTTCATGGCCCATTCGACCGGCCGATTCACTCGCCCGCTCACGGGCATTGTGCACCATGCCCCCGGCCTGCTCTCCGGCGGAACTCAACTTTTCTCTTGTCTGGGCCATCATGTCGCCGGCCTTGTCGCGGGCATGGCTGGCCGCCCGAGATGCCTTTTCCCGAGCCTGACCGGTTCGTGAACCGCTGCCGCCGCCGCCCTCTTCAGCAGGGCCGGCGTAATAGTGGTGCATATCCGCACTCGGCCCCGCATAATCCCGAAGCTGATCGTCCGGAAACTCATCATCGAAATATGGATCATAATAAACATCCTCGCTCCGGCTTCCGCCCCCCTGGTGGCTTTTGGCCAGCCAGGCGGCGCCGACTCCGATAAGGGCCGTCGGCACCCAGTTGTCCTTTAGGGTATCCCAGGCAGAAGACCCCATGTTTTTGGCTTTATAACCGGCGGAATGAGCCATATGCTCCGCCTTCCCCACCGTGACCTTACGCACTTTTTTCCGGGCCTGTGACTTCAAATGGGCCGGCGTCAGCTGTGCCTGAAGCGCTTCTATCGTAGCGCGCGTCTCCATCCGCTCTGCGGCGATTTCCGCTCTGAGGGCTTCCAGTTCAGCCCGTTCTATAGGGGACATTTCTTTATATGTAGGGGTCTCCTCGGGCGTGGACAAGGTCTCCACTGAATGTCCGGTTCGAGTCGTTTCGTCTTTTTTTTCAGCCATAGGTCGTTCTCCTTTCTCCTTTCATGGATTCAATTTTCTCCTTCCATGGATTCAATCGCCAATTCAGGAGTCATTTTCATTCGTTTCAAGGTATTGACGCCTTTGATCGCCATAGCGGCCCCGATAATGAGGATGACAATGGAAACGATCAGCGCGGCCAGCCACAACGATATGATCAGCCCAAGGGCCAATGCCGCCGTGGCCATAAGGCCCAGAAAACCGGCATACAGAAGCGTGAGTCCGACCACCACAAACGCCGAATTTTTTCCGACCACCGTGCCCTTATGTTTCATTTCAATTTTCGCCAGTTTGATTTCGTTGGTTACCAGGGACTTGATCTCATCTGATAAATCGGAAAAGAGATCACCGATGGATTTCTCCTCCGTATGAGTATGAGAATGATAAACGGTATCGGCCATAAGGTTTTCTCCTTTCTTGGGTATCATTCTGACAGGCGATCCATCGTCCGTTCGCCCATTGAATGAACAATTATCGAACATCTCCGTAGGGACGGGTATAGTCGGTATCATACGGGCGGGCCGGAGGACGGGCCGCCGGGAAGTCGAAGGATCGATTCCGATCCGAATATCCTTTATGCCCATAAGCGGTCGGCTCCGAGGCTTTCAAAAAGCGTGCGGCCATAAAGCCGGCCATCAGGGCGCCACCCAGGACCATGGCCGGGTTTCTTCGCGCCATCGACCGGACGTCCCGCATGACATCATCTACCTTTCGGTCCCGGAAATAACCCGCGAACGAGTCGACCTGTCCGGCGGCCCATTCCGTGTACCCGGCCATGGCCGCCTGATCCTCTTCCCTGAGGTGTTCGGCCGTATCCCGCAGGGCGCTAGCGGTGGACTCGAGGTTGCGTCTTCCCTGTTCCTTGGCTTGCTCAAATCTGGGCCGCGCCTTTTCGGCGGCGGCTTCTTTATACTCATGCCCCTTGCGAGCGATGGTTTCCTTGGCATGGTCGGTTTTTCCCTTGTCGGTTGTCGAATCGGTTTCCGAGCCGAACGTGGTTTGACGACGAGTCGGATCGGTACTGGTCGGTTCATAAGTCGCCATAATAGAACTCCTTTCGTTTGATTCATATTGGTTGTAATCCTGATATCTGCTTCCATCATAAGATACGAATGCCCGACCGGTTTGGTAATACCCGATTTGCCCCATCTCGAAGGTGAAAACTAAGGTAGATTCGCCATCCTACCAGAAAAACGCCCATTCAATTCCATTCACTGAATGGGACCGACCGGTTGATGATTCTGGGTGCAATTCGATTCAAAAATGGAGGGAGGTGGTTGATGATGGCGGAAAAATGCGGCCTATTCGGAATGGAAACCGACAAACAGCCGTCTATCACCAAAGATGGAAAATGCAGCGGCTGCGGAAAGAAAAGAGCCCCTGTGCCACTTTTCTTCCTCCGACACATCGGTACGCACATTGGGTGTTTTTATCGTATGTTTACACCCTTTTCCTTATTTTTTTGAGGATAACACCGAGGCTAAGTTTTAAGGATTATTTCAAAGGAATTTAAAAATCAGATCGGAGGCTTTGTATGTGGGAGGCGATGGTATTGGGATGTCTGTTGTCGATAGGGGTTGCGGAAATCCATTTTGAATCATTTAACCTGATCTCGTCAGCGATTCCCAAACTGCCTTCTCGGATACGCATCTTGGTGGTCTTTTTTTCCGTTTTTCTGGCCCATCTTTTTGAAATCGCCATCTATGCACTGGCATTTTACGGGTTCACCGAGTACTTTGGATTCGGCGGATTTTCTGATAAATTCGACGGAACTGTTTCCGATTATTTCTACTATTCGGCGGTCAACTACACGACGGTGGGAATCAGCAGTTTCAAAGCCGAAGGTCCCCTCAGAATCATCAGCTGCCTCGAGTCGCTGACCGGTTTTATGCTGATCACCTGGTCCGCCTCCTTTGCCTATAGTTCCATCGGATCCTTCTGGGAAAAAAATGAATAAAAAGGCACGGCATGATCAAGCGGATGGGCTAGGCGATTCGCTTCTGTTTTTCGAGCAGCGGGTAGAGATTTCATACCGGTCGCTACTGGAGGAATTGGTTGAGCCGAAAAGGCTTCCGGCGGAAATCAAAAAATTAAATACCGGCTTTTCCCCATTGTGAAATAGTCGCTTGCCAACTAGATTTGGATGAAAGGCAAGCTGGTCAGCCCAGCAAGATAATTCTTGGTTTCGGGGGTGATCCCGGTTATCTCGTTTACGTCCCCGGCAGGGAACAGGATGCCGGTTATCTCGCCGGCACCCCCGGCAAAGAAACGGAGGATACCCAGGCTTCGGCTGAGCAAGAACAGTCGACGGAAACTCAGAGACAGGCCAAGTTCGACCAGCAGGGCGCCCGCGAGGAAAGCGGCCAAGTCGTGGTCAGGCAACGCGGTGCCAAGGTCCAGGTGGATCAGTCCGAACCGGAGGTCCAGGTAAAGCAGTCTGAACCCAATGTCGATGTCCAGCAGGAACCCCCCGAGGTCACGGTCAAACAGCCGGCCCCGCAAATTGAAGTGGCAGTAAAGCAGCCGAAACCGGAGGTCTCCGTCCAGCGGCAGCAGCCGAATGTGGATGTTCAGCAGGAAGAGCCGAAGGTGAGGGTCCAACATGAAAAGCCGGAGGTAAAGGTCCAGCAGCAAAAGCCTCAAGTGACGGTTAGTGAGAGCAAACCGGAAGTTCAGGTCGAGAAATCGAGCCAAGCCAGGGTCAGTATAGAGGAACAGCAGCAGGCACAAGTCGATATACAGAAGCAGGGCAAGCCACAGGTGGAGGTGATTACCGAGCAGCAGCAAAGCGAGCGGGGCATGGAAGACCGGCAGCAGTTGGCCAAAGAGCAGCAGGATCAACAGAGGAAAACTGCCGCAGATATCGAACCGGCCAAAGCGGACGATTGGTTGGGCAAAAACCTGGTCGGCAAAAACGGCGAAAAACTCGGCACAGTCAAGATGCACTACCTCTCCGAGGACGACAATTCGGTTGTATATCTGATCATCCAGGGAGACGAAAACAAGATGCATCCGGTGCCGGCCGATTTGGTTCGAATAGATCAGGACAAAAACCAATTAATGGCTGAAATCGATAAGCAGAGCCTTCAGAATTCACCGAGTTTCAGCGAGCAGGAAAACCCGGAATTGGACAAGCAGAAATGGTCTCAGGAAATACGTGCATATTATGGGGAACAGGAAGCCGGTAAAACCCGAACTGAATAAATTGCATCATCAATGAAAGGCCTGAACTGGGCCGATTCAGACTAAACAAACGGGCGATTCTGAGAGTGTAAGCCTCAGAATCGCCCTTCTTTTTTCATCGCTCCGGATAGAAGATTTATTCCCCGCGATAGGTAATTTCTCTTCTTGAAAATGAGAATGAGCGGTTGTGAATATTGCTTAATTGATGTCCCCTTTTATTTGACCTCTACCCCCGGCCGACTGCCTCGATCGCCTTCAGCAGTTCATCCGGTGAGGCGGATTTATTGATATATGCCTCCGCCCCTGCAAAGCGCATCGCCTTGGCGATCGCGATTTCTTCCTCCTCATACATGGACAACCCGATCACCCGCACCTCGGGCAACTCGGCTTTGAGCCGGCCGGTGGCTTTGAGCCCGTCCATCTCCGGCATATTCAGATCCATCACCACCACATCTGGGCGCAGACGGCGGGCCATTTCAACTGCTTCACGCCCGTTTTCGGCCTCGCCCACCACTTGAATGCGGGGATGACCGGTCACAATACTCAACAATCCCTGCCGCATCACCTGGTGGTCATCGGCCAACAACACGCGGATTTTTTTTGAACCGCCTTCGCTTAAGGCGTCGGTTTGGGCGGCCTGCCGCTCATGGCTGTTTTGGATCACCTGTTTTTGGAAGTCCGCCGAGCCGGCCGGGGAATCCGCCGTCGAACGTAACTGTTGAGACAGATGGCGGGTGGTGGCGACGGACCGATCCAGCAGTTGTGCGATGTTTTCCAGGACCGGCGATTCGGGATGACGCCTGGTGAAGGTCTGAAGCTGAAATCGCGCGCCGACCAGAAGCTGCTGAAGATCGTCGTGAAGCAGGTCGGCGATGCGCCGCCGTTCTCGCTGTTCGGTCTCCGCCCTCTCCAGTGTCAGCTTTCGGCGCCGGTTTTTCTCCGACGCCAGGCTCGCCTTCAGACTCGCCAGTTCACGCATCAATTGTTCGCGGGATTTTTCCGGAATCGGGTTGGGTTGTTTTGAATTTTCCATCTTTTGGAACCTTTTATGTGAACACCACAGGTGGTTTATGTATGTCGGTGGTTTTCCAGATACCGCTTCTCCGGATAATCCCCAGAATAATATCCTTTCCGTTTACACCATCTCCCGCACCTTGTCGGTCAGGAGGGTCGTCATGATTTTTCCGCGGTAGGGCGTGCCTTTGGCCAGGGCCGCGGCGAATTCCTTGGCCTGACTCAGAGAAATGGACGGCGGCAGGGGCGGTTCATGGGGGTCCACCACCGCTTCGATTACCGCGGGGCCGGGGCTGTTCAGGGCCTCATCCAGAATCGGCCCGCACTCCGAAGGCTCCCGGATGGAATACCCCTCCGCCCCGCAGGCCCTTCCGACGGCGGCGTAATCCATGTCTGCGAGGGCGCACCCATATTCCGGGTTGCCGAGCATGACCATCTGCTCCCACTTGATCTGACCCAGGGTATTGTTTTTGATCACCACCACCTTCACCGGCAGGTTGTACATGACGCAGGTGGACATCTCGGCCATCAGCATGGAAAAGCCGCCGTCCCCCACGAAGGCCGCCACCTGACGGTCCGGATAGGCGATTTGGGCCGCGACAGCATAAGGCAGTCCGCAGGCCATGGTGGCAAGAGTCCCCGAAACCGTATGGAGCTGCCCCCGCCGGACCGGAATCTGACGGGCCCACCAAGTGGTGATGGTTCCCGAATCGCAGGCCACCACCGCATTTTCCTTGAGCCGTTTTCCGAGTTCCCAGGCCACCACCTGGGGCTTCATCGGCTTGGTATCGACGGTGCCGCGGGTTTCCATAAGTTCGGCCCATTCCCGCATTCGCTTTTGGGCTTTTTCTATAAAACTGCGGTCCTCATTGGGTTTCAGAAGCGGAATCAACATCTGCAGGGCATGGATGGTATCCCCGACCACACCGATTTCCACCGGATAGCGAAGCCCCAGACGTTCGGGATTGATATCGATTTGCACGCACCGGGCCTTGCCCGGCTCCGGATAGTATTCGATGTAGGGAAAGCTGCTGCCCACGATCAGAAGGGTATCGCATTCCTCCAGCGATTTTTGAGAAGCTTTTGTACCCAATAATCCCACCTGGCCCGTGGTGTAGGGGCTGTCGTCCGGCACACAGGCTTTGCCCAAAAGGGCTTTGGCGATGGGCGCCCCCAGAATGTCCGCCGCCTTTTCGAGTTCGTCGCCGGCGCATAGAGCGCCCTGCCCCGCCAGAATAGCGATCTTTTTGCCCTGGTTCAAGACATCGGCCGCCGCACGAATATCGGCTTCGTTCGGCATCCCCCGCATCCGAGCATAGGTGTGGGAGCTGTGTCCGGGAATGTTCCGGCTGGAGGTGGAGGCTTTTTTGAGCGGCATCGACTGAAGGTCCACCGGCATGGTGATGTGGGCCACCCCGTTTTCGGCCAGGGCGGTCCGGCAGGCCAGATGGGTGACCGGTTCCACATGATGGGGACCCATGATTCGGGCGTTGTACACCGATACATCCATGAAAACTCTGTCGAGATCGACATCCTGCTGGGAATGGGTGTTCAAAAGATCATGGTGATGCAGGCCGGTGATGGCGAGCACCGGCTTTCCGTCCAGCTTGGCGTCATACAACCCGTTGAGCAGATGAATGCCGCCGGGACCCGAGGTGGCCAGGCAGACCCCCAGCTTTCCGGTATATTTGGCATAGCCGCAGGCCATAAAGGCCGCCGCCTCTTCGTGGCGCACATGAACGAACCGGATATCCTCCTGGCGCTTGCGAAGCGCCTCCATGATGCCGTTGATCCCGTCTCCGGGAAGGCCGAAAACCACTTCCACACCCCACTCCATCAAAGTCTCTATTAAAACGTCTCCTGCTGTCGTCGACATGATATCACCCCCTGAATAAAACCTCTCTTCATGGAAAACGCTGTGGTTTACCCTTTCCTTTTTCACAAATTCTCGTTTATTCCACAATACGGCATGTCGCGTATTTAAAATTTATAAAATATGTAGCTACCCTCAGAACGCGGATGAACACTGAAATTAATCGCTGGTG
>JBKHDE010000224.1:0-7562 GCA_046541495.1 Desulfococcaceae bacterium
CTGGCCGTGGATTGGACCTTCGGCACCGAGGCGCTGTCCGCAGAGTATTCTCCGATCCTGAAAAAAGTCGAAAAAAGACCGCATATCGCCATCCACCCGGAGGATGCGGCATCTCTGGGCCTGTCCGAGGGAGAGACCCTGAGAATCACCACAGAAGCCGGCGGAATTTCCGCCCCTGTGCATACGGCCGAATCCATGGCCCGGAGAACCCTGGTGGTGCCCCGGCATCGGGATCTCGACTGGCAGCACCTGGGCGGAAGGCGGACGACCGTTTCCAAAGACCAACTTCGCAAACCGAGCAAGGAGACCTGATGCTGACCTGGATCGCCGGCGTGTTGATGTTGACGGTGAAGCTCAGCCTGGTATTGGGCGTGCTGCTCTTTCTGGCGGCCTACCTGGTATGGGCGGAACGAAAATTCCTGGGCCGGCTTCAGGTCCGGTACGGCCCCAACCGGGCCGGTAAGTTCGGGCTGCTCCAGCCCATCGCCGACTCGATCAAGATGATCACCAAGGAAGATATCGTGCCCACGGCGGCCGATCCGGTGCTCTTTATGCTGGCCCCGGCGGTGGTGGCGGTGACCGCCCTGCTGATGTTCGCGGTGGTGCCCTTCGGGCCCACGGTGGTGCTGTGGGGCCGGGAAATTCCAATGGTGATCACCGACATCAATGTGGGGTTGCTGTACGTTTTCGCCCTCTCCTCCCTGGGGGTGTACGGGGTGGCCCTGGGCGGCTGGGCCTCCAACTCCAAGTTCGCCCTGCTGGGCGGAATTCGGGGCGCGGCCCAGATGATCTCTTATGAGCTTTCGTTGGGGTTGTCCCTGGTGCCGGTGGTGATGATGGCCCGGTCTTTCAGCCTGGTGGACATCGTCGCCGCCCAGGCCGATTATCCTTTTATCATTTTTCAGCCGGTGGCCTTCATCATCTTTTTCATCAGCGCCGTGGCCGAAAGCAAGCGCATCCCCTTCGACCTGCCCGAGGCCGAGAACGAACTGGGCGCCGGATTTCACATGGAATACAGCGGCATGCGCTTCGGACTCTTCTTCATCGGGGAATATGTCCACATGCAGGTCTTCGGGGCCCTGCTGGCGGTCTTTTTCCTGGGCGGATGGCACGGCCCCCTGCTGCCCCCGGTGGTCTGGCTGCTGATCAAGATTATCGTGATCTCTCTGTTCATGATCTGGATGCGCGGCACCCTGCCCCGGCTGCGGTATGATCAGCTGATGACCTTCGGATGGAAGGTCCTGATTCCGGCGGCCCTGGTGAATATCGTGGTGACGGGGGCGTTTATTTTAATATGATTTTTCTGGCCATGATCACCGGTTCGGCCACCCCGGGATCTTTTCCCGGACCGGCAAGAACTCGCTGTCGCTCAAACAGCTTCCCGGCCCGGGAAAAGATCCCGGGGTCGCCTACCTGCCATTCGGGATTGGCCGAAAGGATGATCGAGGTCGTTTTTCTCGAGCGACCCCATGACGCCGGGGAATAAATCCCCCGACCGACAACGGAAAGCCCCCTGAAAACGGGCTGGATATGAAACATACACGAGTCCAAATATGACCGACGTACTTGAATCCGTAAAAGCATTGGCGGACGGCTTTGCCACCACCTTCAAACACCTGTTTCGGAAGCCGATCACCGAGGAATACCCGGAATACAAGCGGCCCCTGCCGATTCGATCCCGGGCCCGGATTATCCTGACCCGTGATCCCAACGGGGATGAGCGGTGCGTGGCCTGTTACCTCTGCTCGGCGGTCTGTCCGGTGAGCTGCATCTCCATGCAGTCGGCGGAGCGGTCCAACGGCCGCCGGTATGCGACCTGGTTTCGAATCAACTTCGGCCGGTGCATCTACTGCGGGCTCTGCGAAGAGGCCTGCCCCACATCGGCCATTCAGCTGACCCCGAATTTCGACCACTGCAAACGGGAAATTCTCAGCATGGTCTATGAAAAGGAAGACCTGCTGGTGGATCACTGCGGCAAGGACCCCGACTACAATTTTTACCGGCATGCCGGAATCTCCACCGCCAAACGGGACAAGGGCGAGCACATCAATGAATTCAAGCCGGTCCGGGTGAAAAGCAATCTGCCGTAATTCTAGTGCGGATTCGGACCTGAAGGACGTTTCCATGACCTTTTACACGATCCTATTTTACATCCTGGCGGCCCTGATCATCGTCACCACCGGCCTGGCCATCACCCGGCGGAACATGGTGCATACCATCGTCTATCTGGTCTTCTCCTTTTTCGGCAGCGCCATGCTCTTCTACCTGCTGGGGGCGCCGCTGCTGGCGGCCCTGGAGGTGATCATCTATGCCGGCGCCATCATGATTCTCTTTTTGTTCATCATCATGATGCTCAAGGAAGAGGCCCCGGAAAGCCAACTCTTCCCCTTTCGCCAGTGGCTCCCGGCGACCCTGCTCGGGTTCGCCTATCTGGTGTTGGGGTCGCTGCTGGTGGTCTCCGCCGATCCGGAGACCGGGGAGCCGCTTCAGATCGCCACCGCCTCGCCGGCGATGTTCGGGGAATACCTGTTTCGCACCCACTGGCTGGCCATCGAGATCGCCTCGCTTCTGCTGCTGATCGCCCTGGTGGGGGCGCTGCGCCTGGGGCGGTTCGATGAATCCGAATCCCGAAAGGCCGAGGACGCATCATGATCGTACCCTACAACCATGTTCTGATTCTGGCCGGGATTCTCTTTCTGATGGGAATGTTCTGCGCCACCGCCCGCCGTAACCTGATCATGATCGTGGTGGGGCTGGAAATTATGCTCAACGCCGCTTCAATAGCCTTTATCGGCGCCGCCCTTCGCTGGCAGCACATGGAAGGCCAGGCCATCGTCCTGTTCATCTTTGCGGTGGCGGCGACCGAGGTCTCCGTCGGCCTGGCCCTGATCGTCAGCGCCTACCGGCGGACCGGCTCCGTCGATCCGGGAATGTTCAAATGAAACCGGCGAGCTCAACCCTCATCTTGAAAAGGAAACCAGCGGAGATTCCATGACCACACCCCCTGCTTTCGACGCCACCGTTCTGGCCGCCGTTCTGACGTCGGTCCTTCCCCTGCTGGCCTTCGGGGTCATCATGATATTCACCCGCAGCCGGGAACGCCTCTCGGCCATGATCTCCATCGGGGCCGTCTCCGGCTCTCTGGCCTGCGCCCTGTTTCTGCTGGTGCGCCACTGGGGCCTGGCCGAGCCCATCCTCTACACCGGGCGATGGGTCACCTCCGGGGAGTGGACCATTCCGGTGGGGGTGCTTCTGGACCCGGCCAGCCTGCTGATGCTGACCGTGGTGACCGGGATCAGCTTTCTGGTGCAGATCTATTCTCTCGGCTATATGGCCGGCGACCCGGGGTTTTCCAGATATTACGGCTATATGTCCCTGTTCGCCTGGGCCATGATCTCCCTGACCATCTCCCCGACCATGCTTCAGCTGTACATCTTCTGGGAGCTGGTGGGGCTGGCTTCGTATCTTCTGATCGGGTTCTGGTATGAAAAGTACAGCGCCAGCCAGGCCGGCAAAAAAGCCTTTGTCATGACCCGGTTGGGGGATGTGGCCTTTCTGCTGGGGCTGCTGATTGCGCTTCTCCACCTGGGCAATCTCAACATCCTGGAACTCAACGCACCGGCCGTCACCGGAAAGATGCCGCCGGCCATGTTGACCCTGTCGGCGATTCTGATCTTCGGCGGTGTGGTGGGCAAGAGCGCCCAGTTTCCGCTGCTCACCTGGCTGCCCGACGCCATGGAGGGCCCCACCCCGGTCAGCGCCCTGCTTCATTCCGCCACCATGGTGGCGGCGGGGGTCTATCTCTTTGCCCGGCTGTTTCCCTTTTTCAGCCACTCGGAAACCGCCATGTCCCTTTTTCTGGCCATCGGCACCATATCCATGCTGCTGGCCTCCACCATGGCCATGGTGAGCCGGGACATCAAGCAGGTCTGGGCCTACTCCACCATCAGCCAGCTCGGCTTCATGATCATGGGGCTGGCCGCCGGCGGATACTTCGCCGGGATTTTTCACCTGACCACCCACGCCGGGTTCAAGGCCCTGCTCTTTCTCTGCTCCGGGGTTTTTATTCACGCCTACGGCACCAACGATATGTTCGACATCGGCCGAAGCGGCGGCCGGGGGCTCAAGGTTCCCATGATCTGCATCACCATCGCCGCCGCGGCATTGGCCGGGCTGCCGCCCTTTTCCGGGTTCTTCAGCAAGGAAGCGATCATGGGGGCCCTGGCGGAGCTGGACAACCCCTTCTGGCTCACCGCCGGACTGGCCGGGGCGTTTCTGACCGCCTACTATACCTTTCGGCTCATCTTTGTGCTGCTATTCCCCAAATCCCGGGCCCATTCGGCCCACGACACCGAACACGAAGACCACCACGGCGGGTACCGCGCCATGGCCTGGCCCCTGGTTATTCTGGCCACACTGACGGTGGTTCTGGGATTCGGCCAACATGGCCTGGAACGGTTTCTCACCGGATTCCACGAAGGCCCGGTCATCCATCTGGAGGGCGGTCACCACGA
The DNA here is from genome assembly GCA_046541495.1 of Desulfococcaceae bacterium. GTDB lineage: Bacteria > Desulfobacterota > Desulfobacteria > Desulfobacterales > Desulfococcaceae > JAABSQ01. The sequence continues at coordinate 4,515 of JBKHDE010000224.1, forward strand.
ATGGCTCCTCTTCGTGGCGGTGGGGGTCGCGCTGGCCGGGGTTATCCTCGCATGGGTGGAATTCGGAAAACCCGGCGCGGCCCAGGTCGGCTTTGTAGAGCGGATGCCACACCTTCGGGACCTCTTCGCCGAACGGTGGTACATCGACCATTTCTACCGCTGGTTTCTGGATACCGTCATCTACCGCGGATTTTCCCGGCTCTTCACCCAGAACGACCGGGTGGTCATCGACGGCTCCCTCGACCAACTCAGCCGGGGAACGGTGGAAACCGGCCGCTTCCTCTCCAACCTGCACCTCGGGATGATTCAATACAAACTGATGGTCTGTTTCGTGACCATGATTCTCCTGGGAATCTATTTCTTCTTCTTAGGGTGATGACGCCATGCAGCTGACTTACGCCGATTTTCCATACCTGTCGACCCTCCTTCTCACCTGCGTCGGAGGGCTTCTGGCCATCCTGTTCACGCCCGCACACCGCATTCGGGAGATCAAATGGATCAGCGCCGTGTTTTCCGGGATCACCATGGTGGTGTCGATCTATATTTTTATTGCCTATGACAAATCCCTGGGCGGGTTTCAGTTCGTGGAAAAGCTGGAATGGGTACCGATGCTGGGGATCAGCTATTTCAACGGGGTGGACGGGTTCAGCGTGCCCATGCTGCTGTTGACCGGCATCGTCTTTTTCACCGGGGTGCTCACCATGTGGGAGCACGACTACCGGGTCAAGGAATTCTTCGCCCTGATCTTTCTGCTGGTGGCCGGGGTCTTCGGAATGTTCATCACCCTGGACCTCTTCTTCGTCTTTATCTGGTTCGACGTATCGCTCTTTCCCATGTACCTGCTGATCGCGGTCTGGGGCTCCACCCGGAAAGAATACGGGGCCATGAAGCTGACCCTCTATCTTCTGGCGGGCAGCGCCCTGATTCTGCCGGGGATTATTTATCTGGTAGCCGGCTCGGGCCTCAATACCTTCAATATCCTGGCCCTGATGGAACCGGGGCTGTTCACAGCGGCCCAGCAGAAGTTCGTCTTTTTCCTGTTTTATATCGGCTTCGGCATCCTGGCCGGGGTCTGGCCCTTTCACACCTGGTCCCCGGTGGGCCATGTGGCGGCCCCCACCGCGGTGTCCATGATCCATGCCGGGGTCCTCATGAAGATCGGGGCCTTCGGAATACTGCGCCTGGGGATGTTCATCTGCCCCGAGGGGTGGCAGTTCTGGGCCCCGCTGATGGCGCTTCTGGCCACGGTGGGGATCGTCTACGGCGCTTTCGTGGGGCTGAGCCAGACCGATGTGAAGTACGTCATCGGGTATTCCAGCGTCTCCCACATGGGAATCGTCGGGCTGGGGCTGGCCACCCTGTCGGTGGACGGGCTCAACGGCGCGGTCTTTCAAATGTTCGCCCACGGCGTGATGACCGCCCTCTTCTTCTCCTCGGTCGGCTACATCTACGACAAGACCCACACCAAGGCGATCGCCGATCTGGGGGGGCTTCTCAAATCGATGCCGGTGGCCACCAGCTATTTCATCATCGCGGCCCTGACCGGCATCGGGGTGCCCTGCCTGGCCAGCTTCTGGGCGGAACTGATGGTCTTCATCTCCGCCTTCAAGGTCTATCCGCTCTACGGCACCTTCGCCATTCTCGCTCTGGCGGTCACCGCTCTGTTCATGCTGCGGGTGGTCCAGAAGGTCTGTTACGGCCCGGAAGACGAGCGCTGGGCCGGTCTGCCGGACGTCTCTCTAAAGCTTGGCATTCCCCGAATGATCCTTGTATCGGTGATCGTGCTCTTCGGCCTGTTTCCGTCTTTGATGTTCGATATGATTCAGACCGCCACCATCCCTTTTCTGAGTAGGTTGCCCTAATGAATCCGATCCTGTTTCAACCCGAACTCTACGGCTTGTTCATGAGCGGCGTATTTCTGAGCCTCTCCCTGGTCCGCTCCAACCCGAAGCGGGATTTTTTCACCGCCCTGGCTCTGTCCGCGGTAGGAATCCTGGTCTGCCTGGCCGGCCTGCGGCTGGAGGGCGGCCTGTTTTACGGGGCCTACCGGGTGGATCTCTTCTCCCAGGTATTCAAAACCCTGCTCTTCATGGGGCTTTTTCTGGTGATCTGCATCTGTTCGGAACTCAAGGGGATTTCCGAGCGGCTTCATTCCGAGTTCTACCTGCTGCTGTCGGTCTGCACCCTGGCCATGATGATGCTGGTCTCCAGCGTTCACCTGCTGACCATCTACATGGCCCTGGAGCTGTCGAGCTATTCCCTCTACATTCTGGTCTTCCTGAGAAAGCGGGAGGATTACGGCATCGACGCCGGCATCAAATACTTTCTGATCGGCGCCGCCGCCTCGGCGGTGATGCTCTTCGGCTTCGCGCTTTTGTACGGCGCCACCCGGGCCGCCTACGTGGGGGAGATGCTTCAGGTCCTTCCCGGGCTTCTGGACCGGCCGCTGGTGATCATCGGATTGTTCCTGACCTTGAGCGGGTTTCTCTTCAAACTGGCGGTCTTCCCCTTTCACTTCTGGGCCCCGGATGTCTATGAAGGCGCCCCCAACCAGGTCACCGCCTACATCGCCTCCGCCTCCAAGGTGGGAGCCATCGCCATTCTGATCCGAATGGTTTCGCTCACCGGCGGCGACAGCGAATTTCTGGCCCACGCCCTGGTGGCCCTGGCCATCATCACCATGACCGTGGGCAACCTGGCGGCCATCGTCCAGAAAGACCTCAAACGGCTCCTGGCCTACTCCTCGGTGGCCCAGGCCGGATACATCCTGATCGGCATCCTGAGCATGAACGCCGCCGGCTACACCGGCGCCATCTTCTACGCCCTGGCCCTGCTGCTCATGAAGTTCACCGCCTTTCTGGTGGTGGTCAAGGTGGCCTACGACGGCAAAAACATCTCCGTCGATCAGCTGGCCGGCCTTCACCGACGCTCCCCGCTTCTGGCCATGGCCCTGATGCTCTCGCTTTTCGGCCTGGCCGGGATTCCGCCCACCATCGGCTTCACCGGCAAGCTCCTGCTCTTCACCGCGGCCATGAAACAGGGCTACTT
>JBKHDE010000225.1:0-7531 GCA_046541495.1 Desulfococcaceae bacterium
GAACGCCATCCCGAAAAAATCGAGGTCAAGGGGTGGGAGGTGGTGACCGGCCGGCCCAGGATTTTCACCGTCACCGCCCTGGAGATTCGGGAGGCCATTGCAGACCAGCTCCAGGCGATTCTGGAGGCGATCAAACTGGTTCTCGACAAGACCCCCCAGGAGTTGACCGCCGGGGTGATCGATACCGGCATCGTGCTCACCGGCGGGGTGGCCCTGCTCAAAAACCTGGATGTCTACCTGGCCGAACAGAGCGGTCTGCCGGTCAAAGTCGCCGATGACCCGCTTGCCACCATCGTCATCGGATCGGGCAAAACCTTTGAGGATGCCCATCTGTTTCGGCAGGTGTTGAATCCATAAAAAAAGCCCGAATCACTCCGGGCTTTTTTTAGTTCATCTGTTTATGGGGATGGGTCAGGTTTCCTTGATAAAACACTCCTCGCTGCGGGGATTCCGGAAAAAGAAAACCGACAGCCCCAAAATCGGGAGGGCGATAAAAAAGCCCACCACCGGCAGCACCGTAATCCCCAGCCCCAAAAAGGCGAAGCCGATCAGGGCGAAAACCAGCCCGATAAAAAAATGATATCCTTTTTCGTAGATGCAGTCCATGTTCACCATGATGACACCTCCTTATGATCAAAACGCCGCGGCGTTTGAAAAAGTCCTCATCAGCGCGCTTCCGCTGTATTGCTAGACAAGGTAAGCGCCCCGCAGTGAAAGTCAACAGCGACCCACCCACCCGCAGGGGTGCCGGTATCAGCATCGGGACCCTTGGGGCAGGCATCATCGTTTCGGCCAACCCGTATACCTCGCAGGCCGCCCCGGGACATTTTCCCCGGGCCGGGAAGCTGTTTGAGCGACAGCGAGTTCTTGCCGGACCGGGGAAAATGTCCCGGGGCGGCCGAAACGGAGATCGGGGCCGGCGCTTGCATTCGCGTCTTGCATCCGAAACCGGCCGGTGGTAAAAAATCCCCATGAAGATACTGCTTGTCTATCCTTACTGCCTGGAGGACCGGATCCACCAGGAGGATGTCGGGGCGGTGCCCATGGGGCTGTTTTCCATCGGGGCCCTGCTCAAGGCGGAAGGCTACCCGGTGGAGATCCTCAACCTGAGCGGGCTGGGGCGGCGGCCCGACCGGATTCGAGAAATTCTGGCGGACCGCAAGCCCCGGGTGATCGGGTTTTCGGTTTTCAACGCCAATCGGTGGGGCGCCGTCGACACGGCCCGAATGGCCAAGTCCCTGGACCCATCGGTCACCGTGGTTTTCGGCGGGGTCGGCGCCACCCATCTCTGGCATCATTTTCTGACCCATTTTCCGGAGGTCGATTTCACCGTCCTGGGCGAAGGAGAGATGACCTTTCTGAACCTGATCCGGCGCCTCGAACCGGGTCCTCTCGGTGACCCCGGGGCCGTCCCCGGGATCGGGTACCGCCAAAACGGCCGGGTGGTGCGGACCGCCCCGGCCGAACCGATCCCCGACCTGGACGCCCTGCCGAACCCGGCCCGATACTATCCCTACCGCCATCTGTCCCTGACCCGGGGCTGTCCGGGCCGATGCACCTTCTGCGGCTCCCCCGATTTCTGGGGCCGCCGGGTGCGGTTTCATTCCCCCGGCTATTTTGCGGATCAGATGGAGATGCTGGCTCGAAAGGGGGAGCGCTTCTTCTATGTCTCCGACGACACCTTCACCCTCAACAAATCAAAGGTGATCGACACCTGCAAGGAGATTCTGCGGCGGAACCTGGCGGTCTCCTGGGCCGCCATCTCCCGGGTCGACTGCGTGGACGAGGACGTTCTGTCATGGATGCGCCGGGCCGGGTGTTCCCAGATCAGCTACGGGGTGGAAAGCGGCGCCGACCGGATTCGCAAGCTGCTGGGCAAACCCTTTTCCGCCGAGACCATCGAACGGGCCTTCACCCTCACCACCCGGTTCGGCATTCTGCCCCGGGCCTATTTCATCTACGGCTGCCCCGGCGAAACCGAGGAGACGATTCAGGAGACCCTCGCCCTGATTCGCCGAATTCACCCTCTGAGCGCCGTCTTCTACATCCTCGCTGTCTTCCCCGGCACTCAGCTGTACGAACAATTCAAAAAACGTTTCAGCATTACCGACGACATCTGGTTGAAGCGGATCGAAGACATCCTCTATTTCGAATACGACCCCGATCTCTCCCGGGAGGATGTGCTGGCCTTCGGCCATACCCTTCGCACCGGATTTTACCGGTCCCTGCCCGACTTCATCGACCGCATCGAGGTGGTGGATCGGGAGGATCTCTATCCCCTGCATGCCGATTTTTTTTCCAAACTGGGAATGACCTTCAGCCACGGGGATTACGCCGATATCGATGCCGTTCCGGACCGGGACGGCATCGCCCAAAGACTGTTTCGGCGATCGCTTCAGTTCGGGCCGGATCACCGGGCCTTTGCGGGGCTGGCCATGGTCCTTCAGAAACAGGGAAACGAAAAGGCGGCATCCGCGGTTATCGAAAAAGGGCTGGCCCATTTTCCCGACAGCCGGGACCTTCACCTCTGCGCCGGCGTCGCCCGCATGAACCGGGGCGAATTCGCCGAGGCCCTGAACCATCTTCTCAAATACCCCGATTCAAAACAGGCCCTTCAGGCCATCGCCCAATGCTATCAGAGCCTGCACCAGCCCAATCTGGCCGCCCTGTATCGCCGAAAATCGGCCGCTCGGCAGAGGCGATAACCGGCGAATTTTATTTCCGGATCGGTGAATAGGCAGGCCCATGGGCCCCGCCCTTGGCAACCGGCTGCAAAAATGAACCGATTTATTCCCCGGCAGATTTCTCCGTTTCTCCATGCAAGTATTTGGCTAAGGTCTGGCGGGTGATGCCGAGCATCTGTGCGGCCATGGTCTTGTTCTCCTCGGTGCGCCGCAGGGCCTCCAGGATCAGCATCAGGGTGGCCTCCTTGACCGTGGGCAGGGTCCGCCAGTAGGCCAGCGGATTTTTCCCGTTCACCGCACGCCTCACGAACCCATTCATCGAGGGCGGGCGCTCCCGGATCTTTTGCCGAAACACCTCCAGGCTCAACATCTTGGACTGGTGGCTCGCCACCGCGTCGAAGACCATCGACTTGAGTTCCCGCACATTGCCCGCAAACGGGTGGTTCCGAAGCAGGGTGACCAGTTCGTCCGGCGGGGTGGGCTTGTTTTTCCCGTATTCTTCGGCCGCCTGCTCCAGAAAATAATCGAGCAGCAGGGGCAGGTCGTCCATTCGGTCCCGCAGGGGGGGCAGTTCCACCTGATGGATTTTGAGCCTGAAATAGAGATCGTTGCGAAAGACGCCCTGGGAAATCAAATCCGGAAGACTGCGGTGGGTGGCGGTCACCAGGCGGGCGCTGGACCGTCGCGGCTTTTCCGACCCCACCGGATAAAAGACCCCTTCCTGAACCAGCTTGAGAAGCCGCTCCTGGGATTTCCGGCTGAGGTCCCCGATTTCGTCCAGAAACAGGGTGCCGCCCGCCGCCTCCTGAATCGCCCCCGGCCGGTCCCGGTCGGCCCCGGGGAAAGCGAACCGAACATGCCCGAAGAGGGTGTCCGAGAAGGCGATATCGTCCATTCCGGAGACCGCCACCGGCACAAATGGACCGGCGCAACGGCTGCAGGTATGCACCGCTTCGGCCAGCAGGGTCTTGCCGGTGCCGGTCTCTCCGGTGATCAGCAGGGGCAGGCTGGACCGGGAGACCGCCTCCGCATATTGGAAATAGGCGAGCATGTCCCCGTTTCGGGTCAGGATCTTGGAAAAGGCTTCGGGACAGGCCAGATCGTCGGCAAAGACCGAGCGCCGCAGGCCGTCGATCTCGGTGCGCATCTCTTTTAACACCAGGGCCCGCCACACCGCGTTCATCAGCTGATTTTCCTCCACCGGCTTGACCAGGTAATCATCGGCTTTGGCGCGCATGCACCGGACCGCGGTCTGAATGTCGTCCATGGCGGTCACCACCACCACCGGCACCTCGGGATAGGCCTCGGAAATCTGATCGAGCAGTTCGGTACCGTGAATGTGGGGCATGATGAGATCGAGCAGGACTACGCTGATCCTCTGTTCGGCCATGATCCCCATCACCTCCCGGGGGTCGGCGCAAAGGATTATATGGGTGTAGCCGTTGGCCCTGAGATTGAACTCCAGGGTTTCCAGGGCGAGCGGTTCATCGTCGACGATCAGAATCGGGTGCTTGGGTTGCGGGGGTCGCTTCATGGAATGCCTCGCTGTCGATGTTTAATCGGTATCGGTGTTCAAAGGGTTACGGAATCGTTCGGCGGGTCCCGCCTCCGGTTCGGCACGGGGCAGGATCACCCGGGCGGTGGTGCCTTGGCCGGGTTCCGACTCGAACACCAGCCGACCCCCGTGCCGGGCCGTGAGGGTCTCGCAAATGGCGAGCCCCAGGCCGATGCCGCCCACCTGCCGTCGGGTGGTAAAAAAAGGATCGAAGATCTGCTTTTGGTGCTCCGGGGAAATCCCCTCCCCTTCATCCGAAACCTCGATCACCACCTCTTTTTCCTCGGGCCGGTTCAGGGTGCGGACCCGCAGCCCGCGGTCTCTGCTCGGCAGGGACAGGCAGGCGTTCTGGATCAGATTGACCACCACCTGTTCGATCTGCTGGTATTGGCCCAAAACCGGGTCGAGACGACCGTAGTCGATCCGAAACCGGTCGGTCGATTTTCGAATCGCGTGGTCCATCAGCCGAACCGCGGATGCCACCGGCGCATTGAGATCCAGCGGAACCAGGGTGTCGTCGGCCTCCTTTCGGGCATACTGTTTGAGGTCGGTCACCACCGCCTTGATTCGGCGGGCGCCCTCCGCGATGTCGGCGCAGGTCTTCATGAATTTTTCTCCGATTTCCGGAAACCCGTACCCCAGCACCTCGAAATCGCCGTGTCGCTGATGGTATTCCTCCAGAATCGGCAGAATCTCCTGCCAGACCTTGGACAGGGTGGTGGCGTTGAGCATGATGAAATTGTTGGGATTGTTGATTTCATGAGCCATCCCGGCCACCAGGGTGCCCAGGGACACCAGCTTGTCGGCCTGAATCAGCTGCTCCCGCTGCATCCGCTCCCGCTCCCGGGCCTGAATCCATTGGGTCATGTCCCGGGCCACGCCCATGATCCCCACCAGGTCGCCCCGGTCGTCATGCACCAGGGAGAGGTTGAGGCTGGTGATCAAAGCGGCGCCGTCTTTTCGGCGCATCTTGTATTCGAGATTACGGAGGGTCCCCTGGCGCTTTACCGCGTCGATATAGCCGCGGATCGCCTCCTGCTCGGCCGGTTCGAAGTGGTGGAGGACGGAATCCCTTTCGTCCATCATCTCCTGGACCGTATCGTACCCCCGGAACCGGGCCGATTGGGTATTGGCCATGATATAGTTGCCCTTCGGATCGGTCAAGGCGATCGCGTCCGGCGAGGTCTCCACCAGGGTCCGGTAGAGAGCCTCGCTCTCGCGCAGCTTCCTTTCGGATTCGAGCTGTTGGGTGATCTCCTGGAAAATACCGAGGTACCGTTGGACCTCCCCGCCGTCGCCCTTCAGCGGCGCGGTCCAGAGGGCGATATCGATGATTCCGCCGTCTTTCCTCGGACACCGGGTTTTCGCCCCGGCCATCGGCGCCGATTCCTCCGCCATCCGCCGGGCCAGACCGCAGTTCTCCGCTCTCTCGGCCAGGGATTCCAAGGGGCAGGGTCGGCCCCGCACCTCGTCGGCCCGCCACCCGAACATGGCCTCGGCGGCGCGGTTCCAGGTCTCCACCCGTCCGCTTCGATCGACGGTGACGATGGCCAGGGGCGAGGCTTCGATCACCGTTTCCAGGGTTTTGCGGGCCGCTTCCAGGTGGGCCTCCCGGCGCTGAAGGGTATCGGCCATTTGATTGAAGGCGATGCCGAGCCGGCCGATCTCGTCCCGGGTCTGAATCTTCAGGGGAACAAAGGGTTGGCCCGCTTCCAGCGTCATCACCCCCCGGTACAGGTTCCGAAGGGGAAAACTGAGGGTCCTCGAAAGAAAAAAGATAATCCCGGCGCCCACCGCCCAGAAGGCGGCCCCGATCCCCAGGGTATAAAACGTCAGGGCGTGAATCCGGCGCCGGGCTTGGGACCGGTCCAGAGTGAGGCTGACGAATCCGATGATCCGGGGTTTGTCGGCACCCGGCCCTTCTGCGAAAAAGAGGGCTTCTTCGGAATCATAGGGACCTTCGGAGGTCACCGGCCCCCAGAATTCCCATACCGGCGAGGGATCGGAAGATGGAATGCGCCCGCCGCTCATCGCCTCTGCCGGAACGGCGATTTTTTCAGTTTCGGGCTGACGGACCGCATCGCTCTCCCGGAACCACTTTTGCAGCAAATGGCCCTCCTCGTCGAAAATTCCGATTTCCACCACCTCTTCCTGGTTCGAAATCCCATGGATGGCGGTCCGCATCAGCCGCTCGTTTTTAGAAAAGACCCCGAGTCGGCAGGTCGTAGCCAGAACCGTGGCCAGCAGCCGGCCTTTTTGTTCCAGCCGCCGGTTGATATCTCCGGATTGGTATGAAATTAAAACGGAAAGCACAACCCCGCACGCCAGCGTCATGAAAAGGGTGAACATGACGAAAAGCCGGGTAGCAAAAGATGTACGGATCGGTCTGTGCATCAGTTATCGGCCCGATCTTCGGGGTCCACAGGCGGGTGGGTCTTCACCGACCATTGGAGGATCTTTTTCCCCAGTTTTTCGGCGATGGATGTATTGATGAAGACGGCCATCTCATCCGGATGCACCGTAATCGCCCCCCCCTGGAGCTCCCCCTCCGGCAACCGGTTGATGATCCGTGCCGCCTGGAATCCGATATACCGGGGCTTGATCCCCACCGCAACCGAGGCGCCCATATCCACATATTTCTTGGAAAAGGTCAAGACCGGAATGTGTCGGCTCATGGACACCAGAAACAGATATTCGACCGTTTCAGGGCTCCAGACCGACAGATCGGGCAGCATCCAGAAGGCGTCGATCTTTTCGACCATGGCCTCCAATGCCGCCACACCCTGTGTCGGGTCGGATATCGGCGCCGCCACGGCATTCATCCCCATGCTTTCCAGGGCCGCTACCGCCGCAGCCCCTAAGGACCGGCCGGGGTTGTGCAGCATGCCCATCCTTTCGACCTCCGGAAACAGTCGTTTGAATACCCGCACCTGCTCCCGGGGTTCGACAAACATGCGAATGCCGGTGAGCCGCTTCGGATATCCGTCGCTTTCGCGACCCGCTTCCGGGGGCTCCAGCACCATGGCATACACGATCGGCACCCCCTCGAAATGGGAAACGGCTTCCAGGGCCTGGCGGCCGATACAAAAAATCGCCGCCGGCCACCGCCGACGCATCCGCTCCGCCAGACGAACCGGGTCGGCATCCGGCAGAAGGATTCTTTCGACCGGTTCTTGAACGACCGCTTGAAACCCTTCGAACACCGCCTCATAGGGGGCGATCGACAGGCTCTGGATCACCAGAACCTCCCTCCCCCCGGAGGCATCTCCGGTCGTCGCTGTCGCCCCGACGA